>CAYLPI010000148.1:0-9739 GCA_964385505.1 uncultured Bordetella sp.
GGGTGTGGAATTGGCGGGTGGGAACTGGAGGGCGGGAATTGGCCGGCAGACAGCCGCCACGAAGGCTCAGGCCGCGTTCTCGCCGAGGTAGGCCTCGCGGATATGCGGTTGCTTCATCAGGTCGGCCGGCAGGCCGGTGGAGACGATGCGCCCGCCCTCAAGCACATAGGCGCGCTGCGCCACCGCGAGTGCCCGCGCCGCATTCTGCTCGATCAGCAGGATGGACATGCCGGCGGCGTGGATGTCCTGTATCACCTCGAACACCTGCTGCACCACCGCCGGCGCGAGGCCGAGCGAGGGCTCGTCGATGAGCAGTATCTTCGGCCGGGCCATCAGCGCACGGCCGATGGCGACCATTTGCTGCTGGCCGCCCGAGAGCGTGCCGGCGGCCTGCCAGCGCCGCTCTTTCAGGATCGGAAACATGGCGTAAATCATCGCGAGGCCCTCGTCCCGAAAAGGCCGTGCCGCCTTGCGGTAGCAGCCCATGTCGAGGTTTTCCTCCACCGTCATGCCGCCCCAAAGCTTGCGCCCCTCGGGGATGAGCGCGACATCGCTGTTGCACATTTCGCGCGCCGAGAGCCGCGTCGCATCGACACCGCGGAATAGTAGTTTGCCCGAGCGAACGGGCTGCAGCCTGGCAACGGTGTTGACGAGGGTAGTCTTGCCGGCGCCATTGGGGCCGACGATGGAAACAAGCTCACCCTCACCCACCGTGAAGGAGACATCCCACAGCGCCGGCGCATCGCCATAGCTGACATTGAGCGATTGCGCCTCGAGCAGGGGCTTCATCGGCGCGTCATTGCTGGACATAGTCGGACCCCAGGTAGGCGCTGACCACCTCGGGCTCGCGCATGACTTCGCGCGGCGCGCCGGAGGCGATGACCTTGCCGTAGTTGAGCACCATCAGCCTGTCGGTGAGTTCGAGCACGGCGCGCATGTTGTGTTCGATGAACATGATGGTCGCCCCGCGGTTGCGGATTTCGCGCACCAGCGTGACGGCGTTATTGATCTCCGATGGCGTGAGGCCGGCCAGCACCTCGTCGAGCAGCACCAGCCGCGGCGCCGAGGCAAGCGCGCGGGCGAGCTCGAGGAATTTGCGCTGGTGCAGGTTGAGCTCGGTTGGCAGCGCGCGGGCGCGCTCGGCGAGGCCGACGAACTCGAGCCAGTACATGGCCTGGCGTTCGGCCACCTGACGTGTCAGGCGCGCGGTACCGAACATGCCCGGCAGGGTTGCGTTCTCTAGCACCGTCAGTTGCTTGAACGGCCGCGGGATCTGGTAGGTGCGGGCAATGCCGGCCTGCGCCGCGCGATGCGCCGGCAGGCTTGCCAGGTCTGCGCCTTCAAAAATGATGCGTCCGGCGGTGGGCTTGTAAAAGCCGCTGATGACGTTGACCATGGTGGATTTGCCCGAACCGTTGGGGCCAACGAGGCCGAAAATCTCGCCGCGCCGCAATTCGAGGTCAACACCGGCCAGCGCCTGCACGCCGCTGAAGGCCTTGAAAATGCCCTCGGCGCGCAACAACACTTCGCCCTCCTTGCCACGTGCGCTGATCACCGCCGGCGCCGACGCCACGGGTAGCGGCGGCAGCTTGCGCCAGCGCTTGATGCGTTTCAGAAACTGCCCGAACAAGCCGTCGGGCATGAACAGGATGACGAGGATCAGAATCACGCCGACCGCAGCGCGCCCGGCGACGGCGTAATCGCCGGCGGTAAAGGCATAGAGCAGCGCGGTGATCGCCGTCGCGCCCACTGCAGGACCGAACCAGTGGCGCGAGCCGCCCAGCACGCTCATCAGCACGACGTTGAGCGGCACCACGATATTGAACACCTCGCCGACGGTGACATAGGAAATGAACACGGCGTGGATGCCGCCGGCCACACCGGCGAGGCCGCAGGAAATGCCGAAGGCGGCGAGCTTGTAGCGCAGCGTCGGTACGCCCTGCACCTCGGCGACATCCTCGTCATCGTGGATGGCAAAGAGGCCCGCGCCCAGCTTTGAACAATAAATCTGGTAGGCGGCCCACAACGTTATCAGCGCGAGCGCCAGGGCGAGCAGGTAAAAGGTCGCCGACGGCGAGGGTCCGATCGCCGGCACCGGCACCGCCGAGAGATAGACCCCGGGGCCGCCGTCTATCGGCGTGTTGAGGATGATCGTGGCGATGACAAAAGTGACCGCCAGCGTCAGCAGGGCAAAGAGTTCGCCGCGCAACCTGGGTACGCGGAACACCACCGCGCCAAGGCCAAGCCCGAACAGCGCCGGCACCACCGCGGCGAGCGGCAACGTCCACAGGAAGGGCCAGCCGAACTTGCCGGCGAGCACCGCCGTGGTGTAGATGCCGAGTCCGAAGAACGCACCGTGGCCAAAGGAAAAGTAGCCCGAGTAACCGGACAGGATGTTCCAGGACGTGGCGAGCACCACCCAACTGAAAACGAGGTAAAGGAAAGACTCGTAGAAGGCTGGCAGCTTGAGCAGCGGCAGCGCGCCCAGCAGCACGGCCGCGATGATGAAGCCGGCGATTATTTTTCTGTTCATGTCAGAGCTTGCCCGGACGGAACAACAACACCAGGATCAGCAGCGAGAACGACACCAGCGGTGCCCAGGCCGGCGCGGTAACCGCCATCGTCAGTGACTCGGACACACCGATGACGATGCCGGCGATGAGCGGGCCGAGCGGGTTGCCAAGTCCGCCTATCATCACTGCGGCGAACACCACGCCGATCCAGGTATAGATCTGTGCCGGTGCCAGCGTGAAGGACAGCGCGAGGCAGACACCGGCAACGCCGGCAAATGCCGCAGAAGCACCGGACAGCAGCAGGGCCAACAGGCGCTCATTGACGCCGAAGGCCGAGGCCATTGCCGCGTCCTCGGACATCGCGCGCATCGCCTTGCCGACATGGGTGTAACGCAGCACCGCCCAGGTGCCGGCGGCGAGCGCTACCGATATCAGCAGGGTCAGCAACTCGGGCAGCGGCACATAGAGGACACCGATCTTGTATTTGATATCGGCGTAATGCGTTTCGAGCTTGCGGTAGTCGGCGGTCCAGATCCACTGGATGCCGCTCTCGATGATGACGGTGAGGCCGAAGGTCACCAGCAAGGAATTGAACGGACTGACCTCAAAGCGCGCGAACACCCAGTGCATCGCCATGCCGAGCACGAAAAAGCCCGGCGCGACGAGCAGCAGGGTAAGCAGCGGGTCGAAACCAGCCGTGCTCGAGAGCTGGTAGGTCAGGTAGGCGCCGAGAAAAGCCAGGGCGAAGTGCGCCAGATTGATCTGGCGCAGCATGCCCCAACTCAAACTCAGCCCCAGGCCCAGCAGCCCGTAAAGGGCGCCGATGAACAACCCGGACAGTATCGATTGCCCCAGTAGCGTCAGGCTGGGCAAGGTCATGCCACTCACGGCGCGATCAGCTTGACGCCGGGCGCCGCCCATTCCTTGGGCCAGACAACGACCCATTTGCCGTTCTGGACCTGCTTCACGCGCATCAGGTCATCGCCGTAGTTGTTCGGGCCGTTGAATCGCAGCCTGCCCTGGACGGTATCGACCTGGTTCTTTTTCAGCCAATCACCCAGCACCTTGTCATCGAGGCTCTTGGTTGCCGTTACTGCGGCTTCGATCACCTGCCAGGCGGCAAACGACGCCGCAGCCTGGGTCTCCACCGTGGTGTCGGGCAGGCCTGCCTTGACGGCACGCTCGTTGAAAATCTTCACCAGTTCGGCGGTGCCGGCGTTGGTGGTGAACGGCGGATGCTGCTCGAAAATCGTCGCGGCGAGCGCCAGATTGCCCTCGGGGGCCTTGGCCAGCGGGCCGGGCGCCGGATACAGATGCGAGTTAAGAGGAGCCTTATAGTCTATTTTCTTCATCGCATCGAGCAGCAGGTTGCCCTCGAGTGCAATGTCGCCGACCCAGATGAAGTCCGGGTTGGCGTCCTTCAGGCGCGCAGCGATCGGGCCGAAATCACGGTTGCCGAACTCCCACTCGAGATAAAGCACTTCTTTCAGGCCGCGTTTTTTCGCCACTTCGCGCGCGCCCACCGACATGAAATGCACCGAGGGGAACTTGCTGGTGACGATGGCGATGGTCTTCGGCGGCTTGGGCCCTGCGGCCAGCGCGTCGAACAGCGTGCCCGGGTAGGTGGTGGCGGCGTCGGCGCCGATCGCCCAGGTCGGGAAATGCCCGTCGTACTTGGCGAGACTGGGAATGCCGAAGGTGTGGTGCACGAGGATCTTGTTGTAGCGTTGCGCGACGCCCATGGCCGAGAGAATGGCGCCGGTCGCGTAAGGTCCGAGCAACAGGTCGACCTTGTCGACGGTGATTAGCTGCTCGTAAAGCGTACGCGCAAGGTCGGGCTTGGACTGGTCATCCTTGACGGTCCATTCGACCGGGCGGCCGAGCAAACCGTTCTTCTTGTTAAGTTGCTCGACATAGATTTCGCCCGCCAGCTTGTGGATCAGCGCGGTGGCGGCGAGCGGGCCGGTGAGGGCGAGCGTGCTGCCAATCTTGACCGCAGGACCGGCAGTCGCTGCGATGGCGGAACCAGCCGCCAGGGCCATGCCACCGGTGAGTACTACGGCTGCCAGGCTACGCAACGACACCAAGCGGATGCTGTTCATTTTGACTCCTCCTTTGACAAACACTGCAGAAACCCTGCGAATATTTTTTTGGATCATAGCATCCGAAAACGCAATCCCGGACGGACGGCTACTTCACCTGGGTGCCGGCCGCGCGCATCACCGCGCCCAGCGTGGCAACCTCATCCTTGATATAGGCGTCGAACTGCTCCGGCGACATCGGCATTGCCTCGGCGCCGAGCTTGGCCAAACGATCGCGCACCTCCGGCTGCTGCATGATCTTCGTCACCTCGGCGTTGAGCTTGTTGACGATATCGCGCGGCGTTTTTGCCGGCGCCAGCAGGCCTATCCAGAAATTGAACTCGAACCCGGGGATGCCGCTCTCCGCTATCGTCGGCACGTCGGCAAGCACACTGATGCGTCTGGCGGTACTGACGCCCAGCGGACGCATGCGGCCATCGCGGATCGACGGGATGGACGCCAGCACCGGCGTGAACATGAAATCGACACGTCCGGAAATGGTCTCGGCAATGGTCTCTGGCGTGCCCTTGAACGGGATGTGCGTCGCCGATGTCTTGCTGGCAACCAGGAACTTTGCGGTGTTGACGTGGGTCGCGCTGCCGACCCCGGCCGAGGCAAAGTTGAGCTGCCCCGGCTTCGCGCTGGCGGCGGCGATAACGTCCCGCACGTTCCTGAACGGGCTGTTGGCGCTGACCACCAGCACGCTGGGCAGGTTGGCCAGCGGAATCACGCCGGCGAAGTCGGCCACGGTATCGTATTGCAGGTTGCTGTACATCGCCGGATTGACGGCGTGCCCGGTGGAGACGACCAGCAGCGTGTAGCCGTCGGCATCGCTTTTTGCGACCTGGGCCGCGCCTATACTGCCGCCGGCGCCCGGTTTGTTCTCGACAATCACCGGCTGGCCCCAACTCGCCGTAAGCCGCTCGCCTATGGTGCGCGCCATGATGTCGGTGGCGCTGCCGGCGGTGAATGGCACGACGATCTTGATCGGCTTGGACGGGTAGGCCTGCCCGGAGCCTGTCGAAGCGGTCTGGGCTGCGGCCATGCCGGACAGCGCGATGGCGCCGGCGGCAAGGCCGGCGGCAAGGATACGCGGGACGTTCATGTTGTACTCCTCCTCTTGAAACTGTGGTCAGTCGGTCTGCTGTTCTGGTGCTGCTTTTTCAGGACTGCTATGCCTGCATTTGGGACTGTTCGCGCTCCTTTATCACCGGCGCGAGGCCGGCATCCGTGCCGGCCATCACCTGGTTGTGCTCCAGGTCGAGCAGGCGGTTGAAGCGCTGCTGGCCCATGGTGAGACCGATGAAAAATCCGAGCTCGGTCAGTTGTTCGTTACTGAAATACGCATGCAGCGCATCCCAGGCGGCATCATCGAGATCAGTTCCCCAGGTGATGGCCTCGGCGAGGCGCAGCGCGGCCTTTTGCCTGTCGTCATAGCGCGCGGCTTTCTCCAAATCGAGCAAGTCCTTGAGATCCTCCTCGACCAGACCTTTGCTGCCGCTAACGAAGGCGCGTGTCGAGCGCTGGTTACCGCAGTAATCGCATTGCACCGACCTGGATACATACAGCCGGCACAACTCCTTGATGTTGTGCTCGCACACGCCGTTGACGAAGGTATCACGCCAGGCGTTGGCGAAGGACCAGAATACGTCCGGCACGTTGGCGCGCACGGCATGGCTCTGCAGCCTCGGCGCACCCTCGCGGCGCGCCCGCTCAAACTCGGCGAGCATAGCCGGATCGGTGATTTTCGACACATCGAAATACGCAATGCGCGGGCGCTTTTCCATGTCTTGCTTCAGTTTTTCCACTGCCGGCTTACGCGGCCGTTATTCCCGAAAGGCGTTCGACCAGTTTTACCGTCGCAATGTAGTCATCGTCCGCATCGCCCATGGCGATGCACGCCTGCATCATCTGCGCCACCACCGCCGTCATCGGCAGCGCCACCCCGCTCGACTTGCCGGCACCGAGAATCAGGTCGAGGTCTTTTTGCATTTGCACGCAGGTGAAGGTCGGCGTGAAGTCACGGTTTTTCAGTTCGTTGACCTTGGACTTGACGATGGGCGAGCCGACGGCGCTGGCGGCGACGATGTCGAGCATCTGCGCCCATTCCAGACCGCCCTTGGTGCCGAGTGCCAGCGCCTCGGCAAACATGCCTGCAGTGCCGGCGATCATCAGGTTGATGACGAGCTTCAGCGTCCGGGCCTGCTCTCCCTCGCCGACATAGAACACGTTCGGCCCGAAACACGATAACAGCGGCGATACCTTTTCAAAGGCGGCGCGCGGCCCCGAGGCCATCACCGTCAGTGCGGCCTTTTCCGCCATATGGTTGTTGCCGGATACGGAAACGCGCAGGTAGAGCACGCCACGTTTTTCAGCGGCCGCGGCGACCTCGGCCGAGATCTGCGGCGACACCGTGCTGGTATCTATGTAGGTGGAACCGGGCGCGGCGCCGGCCAGCACGCCGTCGTCGGCCAGCGCGATGGTGCGCAGCGCCGCATCGTGGGGAATCGACGAGAAGGTCACGTCCATGCCGCGCGCCGCTGCCGCCGGCGATGCCGCTGCGCTTGCGCCGCGCGCAACCAGCGCGGCGACGCCGGCGGGTGCGACATCAAACGCCGTGATGGCGTGGCCGGCGGCGAGCAAATGCCCGGCCATCGGCAGCCCCATCCTGCCCACGCCCACCCAGCCCACATTCATCGCCGTCGTCATTGCGCTTTGCTCATCGGGTCAATGTGCCTTCGCGCGCAACTCGTCCATGATGCGGTGGCCGGAGGCGACCAGTTCCGCCGACTTCGCCTCCAGCCCCTTGAACAACAGCTTGCCGCCGCTTTTCTTCACCTCTCCGCCAACCAGCACGGTGTCGATGTTCGACAGGCTGGTCTGCGTCACCACCGCCGTCACCGGGTCGTGCAGCGGCTGCATGTTAAGGTCGGAGGCGCGAATCAGCACGATGTCGGCCTGCTTGCCCGGCGTCAAGGAGCCGATGCGCGATTCCTGCTTGAGCATTTTCGCGCCCTCAATGGTGATCCAGGCCAGCGCTTCGCGCGCGGTGATGGTCGAGGTATCTGGCAGCTTGTTTTGCGTCGCCTTGGATTCGGCGTTGTCAAACGCGCGTTGCGAGGCCATGGCCATGCGCGCCACCGTGAACATTTCACCGCCGACGCAGGACTCGAGGTCCACGCCGAGCGAGGGCTGCGCGCCGAGCTTTCGCAGCCGGCCGGTGATGGCAAAGCCGTGGCCCTGGAACATTTCGGTTTCGGGCGTCAGCGAAAAGGTCACGCCCTTGTCGAGCATGAATTTCAGTTGCGCATCGGTGAGGTCGTTGCCATGGACGATATTGTTGTTGTCGCCGAGCAACCCGTCTTTTGCGAGTCGGTCCCAGCCATCGGGCACGCGCGCCGCGGCGCCGGCGCAGTGCATGCTGGCGATAAGCCCGAATTCGCGCGCCAGCTTGAAGTCATCGACCGCCACATCGTAAGTCGAGTAATGCGGACCGAGGATGGCGAGGCCAAGCGACAGCAGGTCGTTCTTGCCGGCAAAGCGCGTCTTCAGCAGGCGCTCGACTTCGCTTCTCGGGTGCGCCACCTCCCAAAAGGGCTTTTGCCCCGGCTTCGGGTCGGGCTTGGGCGAACCGTGGAAAAACGTCGCGCGTATACCAGACTCGGCGATGCCGTCTATGCCGCGGTCGGTGTGCGCCGGCGTCGGATTGTTGTGGCACCAGTCGGCGAGCGTGGTGGTGCCGCAATTGATCTGGTTGAGCGCGCCAACGAGGCTGGCGATGTAAATGTCGTCAGGCTTGAACAGCGTCGCCAGGCCGGCGTGCATGTTCTTGAAATACTCAAGCACGGTCCAGTTGCCGGCGACACCACGCAGGCCGGTCTGCCAGGTGTGCATGTGGGCGTTGATGAAGCCGGGCACGGCGATCATGCCGGCGGCGTCGATGACCACCGCCCCCGGTGATTCGAGCTTCGTACCTATGGCGGCGATGCGATCGCCTTCGATCAGAATGTCGCCGACGAGGTCGCCGGCCCTGGCGTCCATCGACACGATGGTCGCGCCCTTGATGATTTTGCGGGTCATGGCTGGCTTTTCCTTGGGGATCAGGACTCGAGTCCGTCGCTCATCTTGACGTCCTCGGGCTTCAACTCGAGGCCGGCGCTCCTGGCGATTTCCTGCAGCAGTATGGCGAAATCGACATTGTCATGGCCGCGACCAACGACATTGGCCACCGACTCGCGCGTCGCTGCGGCGGCCGGCATCGGCACGCCGTGGGCACGGGCGGCGGCGAGGCCGAGGTCCATGTCCTTCAACAACAGCTTGGGCGTGAAGGTGACATTCTCGAATGTCAGGTTGGTCAGCACCGGCGTCTTGTACTTGGTGTACATCGAACCGAGGACGCTGTTGTTAATCGATTCGAGAAACACATGGCGCGGGATGCCGGCTTTCTCCGCCATCACGGTGATTTCGCACAGCGACTGGATGATCACGCCGAACATGGTGTTGTGGGCGATTTTCCAGACGCGGGCGAGTTCGCCCTCGCCCAGATAGGTGGCGCTGCGGCCGAACATCTTGAGGTAGGGCTCGGCGAGGTCATACTGCGCCCTGGGGCCCGATGCAACGACGGACAGCTTGGCCGCCTTGGCCACCTTGGCGTTGCCCGATACCGGCGCGCACAAATAGGCGATGCCGCGCGCTTCCAGTTCCTTGCGCACTTGGGCCGAGCCTTCCTGCGAGATCGACGAGCAGTCGACGACGAGTTTCGGCCTGGCCTTGCCCGAGAGCAGGCCGCCGGCCTCGAACAGCACCTCCTTCAGGTCGGCGGTGGTCGAGACCATGGTGAAGACGATATCGCAGGCGGCGAGATCGGTCTTGCCATCGACGATGGTGGCGCCGAACTCGGCCAGCGGCTCGGCCTTGGCGCGGGTGCGGTTCCACACCGCGACCTTGCAGCCGCCCTTGAGCAGGCGATAAGCCATGGCGTAGCCCATGCGCCCCATGCCAATCCAGCCCAGTTTTATGTTTTGGTTCACTGCCATGCTGCGAATCCTTTCAGTCTGCGTTCGTCTATTTTTTTCTACTCGGGCCACTGTTCGGGCTGAGCCTGTCGAAGCGGCCCACGGGCCGTTCGACAAGCTCAGGGCGAAC
>CAYLPI010000149.1:0-9730 GCA_964385505.1 uncultured Bordetella sp.
CGGCAGTCGTGGCGAGATCTATACCGAGAGCATCATGGATGTAGGCGGTCACGGCAACAAGCAAATGTCCGACAGCGCCGCCGTCTACGACTTGTTCATCCGCACTGACGACCGCTTCAAGGCCAGGAACGCTGCAGGTTTGAGCGCGGACTTGCTGGGCATGTTCAAGGCTGTGGATGCAGAGTCGGGGTTCACGCTGGAATCGGTGGTGAACGCATTTGGCCGGCTGCTGATGCCGGGCTATGTGTCCATTTCGCGCGGCGATGCTGACGATCGCAATCTGCTGCATTCAAGAATTATCGCGATTCGTGATGTGTTACCGGCCGCCGGCAGCGCGCTATCGATTGCCGACCTTACCGGCAAATCATCAGCCGAGCTGGCCAATCTTGCGGGTGGCGACATTGCCTATCGTTACGCCTTGCGCGAGCTCAACCCCTTTGCCGTGCTGGGTACCGACTACAGCGCCCACAACAGCGCTGGCAATCTGGCTTTGCGTGCGGCGAACGACAATGGCCTGACTGAGGCGTGGTTGCAGGCGCGCGCGCGCTTTTTGCAGGCCCTGGTGGCTTATAACGCCGCTGATGGCATCGTCAACGCGAGTGCCATCGGCGCTCACTTCGAGGACCGTTTGCGAAACATCGCCTTTGGTCCGCTCAACAGCACCACGCCGCGCATCTTTTTCGGCCGTGACGACCAGGCGCTGTCAGCCAGCGGGTCGGCGGCCGGCGACAGCCTGATCGGTGCGGCAGCGGACGACGCCTTGTCAGGTAACGCCGGCAACGACTATCTCGAAGGCGGCGCGGGCGCGGACACGCTTGACGGCGGTGTCGGCAATGACACGCTATTCGGTGGTGATGGTGATGATGTGCTGATTGCCGGCGGCGGCCTTGATGTGTTGATCGGTGGCGCCGGTAATGACGACTATTACGCGGAGTCTGGCGAGGGCCGGGTGGTCATTCGCGACAGCGACCGATCCGGACGCCTGTTCATTTCAGGCGTCCAGTTTACGGGCGGCGATGCACAGGGCGGTCAACATTACCGCAGCGCCGATGGCACGATCCGGTTCTCGTTTGTCGGCGACATTGGCACCGTGGGCACGCTGCTGGTCGGCGACGACGTTCGCATCGAGAATTTTCACAACGGCGATCTTGGCATCGTGCTCGATGAGGCTGGGCCCGAAGACGCGCTGGTGGCAGCCTACGCGTACTCGGATTCTCCCATCCCGGACAACGTCGATGCGGAGGATGCTTATGCGCTGGACATCCTTTACGGCAGTTGGGAAGCGGATATTTTCGCGCCCGTCGGCCCAAGCAGCTTTCGTGGCTTGCGCGGCGACGACACCTATCTTGGTTACGCCGGATCGGGCGCGAGCTTTTACGGCGACGCCGGCGATGACTTGCTAGGCGCGGCCGCAAATGGCGGGGATTCACCGGATGCCGCGGGGGGCGTTCTGGTTGGCGGCGGCGGGAATGACAAAATTCACGGTGGCGCCGGTAATGATGTGTTGTTTGGCGATGTGAGAACGCTGTTTTCAAACGAAGGCGACTGGCGTTACGCCCACATCGACGATGCCGACCTCTATGAGCTCTCCGACGGCGATGTGGAAATCGCCCTTCATCTGTCCGGCCGGGAAACAATATTCCGGTTTCAGGGATCCGGCCATCCCGTCTTTGCGGCAGTGGCCTGGTTGCTTGGCACCGGCACCGAAGCCTATGCGGCATCGGGTTTTGACGATGAAATCGACGGCGGTGGCGGCGACGACATTATCGAAGGTGGCAATGGCGCCGACGTGTTGCTTGGCGGTGCGGGTGACGATACGATTTACGGCGATTACAACCCTCATCGGAATCAAACACTCGCGTCGGACTACCTGCCGCTGCTCGGCCGCGCCGGCGATGATGAAATGCATGGCGGTGAGGGCGCCGACAGTATCAGCGACCGGACCGGCGGGAATGACGCCTTTTACGGCGATGCCGGTGATGATGTGCTGTTCAACCGCGATACGGCCGACGTTGCGGGTTACGCCGAGGGAGCGAGTTTTGCCAATGCGCTCTACGGCGGCGACGGCGATGACACGCTCACCTCGGAGAATCTGTCGGCGCTGGCGTTTGATTATCTTGATGGGGGCGCCGGCAACGACACGCTTACCGTGCGCAGTGCAGAGAGCGCCGGCGGCGGCTATGTCTATGTGCTCGGCGGTGACGGCGAGGACACCATCGATGTCGGCGGCTACGCCGGACACGTCGATGGCGGCGATGGTAACGACACGATCAATGTTTACGGTGTCGAGTACGACTTTCAGGATGGCGAGCTCAATAACAGCGGTGGTATCGAAATTTTCGGCGGTGCCGGCGATGACATCATCTGGTCGAGCGGGCCCAATGACGTTTATGGCGGTGATGGCAATGACACCATCGACTGGACGAGCACCGATGGGCAGGTGGTCGGTGGATTCATCGACGGCGGCGCCGGCGACGATGTAATTACGGCGACCGGATCGGTCTTTATCGACGGCGGGGACGGCGACGATGAAATCAGCGTCGTCGAATTCACCGGCGGGATAACACCGGGCGCAGGCCGCGACCGCATCGTCATTGACGTTTCATATGGTGGCGTGAGCGACCTCGTGCTTGATCTCACCGACGCCGGCAACGCCGATGAACTGGTGTTCCGGCGCTTTGCCGGCGGCAGCGGTCCGACGATGCCCGGGCAGGCCGACCTAAAAATGCAGCGTGCCGGCGATGGCTTGCAACTCGATCTGGTGCGCAGCCCCGAGGGTGGTGATGTCGTTACCGACGCCAGTGTGATGATCGACGATTGGTTTGCCACCGGTGCAAGCCGGTTGGCAACGATCAGCGTCGAGGGTTTGCGCAGCTGGACGCCGGCCGAGGTGGCGGACCTGGTGGTTGAGGTCGCGCCCGCGCCCGGGCAGGACGACCCCGCGCCGCCGGTCCCCACCGGCGGCGATGTTGTGCCTGTGGCTGACGTGCCTGTAGCTGACGTCCAGGTGGCTGACGTGCGTGTGGTCGATGTAACGAGTGAAAGGCAGGCGCAGTTTGATGCGTTTGATTTGCTGCCGTCCTTTATTACCACCGGCAGCACGTTGCGCGATGCCGGCAGTGCATACGTCGCGCGGGATGCGTCCGATACCGCAGATACGGCTGCAGGGTCCCCGGGCGCCGATGCGCAGGGTAACCGTGCGCAAGCGGGGGATGCGGTGGACGCTTTTCTTGCCGGTCTTGCCGCGCGCGGCGTGTATGATTTTTCGTTTGCGGCGGAACTGGCCGAGGGGGCGCGGTTGCGCGAGGCAGCCGATCCGTCGCCGCGCCGCGCCCCGGCTCAGTTCGCCAGCCAGTGGACCGCCTTGCATGCGTATGTTGATGCGCTCGGCGAAGCCAACGACCAGGACGCTGCCTACGCCGCGCCGCCCGCGCGCCTGCTTGGGCAGGGCAATACCCAGGCTTCAATGGGCGGGGTGGTGCCGCAGGCGGTGCTGGCGGACATCGCGCGCAGCGGCATCAACGACCGCGGCCTGGCGAATTTCCGTCCCTTGCAGGGCTTGTCCGAGGGCATGGCGCAATTGGGCTGACGTGGCAAGGAGGGGGTTGGTCGCGCGTGATGCCAGACCACCCTTTCCCGTACTTCTACGCATCTGGGATTTTCGGCATGGCTTATGCCCCTAGCATGGCGCGACTTTTCCGTGCACACTCGCTTTTTGTACGACAGCCTTACGGGCTTGGATTATGGATTCGGGGGCACAGACTATGCGAAATCTGCGCGTGTTGCGGTATTGCTTGATCGCCGTGTGCGGCGTCGTCTGCGCCGCGCCGGCAGTTGCCCAGCCCGAACCGCCGGTCAGAACCCAGCTCGAAGTGGCCCAATACCTGATGGTCAACGACTACCTCGTCGCCGCCGACCGCATGTCGCATGCGGTGTTGCAGCCGGACGGCAACCTTTGCGTGTTTCGCGGCGACCGGCCGCAGCGGGCCAGATCGGCGCCGCTATGGTGCTCGGGTTCGGCGCGCAGCAAGGGCGACTATTACGCCATCTTTGGCGCAGACGCCAACCTGTGTATCAATCGCGGCAAGGCCCCCGCGGCATCAGGACGCGATACCAATCGCGATACTCGCGTTACCAGTGTCAGCAGTGTCAGCAGCGTCTGGTGCTGGGGCGACAAGTCGGTCGTCGGCGGGCACTATGTGTTGCGCGTCGATGGCGCCGCGCTGGTGGCCCTCGAGATGCTGGCTCTGCCGTCAGTCAGCGCGCAACGGCCGCTGCGCCAGTTGTGGGCCTCGCGCAAGCTCAACAAGCTGAGCGGCTTCACCGGCGCGCGCTAAGCCTGCGATGTCGCCGGTTCACCCGGCCTTGGCGGTATCGGCGGCGGTGGTGAACGAGTCGGCGAAAAATTCTTCGTCAGGCAGCTTGCACTTGCCGGTAAAGTCGCGCCGCGCGCTATCGACCATGATGGGCACGCCGCAGGCATAGACCTGGTGACCGGAGAGGTCGGCAAAGTCGGTCATCACCGCCTGGTGGACAAACCCCGCGCGCCCGGTCCAGGCGTCCTCGGCGGTGGCCTCCGACATGACTGGTATGTAGCTGAAGTTGGCGTGGTCCGCGGCCCACTGCCTGACGAGGCCGTCCATGTAGATGTCTTTGGGACGGCGCGCGCCCCAGTACAACACCATCTTGCGCGTGATGCCTTTGTTGAAGGCGGTTTCGATGATTGACTTGATCGGCGCAAAGCCGGTGCCGCTGGCGACGAACACGATCGGTTTGTCGCTGTCCTCGCGCAGGTAAAAACTGCCCAGCGGCAGCTCGATACGCAGGATGTCGCGTTCCTTCATTTTGGTGAAAACATGCTCGGTAAAGCTGCCGCCTGGAACGTGGCGGATGTGCAGTTGTACCGTCTCGCTGTCGTGCGGGGCGTTGCCCATGGAAAAGCTGCGCCGTTCGCCGCCCTTCAACATGATGTCGAGGTATTGCCCGGCGAGAAAGTGCAGGTGCTCGGAGGCGGGCAGCTTGAGGTTGACAATCATCACGTCGTCGGTGACCTTCTCCAGCTTCTGTACGCGGCTGGGCATGATGCGGATCGGAATGTCGCCGAGTTCGCGCACCTTGTCGCATTCGATCACCAGGTCGGTCAGCGGCTTGGCGCAGCAAAATAGCGCAAAGCCCCCGGCCTTTTCGGTCTCGGTCAGCCATTGCGGCTGGAAGCTGCCGTAGTCCACCGTGCCCTCGAGCACCTTGCCCTTGCAGGTGCCGCACGAACCGCCACGACAGCTATAGGGCAGGCCAAGGCCGTTGCGCAGGGCGGCGGCGAGCACGGTTTCGCCGGGGTCGGCCTGGTATTGCTTGTCGCTGGGCTTGATGGTGATATTGATTGTCATGGTCGGCGGTGTGGTTGTGGGTGTTGATGGCGTTGCGAGTCGGACGGTATTTTAAGTCAAAAGCCTGCACCACAGAGGGCACTAAGGACACGGAGAAAAAGCCAAAGCGGTGCGGGAAAAATCGCGGCGTTCTCTGTGCCTCCGGTGGTGTGTGCTGTTTGGCTTTGACGTTCCGGGGTAAGTAGCAATGGCGAGGCAATGGCGCACAATCCCTGTCACGCCGGGTTCACCGCAATGAAGCAGTTAAAATTCGCCATGGACTGTCTGTATCCAAACGAAAACCCATGCAAAAACTGCTGATCATCGGCTGCGGCGATGTCGCCCGGCGCGCGCTGCCGGCATTGACGGCGCGCTACGAGGTGGCGGCGTTGTCACGCCAGCCGACGCGGCTGCCGGCCGGGGTCAGGGCTATTACCGCCGACCTTGACCACCCGCAAAGCCACGACTGGCGGGCGTTTCCAGCCGATTGCATTCTGCACAGTGCGCCGCCTGGCGAGAGCGGCGCGATTGACGCACGCACGCGCGCGCTGCTCGCCGGCCTGTCCGCCGCCGCTGCGCTGCCCGAACGCCTGGTTTACATCAGCACCAGCGGCGTCTATGGCGACTGCGGTGGCGATCGGGTCGATGAGTCGCGGCCGGTGAACCCCAAGTCTGACCGCGGCCGCCGCCGCGTCGATGCCGAACGGGTGCTGCTGGCCTGGGGCGCGGAGCACGGTGTGAACGTCAGTGTGCTGCGTGTGCCGGGCATTTATGCCGCCGACCGCCTGCCGGTCGAGCGTCTGCGTCGCGGTACACCGGCGCTTCGCGATGAAGACGACGTGTTCACCAACCACATCCACGCCGACGACCTGGCGGCGATCTGTGTCGCCGCCCTCGAGCGCGCCGGCGCTGGCGCCATTTACAACGCGTCCGACGACAGCGAACTCAAAATGGCGGCCTACTTTGACCTTGTGGCAGAGCGCACCGGGCTGCCGCCGCCGCCGCGCATTTCGCGTGCCGAGGCCGGGGTCAGAATAAATCCCGCGCTACTGTCATTCATGAGCGAGTCGCGACGACTGAGTAACGCAAAGATGAAAAAAGAGCTGGGTGTGGTGCTGCGCTATCCTACGGTGTTTGACGGCGTGCCCGAACTGCGCGCGTCCGCTGCGAACGGAAAATCGACATGAAGCCCCTTCTCGTGTTTACCACCATGCCGGACCAGGCCAGCGCCCAAATTCTTGCGGCGTCGCTGGTGGAGCAACGCCTTGCCGCCTGCGTCAATGTGCTGGCGCCCTGCAGTTCGGTATACCGCTGGAAGGGTGGGGTCGAGGCGACGAGCGAGGTGCCGTTGCTGATCAAGACCACCAGCGAGCGCTATCCCATGCTCGAACAGGCCATTCTTGCCGGCCACCCGTTCGAACTTCCGGAAATAATCGCTGTCCCAGTGGAGCACGGCTCACCCGCCTATCTTGACTGGGTTGCCGCCGAGATCCGCCCCATCCCATAACCCCTGAACGCCGAACTCCGAACTCTGAACTCCGAACCCATGTACATCCGTTTTTTCATCACGCTGTTGCTGCTGCTGCTCTCGGCGCTGCCGGCGGCGCAGGCCGCCAACCCGGAGGATTTGCTCGAGCCGGAAAAAGCCTTTCGCTTTTCGGCGCGCGCCCTTGATGCCGCCACGCTGGAGGTTCGCTTCCAGATCGCCGACGGCTATTACATGTATCGCGAGAAGTTTCGTTTCGAGACCGAGCCTGCGACGGTAAAACTGGGCAAACCGGGCTTCCCCGATGGCAAGGTGAAGCAGGACGAATTTTTCGGCCGTGTCGAGACCTATCGCAAAGACCTGGTGTTTCGCATCCCGGTGGAGAGCGGGGCGGCGACGTTCAAGCTGCTGGTCACGTCGCAAGGTTGTGCCGATGTCGGCGTGTGTTATGTGCCACAGACCCAGTCGGCCGATATCAAGCTCGTGGCGGCCAGCAGTGGTGCCGGTGGCGCGCCATCGGGCCTGTTCCCGTCGCGAGGTGACGGCGCGCTTGAGGGCAGGCTTGCCCAGGGCGTGTCCGGCGCACCGGGCATGACCGAGACCGTGCGTCCGGCGGCCGGCAGTGATTTTGAAATCGCCGCACTGTTCCAGTCGGACAGCACGGCCCTCGTGCTGGCGAGTTTTTTCGGCTTCGGCCTGCTGCTCGCGTTCACGCCCTGCATGCTGCCGATGATTCCCATCCTGTCGGGCATCATCGCCGGCGAGGGCCGCGATCTGGGCAAACTGCGCGCGCTGCTGTTGTCGCTTGCCTACGTCATGGGTATGGCGGTGACCTACGCCATTGCCGGTGTTGTCGCCGGCTTCTCCGGCACCATGCTCGCCGCGGCGTTGCAAAACGCCTGGGTGCTGGGCGGGTTTGCGCTGGTGTTTGTGATCCTGTCGCTGTCGATGTTTGGCCTGTATGAACTGCAACTGCCGGGCTTTTTGCGTCACCGCCTGCATGCGCACAATCACAAACTGCAGGGCGGCCGCGTGGTGTCGGTGGTACTGATGGGCGTGCTCTCGGCGGTGGTGATGAGCCCCTGCGTTGCCGCGCCGCTGGCCGGCGCCCTGCTCTACATCGGCCAGACGCGCGACGCCGTCATGGGCGGCAGCGCGCTGTTTGTGATGGCGCTGGGCATGGGCGTGCCGCTGCTGGTGATGGGTGTGTCCGAGGGCGCGCTGCTGCCGCGCGCCGGCGCATGGATGAACGCGGTGAAAAAATTCTTCGGCGTGCTGCTGCTGGCGGTGGCGATCTGGATCGTCTCACCGGTGCTGCCGCCAATGGCGGTGTTGCTGGCCTGGGCGACGCTGCTGATTGCATCGGGCGTGTTGTTGCGCGCTGTTGATCCGCTGCCCGCGCAGGCCGGCAATGCAGGGCGCCTCGGCAAGGCCCTTGGTATGGTCATGCTGCTCGCCGGCGCCGCCATGCTCGCCGGCGCGCTCGCCGGCAGCCGCGATCCGCTGTCGCCGCTGGAAGCCTTTCGCAGCGGCGGCCTCGCCGAGGGCGCACCGGTCAAGTTTGAGCGTGTGACCTCGATCGCCGAGCTTGACGCGCGCCTCGCGGCGGCAGGCAAGCCGGTGATGCTCGATTTTTATGCCGACTGGTGCGTGTCGTGCAAGGAAATGGAGCGCTACACCTTCAGCAAGCCCGAGGTCGGCACGCGTCTCGCCGCTATGCAGTTGCTGCAGGTCGATGTAACGCGCAACACCGACGAGGACAAGGCGCTGTTGAAGCGCTTCAAGTTGTTCGGGCCGCCGGGCATCATTTTTTTCGATGCCAAAGGCGGTGAAATACCGGGTCTTCGCGTCGTCGGCTTCCAGTCGGCGGAAAAGTTCGCCAAGACGCTGGACCTCGCGTTGCGCTGAGCAGAATTGAAAAACGCCGTCATTCCCGCGACAGCGGGAATCCACAGGTTTTTCGAATTCAAACCCCATGAAAATGGATCCCCGAGTACACGGGGATGACGAACTGAAGGCTTGTTCAGCGCTTCTCCGGTGCAAGCAGCCTTTACTTCGCCAGCACGTGCTCCACGAGTTGCACCCAATAGCTCGAGCCTATCGGAAGAATCTCATCATTGAAATCGTAGCTCGGGTTGTGCAGCATGCAGCCGCCCTCGCCCGGGCCGTTGCCGATCCAGACGTAGCAGCCGGGGCGCGCCTGCAGCATGAAGGCGAAATCCTCGGCGCCCATGGTCGGTTGCAGGTCGCGCAAGACGTTTTGCGTACCGACCATTTTTTCGAGCACGGTGGCGGCAATTTCGGTTTCACGCACTGAATTGACGGTCGGCGGGTAACGCCGTTCGTAGAGGACCGTGGCGGTCGCCCCGTGCGCGGCGGCGATGCCGCTGGCGATGCGCTTGATGCCGGACTCTACGGCGTCCTGCACACCGGGCTTGAATGCGCGCGCGGTGCCGCGCAGCACCGCTTCGGCGGGAATCGCATTGACCGCTTCACCGGCGTTGAATTGCGTCACGCTGACCACCGCCGCATCGACCGGGCTGACGGTGCGGCTGGCGATGGTCTGCAGCGCCAGCACCACTTCGGCGCCGATGACCACCGGGTCGATGCCGTTGTGCGGCATCGCCGCGTGCGCGCCGCGCCCGCTGATGCGGATTTCGAAGTTGTCCGACGAGGCCATCATCGGACCGGGCATCACCGCGAATTGCCCGACCGCAATGCCGGGCCAGTTGTGCATGCCGAACACCGCTTCGACGGGGAATTTTTCGAACAAGCCTTCCTTGACCATTTCGCGTCCGCCGCCTTCGCCCTCTTCGGCCGGCTGGAAAATGAAATACACGGTGCCGTCGAAGCTCTTGCTTTGCGCCAGGTACCTGGC
>CAYLPI010000150.1:0-9721 GCA_964385505.1 uncultured Bordetella sp.
CGGGGAAAGCAGTGGCTTTAGCCGCATCGGCAGTTACGGCATCAAGCCCGAGGTGGAATCGGTCATCGGGCCGGCGTCCACCGGCGGACTGGTCGCACAGGCAGGGCGCAACGGTTCGATCATCATGCTGCGCCATGTCCCGGCCGGGTATCTTCCCATCACCTCGGGCCTCGGCGGCGCGGCCCCCGCCATGATCGTCGCCCTGCCGTTCGCCCTCGACGGCGGAACAGGCATGGTGATCGAGCTCGCGTCGTTCGTGGAAATGGATGCGCAGGCGCAGACCCTGCTGGAGCAAGTTCCCGTGATTGTCGCGCCGCGCCTCGAAGCGCTGCTTCGCAACCTGCGCACCTCGGAGCTGCTCGAGAAGACCCGCCTCCAGGCCGAGGCGCTGGCGCTATCGGAGAGCCTGCTGCAAAAGTCCAAGACAATCGCCGAAGAGGCGAACCAGTCGAAGAGCGATTTTCTGTCCAACATGAGCCACGAGATCCGCACGCCGATGAACGCCATCATCGGCATGTCGCACCTCGTGCTGAAGACCGCGATGACCCCGCGCCAGCGCGATTACCTCGCAAAAATCCAGACTTCCAGCCAGTATCTCCTGCGCATCATCAACGACATCCTCGACTTCTCAAAAATAGAAGCGGGCCGGCTGGTCATCGAGCACACCGAGTTCAACCTGGAAAAGGTGCTCGAGAACGTCGCCAACCTGATCACCGAAAAAGCCACGTCAAAGGGACTGGAAGTTGTTTTCGACCTGGACCAGAACCTGCCCGGCGATCTGGTGGGCGACCCGCTGCGGCTCGGCCAGATCCTCATCAATTACGCCAACAACGCGGTCAAATTCACCGAGACGGGCGAGATCTACATCGTCATCCGCATGCGCGAACAAACCGACAATGAAGTGCTGCTGTATTGCGCCGTTCGCGACAGCGGCATCGGCCTCACCGCGGAACAGCGCCCGCGCATGTTTCAGTCGTTCCAGCAGGCGGATGCCTCGACCACGCGCAAGTACGGCGGCTCCGGGCTCGGCCTGTCGATTTCCAGGAAACTCGCCGAACTGATGCACGGCGAGGTCGGCGTCGAGAGCGAATACGGCAAGGGCAGCACGTTCTGGTTTACCGCCCGCCTGGGCAAGGGAGAAGGCGTCAAGCGCCGGCCGGTCCTCAGCGCCAGCCTGCAGGGACGCCGCACACTGGTGGTCGATGACAACGAAAACGCCCGTATGGTGCTCAGGGCCCAGCTCGAGGGCATGGGGCTTGCCGTGGACCAGGCGTCCTCGGGCAAGGCTGCAATCGACGCCGTTGACCGTGCCGAAACCGGGAACAAGCCTTACGACATTGTTTTCCTCGACTGGCAGATGCCGGGCATGAGTGGCATCGAGACCGCGGTACAATTGCGCGCCCGGCCGCTGGCCCGACTGCCGCACCTGGTGATGGTCACCGCCTTCGGCCGCGAGGAAGTGCTCAGAGGCGCCGAGGCGGCGGGCATCGAGAGCGTGCTCATCAAGCCGGTGAGCGCATCGCTGCTGTTCGAGAGCGTGGCGAGCGCGCTGGGCCACACGCCCTCCGAGCGCAGCCAGACCGCCGATATGCTGTCACGGCCGGCCGAGGCGCTCGCCGCCATCAAGGGGGCGCGCATCCTTCTGGTCGAGGACAACGATCTCAACCAGGAGGTCGCGATCGATTTGCTGCGCGATGCCGGCTTCATTGTCGATCTGGCCGAGAACGGCGAGATCGCCGTCCGCATGGTCGCGACCGCCGCCTACGACATCGTGCTCATGGACATTCAGATGCCGGTGATGGACGGCCTCACGGCGACACGCGCGATCCGCAAGCTGCCCGGGCTTGCGCAGTTGCCGATTGTCGCGATGACTGCGAACGCGATGGAGGAAGACCGCAGACGCTGCCTCGACGCCGGCATGAACGATCACGTGGCCAAGCCGATCGAACCGGAGAACCTGTGGAAGGCCTTGAGCACGTGGATCAAGCCGCGTAATGCGGACGGCCCGGCGCACGCGGCAAGTCCGGGCGCCGTTGCAAGCGACATCGGCTTCGAGATCGCCGGACTGGACACCCCGAACGGACTGCGACGCGTAATGGGTAAAAAACCTTTGTACCTTTCACTGCTGCGCAAGTTCGTCAGCGGACAGAAAAACGCGGCGGCCGAAATACGCGCGGCCCTGGAAGGCGGCGACACCGCCACCGCCGAACGCATCGCCCATACCATAAAGGGTGTCGCCGGCAACATCGGCGCGGTGCAAATCCAGGCGCTCGCGGCCGAGCTCGAACAGGCCGTCAACGCGCACGCCGCAAACGACAAGACCGATACCCTGCTCGATGCGCTCGCGCTGTCGCTGAAAAACCTGGTGCAGGCACTCGCGCGCGTGCTGCCGGCCGAAGCGGGTGGCACCATCGTGGCGACGGGGGCGTCCGACAAGAACGGGCTCCACCTGGTATGCGCGCGGCTCGAAGCCCTGCTCGCCGACGACAACGCCGGCGCCGCAGCCGTGTTTGCCGAAAGCACCGACCTGCTGCGCGGCGCTTTTCCGAACCGCCACCGCCGCATCGAGGCGGCGATCAAGGCCTTTGAATTCGATACCGCCCTTACCGAACTTCGGGCCGCCGCCGCAGAGCAGGGTGAGGAGCATGCCGCATGAATGCGCTTGATTCGACCCTCAACACCATCGTGCTGGTGGTGGACGACACCGCCGACAATCTGACGATGATGAGCGGGCTGCTCGACCGTGAATACACGGTAAAAGTCGCCAACAGCGGCCAAAAGGCGCTCAGGATCGCCGCCGCCGACCCGCCTCCTGACTTGATCCTGCTCGATATCATGATGCCGGGCATGGACGGCTACGAGGTGTGCCGCCAGCTCAAGGCGGCTGCGAAGACCCGCGATATTCCGGTTATTTTCCTCACCGCCAAGGCCAACATCGAAGACGAAACGAGCGGGCTCGAGCTGGGCGCCGTCGATTACATCACCAAGCCGATCAGCCCGCCCATCGTCCTCGCGCGGGTCAGGGCCCAGCTTGCGCTGAAGGCGGCGGCTGATTTCCTGCACGACAAGAACGACTATCTCGAAGCCGAGGTCGCGCGGCGCACACGCGAGATCGCGGCGATCCAGGACGTCACCATCCTCGCCATGGCCTCGCTGGCGGAAACGCGCGACACGGAGACCGGCAACCACATCCGCCGCACCCAGCATTACGTCAGGGCGCTGGCCGAAAACCTGCGCAGCCATCCGCGCTTCGCCGCCTTCCTTACCGCCACCAACATCACCATGCTCTACAAGTCGGCGCCGCTGCACGATATCGGCAAGATCGGCATCCCCGACCGCATTTTGCTCAAACCGGGTCGCTTTGAGCCTGCAGAGTTCGAGATCATGAAGACGCACACCACACTGGGCCGCGACGCCATCGCCCACGCCGAGACGTTGCTGGGCACCGAAGTGGCGTTTCTGAGCATGGCCAAGGAAATCGCCCTCTCGCACCAGGAAAAGTGGGACGGGTCGGGTTACCCCGAGGCACTGTCCGGGGACGGCATCCCGATCAGCGCACGGTTGATGGCGCTCGCCGACGTTTACGACGCCGTCATCAGCCGGCGCGTGTACAAGGACGGTATGTCGCACGAAACGGCCGTCGAAATCATCACGGCGGGACGGGCGCGCCACTTCGACCCGGACATCGTCGACGCCTTTCTGATCATCCAGGCGGATTTCCGCGACATCGCGGCGCGTTTCAGTGATTCGGACAAGGACATGGAAAAAAAAGCCGGCCACCTGGCGCGAGCCCTTGGGCACCCGCGGGGCGAAGCTGATGCCCATGCATGAAATTGCGGGCGCCACGGTGGCGGGCGGCGAGGCGGGAGACGCGGCGGACATCCCGCTTGGCGCCGTCAGGGCGACGGTGCTGGTGGTCGATGACACGCCCGACAATCTGACGATGATGACCGGGCTGCTCGCCAACGACTACAAGGTAAAGGTCTCCAACAGCGGCGAAAAGGCGCTCCGGATCGCCACCGGCAAGTCCCCGCCCGACCTGATCCTGCTCGACATCATGATGCCGGGCATGGACGGCTACGAGGTGTGCCGCCGGCTCAAGGCCGCTGCCAGGACACGTGACATCCCGGTGATCTTTCTCACCGCCAAGACCGGGATGCAAGACGAGGAAATGGGCCTCGCCCTCGGCGCGGTCGATTACATCACCAAGCCGATCAGCCCGTCCATCGTCCTCGCGCGTGTCAGGACCCACCTCGCGCTCAAGGCCTTGGCCGATTTCCTGCGCGACAAGAACGCCTACCTCGAGGCCGAGGTCATCCGCCGCGTTGACGAACTGGACAAGATCCAGGACATTTTCGGAAAAATCGTCGATCCGCGCATCCGTGACCGCCTGCTCACGCACGGCAGCCGCATGGTCGGCGACATCACCGAGGGCGCGGTGATGTTCTGCGACGTCAGGGACTTCACCAGTTACGCCGAGTCGCGCAATCCGCACCAGGTCATCGAATTCCTCAACCGCTTTTTTTCCGCCGCTGCCGTCTGCGTCGAGCGCGAAGGTGGATTCATCAACAAATACCTCGGCGACGCCTTCCTGGCAGTGTTCGGCACACCCTTCCCGCTCGAGGATTTCCGCTCATCGGCCATCCGCGCCGCGCTGGGGGTGCGTGAGGCGGTCAGGCGCATCAACGCCGGACGCACGCAAGACCCGCCGTTTCGCATCGGCATCGGCGTTCACGCCGGGCCCATGGTCGCCGGCATTGTCGGCAGCGCCAACCGCATGGAGTTCACGACCATAGGCGACACGGTCAATACGGCAAGCCGGATGGAACACCTGTGCCGCGAGTACGACGTCGAGATCATCGTCAGCGCGGCGCTGCTGGCCGGCACCGGCGCCGCCGCGGGTTCGGGTGCGCGAGCACTGGGCAGCGTTGCCATCCGCGGCCGGCAAGGCCCGGTGGAGCTTTTCGCCATCTAGCTGGAAAGCCGCGCCGGATGGGGTTTTTCAGCCAATTGACTATGAAACCGGCGCGGGATCTGTGGCATCAGGACAGGCGGGGCCAGGTTAGCCATTCAATCAAACGGCCAACCCACGGCTTTATACCGATTCACTTCCGAAAACCCCCCTGACCAGCCGGACCTGGCCCTCTTCGAGACTACGCCGCACGTTCGCGGCTTTTTGCGCGAGCTTGTCGACGTACACACCGAGGCCCAGCTGTCCCGCCGGCACGGGCGTGGCGTTTGCGCTGCTCAGGCCCAGGTGCGCATCGCTCGTGTCCTCGAAGAGCTCGACGGTGAGTCCACTCTCTGCGATCAGCGAGCGCATCTCGTCGCCGGAGACCAGGCAGCTGTCGGCCGGTTCGATGGCCCACGGCAGCGGAAAGTAGGACGTGGCGGCTTTACCCGCGGCCATCTCCTGGGAGGCGTAGCGGCCACCGCGATTGAGGACGCGACAGATCCGGGCGTGGACGCGAGCATGCGGGCGGGACCGGCGAGCCCGGCGCCGATATCGAGCACGCGGTCTTCGGCGCGGATCCTCGCCAGTTCCATCAAGTCGCGCGACGCGCGCCTGCCGCCGGTGTGGAAATGATCCAGCGCACCCAGCTCCGCCCTCGACAGGCGTTTGTCCGGATTCAAACCCGCCGCGCGGATAGCGGCAAGGAGTCGCGCTTCGATGTCGCGGGCAGAATTATGCGCGACCAAACCAGCCATGAATGAACTCCCCTGACAATTCAAATGAGCTGCAGCGGGAAGTTAGCCGTTTTGAATTAAAACTTCAACCTGATCCTTCCTGTCTTTCGAATTCGATGCATCGATGAAACCGGCCAATACCTCACCGACCTCACCGCGTCTGCATTTCCTCGCGGATCACCCGGCGCAGCGTGGATTCAATCTGCTCGCCTGTCATCACCTGGTGGAGCGCCTGATTAATAAGGGTCTGGTAGCCGCGCTCCCCGGCCTTGGCCTTGAAGAACGCAATGATTGAGCCATCCAGCATAATTGAGACGCGCTGCTTGCCCAGCCGTTCAGTAACCGCAGCGGCGAACGTTTCGCGGCTGACATCGTTCAGGCCAACGCGCAGGCGTGGCGCCTTAGAGGTAGCGGGAGAGGGTTTCGATTTCATGGAGTTCTGCTTTTCGCAGGGAAAATCAGGGAAACGCTGAACAAGTCTCCACTTCGTCATTCCCGCTCTGGTCCCCGGAGTGGGATTCGCGGGAATGACGGACTTGTTCAGTCTTTCCTTAGACGTCACATGCATTTTTTTAGGTGCCAGGTTCAACGGCGTTGCTCCCCGTGCTCGGGGTCACGATGCTGGTGGCGCACCACCAAAATACGAATACCTGACTCAGATGGACGATAGCTTACGGAGTATAGGAATCCGGTCAGCGGGAAGCAGCGTCGCTCGTCGTCGGTGGGAGTACCAATTCCCGGGTGCTCGACGAGCAACTCGGCAACACGTTCGAACTCGTCGAGGAACCGCGCAGCTACCGCGCCGCTACCGCGCGACCGCCTTCACGACGATAAAACCTTGCCGCCTGGGCGAGGTCAAGTTCAGCGCCCAAGTGAAGCGAATAGCTCAAGCGAGCTCGGCGCGCAGTCGGGCGAGCGCCTCCGGCCCTGACACCGGCGAGGACTCGCCACGTTCAATCTCGGCGTCGCGCCGGGCGGCAAATTCGTCCCAGGCCTTGTCTCGTGCTTTGTCGGCGTCAAGGCTGGCGATGACCCGGTCAAGCAGTCTCGCCCGCTCTGATGTGGGGAGGCGGAGAAGTTCGATTTCACGCGTTTCAACAGTGAGTGTCATGGCAGAAACCCTATGGCGCCGGTGTAGGCCTTAGATTGCCACAAACCAGTCCAGAGCGGACGTCGGCGGCATTCTGGGCACTAATGGCGACGCCCAACGTGCCGTTCAGCGGTGCGCTTTGGCTCGTCCGCTGCGAGGGTTTTTTATGCACGCCGTTGGTTCGGTCGGTAGCAGATCAGATAGCTGGAAAGCCGCGCCGGACGGGCGTTTCCGGTCGATCAGGGGATCGAGATCTGCGTGTAAGTACCGGGTGCCGCGGCATCGACCGCCGTGACGATCAATGCGACCGCAGCCTTGATTCACGGCCAGCTCGTAGTACTCAGAACCACAATCGCTATGCGGCGGGCGGCGAGGTTCTGCTGGTACTTTAGATTCGTGTCCGTGCTCACCAGCACCTCAAAGGCCTGGCCTTCGGCAGCGGCGAGCAACTCGCCGTTCTTGCGCGTCGACCAACCAAGTTCATATGCGGTGGATACCACGTGACCAGGCAGCAGGTGGCGCAATGGCGCAGGCGTGCCTTGATCGAACAGAACGCGCATTTACACGGCGGCTAGCGCACTGCGGGCTGCATGCTCCAACACGGCGCGAGCCTGCGCGAGGGTAACGCCGGGGAAGATCAGGACAAACTCTCCGATCGGAACACCGTCTTCGAGGTTCTCGAAAAGCGCCGCCACCGGCACTCGTGAGCCGCGAAACACCCACGCTCCGCTTACTCGCTCGGGGTCACGCTCAACCGCTTCGCAGGTGGACCAGTCAATCATGTCAGAGATATTAGCACCAAGGCGTGTTTGAGGCGGCTGCGGCGCAGCAGTTGGCTATACGTAGTTGACACCCGTTGACGCATTCTGCGCCCAGCGTGCGCTGGACTCAAGCGACAAAGCATAGGCCTAAACGTCTAGGCTCCGGCCGGACAACAAACCGGCGACCGCCCGCAAATGCGCTCCAGGTGCGGCTTTCCAGCCAATCAGCGATGAAACTCCAACCTGTATACTCGCCCCATGCACCTGCACCTACTGATCCCCGGACTGCTTCGCTCACGCGAGCACGAGCACTTCGCCGCCGCCCTGCCCCGCCTTGCCGCGCTGGAGTTGCTACTGGCGCGCGGGCGGCGCCGCAAGCATGAAGAGTCCGACAGCGAAGCGTGGTTGTGCTGCACACACGGCATTGCACGCCAGGTCGACTGGCCGGTGGCGCCGCTGGCGTTGCTGGCTGACGGCGGCACACCCGGCGACAGTTACTGGCTGCGCGCCGACCCGGTGCACCTCAAGCTGCAGCGCAATGATCTGCTGCTCGCCGAGGCCAGCCTGCTGGCAATCACGCGCGATGAGGCCGATGCGCTGGTGCAAAGCCTCAACGCGCACTTTGCCGCCGACGGCTTCAGCCTGCATGCGCCGCGGCCGGATCGCTGGTACGCACGACTCGCCTCGGCGCCGGACATCACGACAACGCCGCTCGCCCTGGCAGCCGGGCAATCGGTGGACGCAAACCTGCCGCGCGGCGCCGATGCACCGGCATGGCATGCGCGGCTCAATGAAGTGCAAATGCTGCTGCACGATCACCCGGTCAACGAGGCGCGTGAAGCGCACGGCGCGATGCCGGTCAACAGCGTGTGGTTCTGGGGCGGCGGCGAGCTGCCGACGAAGGCCGCCGATGACGAGGGCACCGTGCGGCCCTTCGGCCGCATCTGGGCGAACGACCCCTTTGCCCTCGGGCTCGCCGCGATGTCGGGCGCCAGTTCGCAGGCGCGGCCCGCATCTGCCGATACGCTGCTTGCCGCCGCGCCGGCCGAGGGCGTGGGACTGGTGGTGCTCGATGCCCTCGCCGCGCCGCTTGCCTACGGCGACATCGCTGCCTGGGAGGCCGGGTTGATGAAACTCGAAACCGACTGGTTCGTACCGCTGGTCGGGGCGCTGCGCGCGCAGCGCATCGGTATGCTGACATTGCACGGCTTTGGCCAGGCCGGCGGCTTGGCACTGGAGACGGCGCGCCAGGACCTGGCGCGCTTCTGGCGGCGACCCAAGCCGTGGCATACGCGCCTTGGTTGAGTGCCGCACCGGTCGGGACGCATCACTTGTCATTCCGCGGCTTTAGCCGGGGAATCTGCTTTGTGGTTGCGGCGAAGCGTGAGAACAGCAGATTCCTCGCTGCGCTCGGAATGACAGTTGGTGACAGTTGGTGACAGTTGGTTGAAGTCAGCCTTGCACAACCGGCTGGAAACCCGCGCCAGGCGGTCATTTCCAGCCGATGACACTATGAAAACAAGACTTTTCCAGTGCTGAAAATTTACTTTCCCCGGCGCCTCTGCGCTGCGCTCTAATACTGCCCATGCCCGCCTCCAAGCTCACCACCCGCCCCGTCCCCGGCCGCGCCCGCGACATGCTGGTCGAGCAAGGCGTGCATCCGGTGCTGGCGGCGATTTACGCCGCGCGCGGCGTACGCTCGCGCGACGAACTGGAGCGCGAACTGGGCGCCTTGCTGCCGCTCGATGTGTTGTTGCATGCCGATGACGCCGCAGTGCTGCTCGCCGATGCGATACGCGACAAGCAACGCCTGCTGATCATCGCCGACTATGATTGCGACGGCGCGACCGCCTGCGCCGTGGGCATGCGCGCGCTGCGCGCCTTTGGCGCCAACGTCGGCTACCTGGTGCCCGATCGCTTCAAGCTCGGTTATGGCCTCACACCCGAGTTGTCGCGTCTCGCCGCCGCCAGCGGCGCCGGCAAGCCCGACATGCTGATCACCGTTGATAACGGCATCGCCAGCGTCGAGGGCGTGGCCGAGGCCAACCGCCTCGGCATGCGCGTGCTGGTCACCGACCATCACCTGCCGGGCGCCGACCTGCCGCAAGCGGCGGCCATCGTCAATCCCAACCAGCCCGGTTGCAAATTCCCGAGCAAGTCCATCGCCGGCGTTGGTGTGATG
>CAYLPI010000151.1:0-9650 GCA_964385505.1 uncultured Bordetella sp.
CAGCGAGGCCGGCCCTCAACTCGCGCGGCGGCAGCGTATCGAGGGTGGCGAGGTCGGCGATGACCGCGCGCGGCTGGTGAAACGCGCCGATCAGGTTCTTTCCAAGGGGATGGTTGATGCCGGTCTTGCCGCCGACCGAGGAATCGACCTGGGCGAGCAGCGTGGTCGGCACCTGGATGAAGGGCACACCACGCAGGTAGGTGGCGGCGGCGAAGCCGGTGAGGTCGCCGATGACGCCACCGCCAAGCGCGATAAGCGTGACCTCACGGTCGCAGCGCGCCCCGAGCAGCGCATCATAAATGCGGTTGAGCGTTTGCCACTGCTTGTGCTCTTCGCCATCGGGCAGGATGACCTCGACCACGCGCACGCCGCTGGCGCCGAGCATTGTGGCGAGCGGCCGGAGATACCACCCGGCGATGGTCGTATTGGTGACAATGGCCACGGTCGCCGTCTTGAGGTGGGGCAGGAATGACTCCGCACTGCCGATGAGGCCGCGCCCGATCAGGATCGGATAGGCGCGATCACCCAGTTCTACGCGGACAGTTTGCACAAGGATTCCAGTTTGGTGATCAGTTGCGATACCAGCGGCCCGACGTTGGGGCGGCCGGTTTCGATGATGATGTCGGCCACCCCGGTATAGAGCGGGTCGCGCAGATCGAACAACTCCTGCAGCCGGCCCAGCGGGTCCTGTGTCTGCAGCAAGGGGCGGTTTTTGTCGTGGCGGGTGCGGTACCACAGGTCACGCGGCTGGGCGCGCAGGTACACCACCAGGCCGCGCTCCCTCAGCACGGCGCGGTTGGCCTCGCTCAGCACGATGCCGCCGCCGGTGGCGAGCACGATGTTGTCGCGGGCGGCGAGTTCGGCCAGGGTCTGCTCCTCGCGCAGGCGGAATCCGGATTCGCCCTCAATGTCAAAAATCACCGGGATTTTGACGCCGGTGCGGCGTTCAATTTCATGGTCGGTGTCGAGAAATGCGCGGTCAAGGCGGCGCGCAAGGATGCGCGCGACCGTGGTCTTGCCGGCGCCCATCAGCCCGACAAGGAAAATGTTATTGGTGTTCTTCACCCGCGTATTCTACCGTCCACCCCGCCTGCTTCCAATGTCGGGGCGGGCGGCCCGTGAGAACCGGTCCGCCAGAGTGCAAAAAGCCGGCCCGGGGCCGGCTTTTTGCCAGGTGCGCGCGCCCGCAGGTTCAGCGCACCGACAGGTTGGTGTTGATGATGCGCGGGGTGATGAACACCAGCAATTCGGTCTTGTTGTCGCGACGCGTGGTGTTCTTGAACAGGTTGCCCACCACCGGCAGGTCGCCGAAGAACGGCACCTTGGTGATGTTGATGTTCTCGTCCTGGGTGTAGATGCCGCCGATGACCACGGTACCGCCGTTCTCGACCAGCACTTCGGTCTTGACGTGCTTGGTGTCGATGGCAAGCCCGGAGCTGGTGGAAACCGCGCTGACCGAATCCTTGTTGATGTCCAGTGTCATGATGACGTTGCCATCAGGCGTGATCTGCGGTTTGACGCGCAACGCGAGGTTGGCCTTGCGGAAGGACACCGCAGTCGCACCGCTCGAAGTGGCCTGCTGGTAGGGCAGTTCCGTGCCCTGCTCGATCAGCGCCTCGACCTGGTCGGCGGTGACAACGCGCGGGCTGGAAATGATCTTGCCCTTGCCGTCGGCTTCGAGCGCTGAAATCTCCAGATTCAAAAAGCGGTTCTGGCTGGCATTGAACAGGATCATCGAGAACACGCCGGCAGAGAAGCCGCTCAGGCCGCCGGCGGGGAGGTTGGCCGCGAGGCTGTTGTTGAGCGATGCGGCACCGAAGCCCTGGGCCGCGGCGCCCGGGGTGGTCAGCGTCTGGTTGAGGTTGCCGCCGATGGCGAACCGCGGCGCGTTGTTGTTGCCGGGTGTCGTATTTGCCGACAACTGGTTGACGCCAAGGCGTGCGCCAAGGTTCTTGCTGAAGTTGTCCGAGGCTTCGACGATGCGCGCCTCGATCAGCACCTGGCGCACCGGGATGTCGATCTGGGCGATGAGTTTGCGTACTTCATCGAGGCGGCTGGGCACGTCCTGTACGAACAGCTTGTTGGTGCGCGCGTCGACCACGGCGCTGCCGCGCTTGGACAGGATGCGCTGCTGCGGGTTTGTAAGCAGCGACTGCACCTCGATCGCCTTCTGGTAGTTCATCTGGAAGCTCTCGGTGCGCGTCTGCTCGAGGTCGCTGATCTGCGCCTGCGATTCGAGCTGCAGTTTTTCCTTCGTTGCCAGTTCGTCGCGCGGCGCAATCCACAGCACGTTGCCGTTCTTGCGCATGTCGAGGCCGCGCGTCTGCAGGATGATGTCCAGCGCCTGGTCCCACGGCACGTCTTTGAGACGCAGCGTCAGGTTGCCGGCGACCGAGTCGCTGGTGATGATGTTGAGGTCGGTGAAGTCGGCGATGACGTTGAGCACGCTGCGCACTTCGACGTTCTGGAAGTTGAGCGACAGCTTCTCGCCGTTGTAACCGCCGCGGCTTCCCTGCGTGAGTTTGTTGGGGTCGTACTGCACCGGCTTGACCTCGACCACGAACTGGGTGTCGGTCTGGTAGGCGTTGTGCTCCCACAAGCCCTTGGGCTCGATCACCATGCGTACGTTCTCGCCCTGCGGGAAAATGTTGATGCTCTGCACCGGCGTGGCGAAGTCGACCACGTCGAGTCGCTTCCTCAGCGCATCGGGGAGGTTGGTCTTGAGGAAATCGACGATCAGGCTCTGGCCCTGCTGGCGGATGTCGATGCCGGTGGTGGTGTCGGACAGCTCGATTACGAGACGTCCCTCACCGCCCTTGCCGCGGCGGAAATCGACGTCGCGCAGGTTGTGCTTGCCGTCGTTCCTGGCTTCGGCAAAGTGCGACACGGTCGCCGTGCCGGGCTTCACCGTCGAGGCGTTGGGCGTCATCGTCACCAGCATGGTCTTGCCCTCGATCTGCGTGTCGTAGCTGACCATGTTGCGCAGGTTGAGCACCATGCGCGTGCGGTCGCCCGACTGCACCATGTTCATGCTGCGCAGCTCGCTCTCGCCGATGTTCTGCGCGTTGCGGCCAAGTGCGTTGGTGGTGCCCGGAAAGTCGAAGGCGATGCGCGCCGGATTGGCCACGGTAAAGCTCGCAGGCGGGGCTTTGAGCGGCTCCCTCAGCGTAACGCGCACGATGATGCGTCCGCCCTGCTGCGAAACGTTGAATGCGTCGATGCTGTTCGACTGTGCGTGGGCCCCGGGGGCGAACCACGTCAGCGCCATCAGCGCGGTTGTCATAAAGCTGCGGTATGTCATCTTCATCTTCCACCTCCGCCCGATTCTACGAGCTGTAGCGTGCTTTGCCGTTCTGTCCAATCGCCGCCCGCATCCTGGACCAGTTCGCGCAACACGATCTGGTTATCCCCGATGTTGGTGATGATGCCGAAATTCTGTCCCATGTAATTGCCGATCTTGACGCGATAGACGCTGGCATCCGCCTTGATCAGCCCGAAATTGATTTTCGGCTGCTGGATCACGCCGACCATGCGCATGGATTCAAGTGGGAAGGCCTCGAGCGGCTCTTTCGCCCGGTTGAGGTCGGGCTGCAGCCCCTTGGGCGCCGCCGAGGCCGCGGTCTTGGTGACCAGTTCAATCTTGGCCGGGCCGAAGGGATCGGGAATGTCAAAACTCGCGTACGGAACCGGCTCGTAGGGCTTGACCACCGGCAGCGCATCGATCTTGCCGCGCAAGTCCTTGGACAGGAGCTTGAGTTCTTCCTTCAAATCGGCAAACTCGCCGCCACCGCATGCGGCGAGCAGAAAGACCGCGGGTACGACCATCAGGACGGGCGCGAGCTTTCTCATTTTTTCGCCGCCGCTTTGGGTGCCGACGCCCTGCGCTGCCGCGCCACTTCTTCGTCGTCAAGATAGCGGAAGGTTTTGGCCGTTGCATCCATGATCAGGGTGTTGTCTTTTGCCGCGGTCAGCGTCATGTCGTTGAGCGTGACGATGCGCGACAACTGGCCGATGTCGCTGGCAAAGGCGCCCATGTCATGGTAACTGCCGGTGACCCTGATCGAGATCGGCAACTCGGCGTAGAAATCCTTGGCCGATTCGGACGAGGCCGGCTTGAACAGCTCGAACTGCAGTCCGCGACCGAGGCCGGCCTGGTTGATGTCAACCAGCAATGCATCCATTTGCGAACGGTTGGGTAACTGCTTGAGCAACGCGCCAAAGGAACTGTCGATCTCGCGCAACTGCTGCTGGTAGAGGTCGAGATTGACCGACTGCTGCTTTTTCTTGACGTATTCGTCCTTGAGCTTGACCTCGGCCTGCGCGCCGGCTTCGAGTTCCTCGAGCTGGGTGACCCAATCGCCAAAATAGCCGCCGACGACAATGCCAACCAGCAGCAATATCAGCGCAACCGCCTTGGGCAGGGGCGGCCAGCTGCCCGGGTCCTTGGGGTTGAGAAACTTGAACTGTTCGAGTAACTGGTTCATCGCTCAGCCCTTTTTCGCCGCAGCCGGTGCCGCCTTGGCCGCCTTGCTGGCGTCCTCGAGTTGCGGCCGCTTGATGCTCACATTCATGATGAACTCGGAGATGCGCTTGTTGTTGACGGACGAGGAACGGATCTCGACCAGGTCGGGATTCTCGAGATAGGGCGAGGAGCCAAAATTACGCATCAGCGTCGAAACACGCGCATTGGACTGGGCATAGCCGGTCAACAGGACGCGCAATCCGGTCTGTTTCACCGACTTGAGATAGACGCCGTCGGGAACCTGGCGCACCAGTTGCTCGAGCAGGTTGACCGACTGGCTACGCTCGGCCTGCAGCCGCTCGATGACCTGCTTGCGCGACAGCAACGCGGCGATCTCGTCCTTCAGCTTCTTGATGTCGGTGATGTCCTTGTCGAGTTTGGCGTTTTCCTTTTTCAGGAACTCGTTGCGTTCGGTCTGGATGGCGATATAACCGGCGATGACGCCGTGCACCAGCACGACGATGGCGATGCCAAGCGCGGCGACCATGCCGGCGAGGATGCCCAGTTGCTTGCGCTGGGCCTTGCGCCGTTCCTCGCGGTGGGGCAGTAGGTTTACGCGGATCACGGGTCGAACCTCCGGATGGCGAGGCCGCAGGCGATCATCAGCGACGGCGCTTCTGTGAGCAACCTTTTCAACTGGATGCGCGGCGAAACGGCCATGTTGGCGAACGGGTTGGCGACCAGGGTATTGACCTGGGTGCGCGTGGAGACCACGTCTTCAAGACCGGGGATGACCGCCGAACCGCCGGTGAGCAGGATGTGCTCGATGGTGTTGTACTGGGTCGAGGTGAAAAAGAACTGCATCGCGCGCTGGATCTCGAGCGCGACGTTTTCCATGAACGGGCGCAGCACCTCGGCCTCGAAATTGTCCGGCAGGCCGCCGCTGCGTTTGGCGTTCTCGGCCTCTTCCAGGCTCATGCCGTACTGGCGCATGATGTCCTGCGTCAACTGGCTGCCGCCAAAGGCCTGCTCGCGCGTGTACACCGACTGGTCGTTGCGCAGCACGGTGATATTGGTGACGTTGGCGCCGATGTCCACGAGCGCGACGTTCTGGTCCTTGCCCTCGCCCGGAAGCTGCTTGGCGATGAGCTCGAACGCCGCCTGCATGGCAAAGGATTCGACGTCCATGACCAGCGCCTTGAGGCCGGAAGCCTCGGCCACGGCCACGCGGTCCTCGACTTTTTCCTTGCGGCTGGCGGCGATCAGCACTTCGACTTCCTCGGCCGAGGAAGGGGCCGGGCCGACCACCTGAAAATCCAGGTTCACCTCTTCGAGCGCGAACGGAATGTACTGGTTGGCCTCGGTCTCGACCTGCACCTCGAGCTCTTCTTCGCGCAGGCCGGCCGGCACGATGATCTTTTTGGTGATGACGGCGGCGGTGGGCAGGGCCATGGCGACGTTCTTGGTGCGCGTGGCCATTTTTTTCCAGGCGCGCTTGACCGTCTCGGTCACAGCTTCAAGGTTGGCGATGTTGCCGTCAACGACGGCGTCCTTGGGCAGGGGCTCGATGGCGTAACGCTCGATGCGGTGCTGGCCCTTGCCGGCCTCGACGAGTTCAACCATCTTTACCGAGGACGAACTGATATCCAGCCCCAGCAGAGGCGGCGCCTTCGGTGTAAAAATATCGAGCTGCACGGCTAGCTCTCCCCGGAAAACATCAAATGCAAAGCCTTAAAGCCCCGGCCGCGAAGGAAACCGCCCACCCCTTCCCGACCCCTCAAATCGAGCAGGCTCAACAACTGAACCTGCCCGTCATCCTGCTGTCCATGTGTGGTCGTAGCTTCGACCAACTTTGCGACCCTGCTTGGTACTGAACCACATCTTGAATCGCGTTTTGAATCGGACTCTTAGGCCACAATAGTATAATTTACATTAAATCCTAGCAACAAGCCTAGGCGCTGTAAAGTAAATTATTCACGGTTGTTTTGTCAGGCCCAAGCCGAATCCCTATAATGTCGCGTTCCCCGTCCCCCGAATTCCGCCCCTATCCCATGTGGTTGCGTTTGCTGGCTTTTCCCTTTGTGCTGCTCACCGGCCTGGCCGTTGTCGGGGCGGCGGTGGTGGCCTTCGTCCTGTTGTTGCTGTATCCGAACCTGCCGTCAATCTCGGTGCTGACCGATTACCAGCCCAAGGTTCCGCTGCGTATTTACTCGTCAGATGGCGTCCTTATCGGGGAGTTCGGCGAAGAACGGCGCGCGGTGGTGAAGATCGCCGAAGTCCCGGCGGTGATGAAACAAGCCATTCTGGCAGCCGAAGATGAACGCTTTTACCAGCATGCCGGCGTCGATACGCTGGGGGTGTTGCGGGCGGCGTACTCCAATCTGGTGGGCGGGGGCAAACGCCAGGGAGCATCGACCATCACCATGCAGGTGGCGAGGAATTTTTTCCTCTCGAGCGAAAAAACCATCAAACGCAAGGCCTACGAGGCGATGCTGGCGTTCAAAATCGAGGCGAGCCTGTCCAAGGACCAGATCCTGGAGATTTACATCAACCAGATTTATCTCGGCCAGCGCGCCTACGGTTTTGCGTCGGCGGCCCAGATTTACTACGGCAAGAACCTCAAGGACATCCTGCCGCACGAGGCGGCGATGCTGGCCGGCCTGCCCAAGGCACCCTCGAGTTTCAACCCGGTGGTCAACCCGAAGCGCGCCAAGCTGCGCCAGATGTATGTGTTGCGCCGCATGCATGAACTCGGACACCTCAACGACGCCCAACTGGCAGAGGCGCAAAAAGTACCGATCCACGTCAAGCGCGACGCCAATGAATTTGCCGTGCACGCCGAGTACGTGGCCGAAATGGTGCGGCAAATGCTGTTCGAGCGTTACCCGGAAGAGGTCTACAGCAAGGGCTTTCGCGTCTATACCACGCTGACCAGGGCGGACCAGGACGCGGCCTACAAGGCGGTGCGCCGCGGCGTGCTCGATTACGACAAGCGCCATGGCTACCGCGGCGCCGAGGGCTACGCCGAGCTCTCCGGCTCTACTGACGAGGACTATGAGGACGCGCTGTCCGACGTGACCGACAGCGACGACCTCATTGCGGTGCTGGTGCTCGAAGCCGGCCCCAAGCAGGTCAAGGTCTACCGCCGCGGCGGCGACACCCATGTCATCACCGGCGACGGCCTCAAGTTCGCCGCGCGCATGCTCGAGGACAAGGCCGCGCCCAACAAGCGCATCCAGCGCGGCGCCATCGTGCGCATCCAGAAGGATGAAAAAGGCGCCTGGTCGATACTGCAACTGCCGGAGGTCGAGGCGGCCTTCGTTGCGGTCAATCCGCAGGACGGCGCGGTGCGCGCTCTGGTCGGCGGCTTTGATTTCGGCCGCAACAAGTTCAACCACGTGACCCAGGCCTGGCGTCAGCCCGGCTCCTCGTTCAAGCCCTTCATTTACTCGGCGGCGCTGGAAAAAGGCTTCACGCCGGCCACCGTCATCAACGACGCGCCGGTGGTGGTGGACCCCTTCCTCACCGGCGGCCAGACCTGGGAGCCGAAAAACTACGACGGCAAGTACGAGGGCCCGATGCGCATGCGCACCGCCCTCGCCAAATCCAAGAACATGGTGTCGATCCGCATCCTGCAGGCGATCAGCCCGCAGTACGCGCAGGACTACGTCACGCGCTTCGGCTTTGACGCCGAGCGCCACCCGCCCTACCTCACCATGGCCCTTGGCGCCGGCTCGGTGACGTTGTGGCAAATGGCCCGCGGTTACAGCATTTTCGCCAACACCGGTTACCGCATCGAGCCTTACATCGTGTCACGCATCGTCGATGACCGCGGCAACGTGCTGGCACAGGCGCAACCGCAAAAAGCCGGTGGCGAGGCCCTGCGCGTGATTGATGCACGCAACGCCTTTGTCATGGACAGCATGCTGCGTGATGTCACGCGCTACGGCACCGCCGCGCGCGCCTCGGCGACCCTCAAGCGCACCGACCTCGCCGGCAAGACCGGGACCACCAACGATTTTATCGATGCCTGGTTCAACGGCTACCAACCCGGCCTGGTGGGTGTGGCCTGGATCGGTTTCGACCAGCCGAAAAAACTCGGCAACAACGAAACCGGCGGCTCGGCGGCGCTGCCGATGTGGATCAACTACATGAGCAAAGCCCTCGCCGGCGTACCCGAGTTGCCGGCCAGCCCGCCCGAGGGCGTGGTCAGCGCCAGGGTCAATGAATCGGGCATGCAGGCCGCGGAGGGCAGGATCAGTGAATTCTTTTACCGCGAAAGCCTGCCGCCACCCGAGGGCGCCACGGCCCCTGCCGGGATAAAACCCTCGGACGAGGTCAAAAACCAGTTGTTCTGAGGCGCAGTCGGCGATCAGCCGAGCGCGACCGGCTCCCCCGCCTGCAGGCTGAGCACCCTCTCCAGCGCCGCAAACAAGGCTTCTCCGTCGCGCGTATTGACCCAGTCCCCGGCAACATCGTCATAGCGGTAGTGGAAACCGCCCGACTTCGCCGCAACCCAGATTTCGCGCGCGATGCCATGGCGGTTGACGATGATCTTGCTGCCGTCGGCAAGCTCGATCTCGAGCACCCCGCCGGCTTTGAGTTCCCAGTCGAGGTCGACCCCGCTCGCCTCCAGCGCGGCGTCGAGGCGCTCGAGCACCGCGTCGGCAAGAAGGTTGAATTCGCTCTCTGTCATCGTGCTAACATTTTCGTTTTAAAAAGAAGCCTGCCGCCATGTTCCGCGCCTCTGTAATCATTGCCGCCCTGCTCACCGCGCTTGCGCTGCAAGCCTGCGGCACCAAGGGCCCGCTTTACCTGCCGCCACCGGGAACCCCGGCTGCTGCCGACACCAGACAACCAGGCGCGCGCTGATGTCCGTATTTGCCTATCGCGCCGGCCGGCTGCATGCGGAGTCGGTCGCCCTCGAGGATATCGCAAGCCGCTTCGGCACGCCTTGTTTTGTCTATTCGCGAAGCGCACTGGAGACCGCCCTCGCCGACTTCCAGCAGGCCTGCGGCGGGCACGGCCGGCCCGATACACTGGTGTGCTATGCCATGAAGGCCAATTCCAACCTGGCCATACTCAACCTGTTCGCCCGCGCCGGCGCCGGCTTTGACATCGTGTCCGGCGGCGAACTCGAGCGCGTGCTGGCCGCCGGCGGCGACCCCGGCAAGGTCGTCTTCTCCGG
>CAYLPI010000152.1:0-9497 GCA_964385505.1 uncultured Bordetella sp.
GTAGTAGCTGATGTATGGCAGCGCGTCGGCGATGCTCTGGATCAGGTCTTCTGCTTTGATGACAGTCATGATCGTTCCCCGTTTTCAGTGAGGCGTGGTGGACTGGGTGATTTTCTCGGTGTAGGCGATGGCCATGGCCGAGGCAAGGAACGACAGATGGATGACGGTTTGCCACAGCAGCGTCTTTTCGTCGTAGTTCTGCGCGTTGATGAAGGTTTTCAGCAGGTGTATCGAGGAAATGCCGATGATGGCGGTCGCCAGCTTGACCTTCAACACGCCGGCGTTGACATGTGACAGCCACTCCGGCTGGTCGGGGTGGTTTTCCAGTTCCAGGCGCGAGACAAAGGTTTCCCAGCCGCCGACGATGACCATGACCAGCAGGTTGGAGATCATTACCACGTCGATCAGGCCCAGAACAACCAGCATGATTTCGGCCTCGGTGACGCCCTTGGTGGCGGTGATCTGCATCAGGTGCACCAGTTCGACCCAGAACTGCCAGACATACACGCCCTGGGCGAAAATCAGACCGATGTAGAGCGGCGCCTGCAGCCAGCGGCTCATGAAAATCCAGCGCGGCATCGGGCGCAGCGGTTTCGGGGTGGTGTTTTCGGGGGCGGGCTGCGTCATCACGGGGCGTCCTGAATCGTGCAAAGGCGCAGATTTTAGTCGAAATCGGCAGTGCCGAGGGCGCGCCCAGCCCTCTGTGTGACGCCACGGCCGGCGTCTTGCAGGGGCTTCAGTGCGCCCGCAATCAGTGAGTTCGCAATCCGTGCGCCCGCAATCAGTGTCCCGTCACGCGTGCCAGCAAGGCGTCTGCGTCGGCTGGCAGGCTGTTGCCGCGCCAGGCGACATGCTGGTCGGGGCGGATCAGGGCGAGGTCGCGGCCGTACAACGCGCGCCCGTCCTCGTCGAAGGCATTAACGATGGCGAGCGGCACGCCGCGCTGCGCCGCCGCGTGTGCCAGCGCGTCACCGGCGGGGGCGCCGGGGGCAAGGCGCAGCAGCGTGAAGCCGGGACCGAACAGGTCGAACAGCGAGCGGCGCACCGGCATGCCCGGCGGATCGAGAAAAAAATGTGGTGCGCGGCCGCCCGGCACGCCGCTTGGCGTATAGGCGGTGTAGCTGTCGGCGGGCGGTGCGCCGTCTGCGGCAATCAGCCCCGAGCCGTCGTAGCGCGCGCCCAGTTGCACGCCGATGGAGGCGAACTCTTCGCCGAAGCCGCCGAGGTAGTCGCCGGCTTCGCGGCGCGCCGCCTCGCCGGCCGGGCCGGTTTGTTCCATTGCGTTACTGACCTGCACCGCGCCGACGTTGCGCGCGAGCTTTTGCGCGGCGGTGGTGTTACGCGCGGCCACCGGTTTGCGCTCGGCCTCGTAGCTGGCGAGAAGGTGCCCGCCGCCCCAGCCTTGCACCATGGCGGCAAGTTTCCACGCAAGGTTGGCGGCACCGTCGATGCCGGTGTTCATGCCGAAGCCGCCGGTGGGCGTAAAGAGGTGTGTGGCATCGCCGGCGAGAAACACCCGGTTGCCGCTCCAGAAACGTTCCGCCCACAAGGCGACGCCGGCGGTCCAGTTGCGATTTCCCAGCACCTCGACCGGCAGATCGGCGCCACAGGCGCGGCGCACGTCACGCGCGATTTCGGCGTTGTCGATGGCGGCACCGTCGGCGAGGCACGTCCAGTACAAAAACTCATCAGCGCCATCGAGCGATACCAGCGCGGTGCGTATCTGCGCGTTGACCACCCAGTATTGCCAGGCGCGGCGTGTGGCGAAGAAATCGCGCGCCAGCGTCGGGATGCGCAGGTGGCTTGCCACCATGCGCCCGCCAAGGAATGCCTGGCGCAGCGTGTCGTGGCCTTCGTAGCGTATGCCGAGGCTGCGCCGCACATGGCTTTGCCCGCCGTCGCAGCCGACGAGGTAGTGCGCGCGCCAGTCCTCTGCCTCGCCGGTGATGCGTTTTGTGCCGCCGGCGTATTCGTCGGCATTTTCGGCATTGTCGGCATTGTCGCCACTGTCGCCACTGTCCCCGCTGTGGCCGCTGTCGGCGACACGCCCGGCGCGCAGCGTCACGCCGCCGGAGTCTTCGGAAAATTCTCCGACCTGCCAGCCAAAACGCAGCGTGATGTTGGGTCGCGTGCGCGCGTGCTCGAGCAGGAAGTGCTCGACATACATCTGGTTGGCGCGGTGTATGGGCTCGAAATTCTGGTGGATGCGCGGCGCGGCGATGACGGCGCGCAGCTTTTCCTGTTCTGAGGGCATGATCACGCGCGCGATTTCCCAGGCGTTGTAGCGGGTGAAGTAGGCGACGTCGGTGGGATGGTCCTGCGGCAGCCCGAGTTTGCGCACGGCGTGCGCGATGCCCAGGCGGCGGTAATGCTCCATGGTGCGCGAATTATGCGTGCTGCCCTTGGGATGCCAGCGCGAGGTCTGCTCGTCGTTGAAGACCACGGACTTCACGCCGTGACGATCGAGAAACAGCGCCAGCATAAGGCCCACCGGGCCGCCGCCGGCGATGGCTACGGGGGTTTGCAATGCATTCTCCTGTTTTGTCGTGGCTGAAGGCGGCTTGAAAATGAAATGTCATTCCGGGCGCAGCGGCGAATCTGTTTTCCGATCCGCTGCAACAGCAGATTCCTCGCTGCGCTCGGAATGACAGGACTATGCCTTATCCGCAATCGCAGGCGGAAGCCTAGCAGAGCAGGGCGTTTGGCGGCGGGGCGGCGGGGCGACGGTGGTGCGCACCGTATAATCGAGCGATGTCTTCCACGCCGCAAGCCGCTGTGTCCGACGCAGGACTCGCCGCCCTGGTCGAGGGGCTTGCCGGCGAGGAGCGCGAGCGGGTGCTTGGCGCAAACGCCTTTGCGCTCGAGCACTACGCGGCCAAAACTCTGGGCACCGGCGAACCGGCGATGGCGCACGCGACCGGTCTCGCGCAAGACCTTGCCGCGTTGCGGCTCGATGGCGACACCCGCGCCGCCGGCCTGCTGTTCAACATCCCCGATTGCATCACCGACAGCGGCGAAGTGCTGGCGGCGAAGTTCGGCAAGGGCGTCGCCGATCTGGTCGCCGGCGTTGCGCGCCTGAACAGCCTGCGCGTGGTGACGCGCGGGCTCGATCGCCAGGGCCTGAGTGGCGAGGGCCGGCGTTCGCAAGCCGAGGTGTTGCGCAAGATGCTCCTCGCCATGGTGGGCGATATCCGCGTGGTGCTGCTGCGCCTGGCCAGCCGCACCCAGTCGCTGCGTTTCATGGCGTCGGCGCCCGATGTCGAGCGGCGGGCGGTGGCGCAGGAGACACTGGACATCTACGCGCCGCTCGCCAACCGCCTCGGCGTATGGCAGTTGAAGTGGGAAATGGAGGATTTGTCATTTCGCTACCTTCATCCTGGGGACTACAAGCGCATCGCGCGCCAGCTCGACGAGACGCGCGGCGGGCGCGAGGGCTTCATCGCCAGCGTCGAGAAGCAGCTTGCCGGCGAGTTGGCCGCGGCCGGCATCAAGGCCGAGATCAGCGGCCGCCCCAAGCACTTGTACAGCATCTGGAACAAGATGCGCGCCAAGGGACTCGACTTCGAGGGTCTGTTCGACCTGCGCGGCCTGCGCGTGCTGGTCGATGACATCAAGGACTGCTACGCCGTGCTCGGGGTGGTGCACGACCTGTGGACGCCGATCCCGCGCGAATTCAACGACTATATTTCGCGGCCCAAGTCCAACGACTACCGTTCGCTGCATACCGCCGTCACCGGGCCCGACGGTCGCGGTCTGGAGGTGCAGATCCGCACGCATGACATGCACCGCCACGCTGAACTCGGGGTGGCCGCGCACTGGAAATACAAGGAAGGAGGCAAAGGAGCGGACCAGGCCTTCGAGCAGAAAATCGCCTGGCTGCGGCAGGTGCTGGCATGGCGCGACGACATCGTCGATACCTCCGACCGGGTGATGCAGTCGAAGCGGGCGGTGCTCGACGATACCGTCTATGTATTGACGCCGCAGGGCCGGGTCATCGACCTGCCGGCGGGCTCGACGCCGGTTGATTTTGCCTATGCGCTGCATACCGACATCGGCCACCGCTGCCGCGGCGCGCGCGTGGATGGTCAGATGGTGGCGCTCGATACGCGGCTCGCCAACGGCCAGCGCGTCGATATCATCAGCGCCAAGACCGGCGGACCGAGCCGCGACTGGCTCAACCCGGTGCTGGGCCTTGTCGGCAGTTCGCGCGCGCGCAACAAGGTGCGGCAATGGTTCAACGCCCAGGCGCTGGCCGAGACCATCGCCAACGGCCGCGCCGTGGTCGAGCGTGAAATGCAGCGCGAGGGCAAGACCGGCGTCAACCTCGATGAGCTGGCCGGGCGCTTTGATCTGGCGCATGCCGAGGACTTGTTCGCCGCCGTCGCGCGCGATGAAGTCGGTTCGCGCGCGCTGCAACTCGCGTTGCGCGGTGACGACGAAGCGCAGCTCCCGCCGCTGCAGGAGGTCAGGACCCATGAGAGTCGCGCCGATGACCCGGGCAGCGGCATTCTCATCGTCGGCGTGGACCGGCTGATGACCCAGCTTGCGCGCTGCTGCAAGCCGGCGCCGCCCGATCCGATCATCGGTTTTGTCACGCGCGGCCGCGGCATTTCCATACACCGCGCCAGTTGCGCCGGTGCGGCGCGCCTGTCCGCGCGTCTGCCCGAGCGCATCATCGCCGCCGACTGGGGCAAGCAGGCAAGAAGCGTCTTTCCGGTCGATGTGGTGGTGCGCGCCGACGACAGGCACGGTCTGCTGCGCGACGTGTCCGAAGTCTTGTCGCGCGAAAAAATAAACGTCACCGCCGCCAATACCCAAAGCCGGCAAAGCCTCGCCACCATGCACTTCACCCTCGATATCGCCGACATCAACCAGTTGCAGCGCGTGCTGGCGCTGGTGCGCGAGGTGGCCGGGGTGCACAGTGCGGTGCGGCGGTGACGTGCATGCCGATGGCTGGAAAGGCGCGCCGGACGGCCATTTCCAGCGGGCGACAAACTCTTACAACAAGACCGCGCCATGCGGCATCGAATTTTCTCGGCGACTGCATTCGTGCAGCGTTGGCTTGTAAAAGGCTAGGCGCCCGCCTGCCCGAGCGCATCATCGCCGCTGAGCCCCCGCCGGCAGGCGGACTCAATCGATCGCGATCTTACCTTTGATGACAACGTCAGCCCAGCGGGCAAGGTCGCCGCGCAGTTGCTGTGCGAATTCATCGGCCGTGATGCCGCCTGGCTCCATGCCCAAGGTATCAAAGGCCTGGTGCACGGCCGGGTCAGCCAGCACCGCGGCAAAATCCTTTTGCAACCGGTCGATAACCGGCTTGGGCGTGCCGGCCGGCGCGAACACCCCCACCCAGCCGCTCACATTGAAGCCCTTCAGGCCGCTCTCGGCGAAGGTCGGCGTGTCGGGCAGCGATTTCGAACGCTTGGCGCCGGGCACGCCCAGCGCCACCAGCTTGCCGCTCCTGATGTGCTGCTGTGCCGTTGCGACCGTGGTCATGACCAGCGGAATCTGCCCGCCGATCACGTCGATCAGCGCCTGCCCGCCGCCCTTGAAGGGCACGTGGACCAGCGGAATGCCCGCAATTTGCCCCAGCAGTTCACCGGCCAAGTGCGTGGTTGAACCTATGCCTGAGGTGCCGAAGCCGTAGGACGCGGCCTTGTCCTTGCCTTTGGCCTTGGCGATGAATTCAGCCAGATTCTTGACGCCCAGCGAGGGATTGGCCACCAGCAGCATGTCGAAATCACCGAGCTTGGTCACCGGGATCAGCTCTTGCAGCGTGCTGATCGGCGCCTTGGGCGATATGGCTTTGTTCAGCGATACCGCCATGGTGCCGTCCACCGCGGTCAGCAGGGTATAGCCATCGGCCGGCTGCTGCGCGACGTATTGCGCGCCTATGGTGCCGTTGGCGCCGGGACGGTTCTCGATGACGACCTGCTGCCCCAGCCGCGCGCTCAACTTCTCGGACACGATACGCATGCTGTTGTCGATGACACCGCCGGGCGGCACCGGCGCGATGACGCGCACCGGCTTGCGCGGGAAATCCTGCGCCTGCACGGACTGGAGGGAACACAGCACGCCAAATGTGCCCGCGGTGATCGCGGCTAGGAAACCGGCGGTACGATTCATGATGGGCCTTCTTTAAATTGAAAACATTCGGGTGAGGGGTGTCAGTGCGCTGAAGTCGCCGGCGCGGGCGTCTGCGATGGCGACCAGTCCAGGGTGTTGCGCGCGAACAACTCGTCCGCGGCCAGCACGCGCGAAGCGAGGCCCTGCGCGGCAGAATAGCGCGCCACCGCCTCGATGGCCGCGCGATTGGACGCCACACCGTAGGGCCAGTAGTCCGGCCCCATCAGCGCGCGCGCCTCGGTCAGGTTTTGCAGCGCCCAGGGCAGCGCGACCGCGAGCGAGCTGTGGCGCTCGAGCGCCGCGAAGGCGAGACGGCGCGCCTGCTCGAAGGCGTCGCATATCGCAATACAGACTTCCGGATGATTCTCCGCAAGTTCGCGCTTGACCGCCACGATGTGCATGATCGGAAACACGCCGGTGCGCGCGTAGTAGTCGCGCTCGGCGGCGACGTGGTCCGGAAACAGCCGCTTCACCTGCGGTACGCCGCGCACGAAGCAGGACGGCGGCTTGTAGGCCACCAGCGCCTCGATGGCACCCGTTTCGATCAGCCCGGACAGATTCGCGCCTTCGGCTATCGATTCGAGCTCTACGCCGCGCGGCTTCATGCGCACCACGGGCGGGGCTTCGTCGGCCTCGGCGCGGCCGTAGCGCCAGCGGATCGCGCCCGAGGCGACGCCGAAATCGTCCTCAAGCACGCCACGCGCCATCAGCGCCGCCGTCATCGAGTATTCGCGCACGCCGACGAGGCGGCCGATGAGGTCGCGCGGGCTCTTGATGCCGCGGTCGGCGCGCACGTAAATGGCCGAATGCCGGAAGGTGCGCGACGGGAATATCGGCAGCGCGACGTAGGGGCACTTGGCCTCGGAGGTGAGATACACGTAATTGCTGAACGACAGTTCGGCGACGTCGAATTCGTACTTGTCGAAGGCGCGCACGAACAATTCTTCGAGCGGCGGGCTTTGCACGGTGATCTGCGCGTTTGCCACGCCTATGCGCCCGTCCAGCAGCGGCGCGGTGCGGTCGTAATTGCCAAGGCCGATGTTCAAGTGCATTGCGGGATCCTGTTATGGCGGGCTACGGGTACACGACCGTTTTGACCTGATCGCGCATGTCCTGTTCCAGGTGGCCGAGTTTTTGCGCGCGCGGACGCAGCAGCTCGACGGCTTTCTCGACATCATCGAGCAGGCGCAACTTCTTGAAGCGCTTCTCGTGGGGCAGTCCGATCGCCCGGGCAGTGAGGCCGAGGTAGTACTGTACTCCGACACCGTACCCGATCTGCATCTTGTCTTGCCGTGCTGCCGCTAGCAGGAATGGTAAGGCACCACGAGGTACTCCGCACCCCCGTTCAGGCACTGCCCGGACATTGCCGTATTTCCGTGTTGGTCTTCTGCGCACGCTTCATGCCGGGCCAACGTAGCAAATCCAACACTTCGGAGCAAGCAGTTATATCTGCTTTGCGCCTTGTCTTGGGGCGTCGGTGCACCTAAGCTGTCGGCAAATCAAACAAGGAGCGCATATCCATGGCCGAAGTCATCGCCTTCAACCCGGGCGGCTATCGCTATATCAAGGGGGTTTTCCAGTATTCCGCAGGCGTCGCCGCGCAGCCCGGATACGAAATCGAACGCGTGCGTCTGGCGCGACCGCTGCCTCTCGCCGCGGGCTTTGCCGCCGCCGAGGCCTACATGAAGGCCGCGGGACGGCCGACGACGGCTTTTTGCGCCTGCGAGCTGCGCTCGCCGGCGCCGTTTTCCGAGACCGGCTTCCAGGACTTCAACAAGCAGTACGTGACGACGTTGGAGAATTGGGGCCTTTACAAGGACGGCATCAACCCGGTGGCGCGCACCAACGTCTGCCCGGCCTACGCCCCGCCCGCGGCTCCCGCCATGCACGCGTTTTCAGTGACCGTGCCGGCCAAACCCGGCGCGCGCGCCAGCTTTATTATCGCCGGCGGCGGCGAGGCACAGGAGGGCCGCGCCAATTACCGCGACACCGTGGTACGCCTGGGCGACACCAGCCTCGATGGCATGCGCGATAAACTGCGCTACGTGGTCGCGGAAATGGAACAGCGCCTGGCCGCGCTCGGATTCAACTGGGCCGACGCCGTGTCGGTGCAGGCCTATACCGTGCACGACATCGGCGCGATTATGGGCGAGGAACTCATCCGCCGCTGCGGCACTGACGGTATTGCCTGGCACTTCTGCCGCCCGCCCATCGTCAACCTCGAATACGAAATGGACGTGCGCGGCGCGGCGAGGGAGATTGTGATTGGGGGTTAGGCTCCGTGGGAGTCCGGCTTCGGGCTAAGCGGCTAAGCCGGACTCAATCCCGTTTGTCGCAACTCCGGGGCGCGATGCCCGGATACGAAGGCTGGCTCCACTCGAATCCACACGATTGCCAATCGTGCGCCGTGGGGGACGCTACTCTCGAACTCGACGCTGCAAGCTCGTCGTCAAGGCTATGCAGACGAAAGCAGCGGGGGTGATTTTTCCATTGTTCTGTCCGCCATGGGCTGTTATGCAAAAGCCGGTGTGCTCGCATAGCGGTCATTCCTCGCGGTTTTGCGGATCTGACGAACGCAGGCTTACGGGGGGTGTGCCGCCGATCTGATCACGGACGGTGCATCGGGGCGCGGAGCCAAGCTGGCGCTTGAAGCATCGAAACAAACCGTGCGGAGTTCCATTGTGCCCGTGTGCCATCGGCTGGAAAGCCCCTTCCAGGGCGCGCTTCGGCTGGTACGCGCGAAGTCGCTCGACTGGCGCCGGGAATTCCCGGCGCAACCCCCGTCTCGCCGCCGGATAAGGGTTTTCAGGCGATGATGGCTGGAAATGACCGGCTGGCGCGGGTTTGCGGCCAAGCGGCATTTGCGATCCCGCGGCAGCAGAATCAAACCTCGTGCAGCAGCAAGCCGGACCATTTGCCATGGCGGCCGAAAGGAGCGCGCAGCGGATGCTTTATACTTCGCTCCTGCGGTTACAGGGATTCACAGTTCAGACATAGACATGGCCGCTAAAGTCCCTTCGCAGTAAACCAAATACTCCAATACGCGAAAGCAACTATGGACAAGGACAAGAGCCTGAAACAGGCGGCGCTGGATTACCACCGCCTGCCCAAGCCCGGCAAGATTTCCGTCACGCCGACCAAGGGCCTCGTCAACCAGCGCGACCTTGCGCTTGCCTATACGCCGGGGGTGGCCGACGCCTGCCTCGAGATCGTGCGTGATCCGGCCGAGGCACGCAACCTCACCTCGCGCGGCAACCTTGTCGGTGTCATCACCAACGGCACGGCGGTGCTGGGCCTCGGGGCGATCGGTCCGCTCGCCTCCAAGCCGGTGATGGAAGGCAAGGCGGTGCTGTTCAAGAAGTTCGCCGGCA
>CAYLPI010000153.1:0-9475 GCA_964385505.1 uncultured Bordetella sp.
GGCGTTCCCGCATTTTCGCGGCTGCTCGGGAGAGCTCAACCGGCTGCCGCGCGCCTACCACTCGGGCGATGCGGCCGAGATCGCCTGGGTTCTCGCGCGCATGCGCCGGATCGCCGGCATCGCCCCGCTCTACAGCGTGGGCGTATCACTGGGTGGCAACGCCTTGCTGAAATGCCTTGGCGAGCAGGGCGCCGCTGCGACGGCGCTGACTGATGCCGCAGCGGCGGTGTCGGCGCCGCTCGATTTGACCGGTGCGGGCGATGCGCTCGGCCGCGGCTTCAACATGGTTTACACGCGCATGTTCCTGTCGTCGATGAAAAGAAAGACCCTGCGCAAGCTCGCGCAGTTTCCCGGCATGGTCGATGGCGCGGCGATGCTCGCCGCGCGCACGCTGCGTGACTTCGACAATGTCGTCACCGCGCCGCTGCACGGTTACCGCGACACCGACGATTACTGGACGCGGGCGAGTTCCAGGCACGGCCTCGGCGATGTCGCCGTGCCGACGCTGGTGCTCAACGCGAGGAACGATCCCTTTCTGCCGGTTTGTTACCTGCCGCACATACGGGAGGTCTCGAAAATGGTCCAGTTGGACTACCCCGACGAGGGCGGGCATGTCGGTTTTGTCAGCGGTGCCTGTCCCGGGCACATCGACTGGCTGCCGCAACGTATACTCGGCTTCTTTGATCAACAGGCCTGATCCGCACCACGCCATGAGCACGCCGCCCCCACCTGAAATTTTCAAGGCCTACGATATTCGCGGCATCGTCGGCACGACGCTGACCGAAGACGGCGTGCGCCAGATCGGCCGCGCCCTGGGCAGCGAGGCGCGCGCGCGGGGCCAGACGGCAACCGCCGTCGGACGCGATGGCCGCCACTCCGGGCCGGCTCTGGTCGCGGCGCTGGCCGAGGGCATTCGCGCCGCCGGCGTCGATGTGATCGACCTCGGCATGGCGGCGACACCGATGATTTACTTCGCCGCGCATCACCTCGGCTGCCACAGCGCGGTGGCCGTCACCGGCAGCCACAACCCGCCCGATTACAACGGCCTCAAGATGGTTTTGGGCGGTACCACGCTGTCGGGCGAGGATATTCAGGCGCTGCGCGCGCGCATCGTCGCCGCTGATTTTTCCGCCGGCGCCGGCGCGCTTTCCAGCGCGGATGTGCGCGAAGCCTATCTTGCGCGCGTCGTCGGTGGCGTCACGCTGGCGCGGTCGATGAAGATTGTCATCGACTGCGGTAACGGCGTCGCCGGCGCCACCGCGGGCGAGTTGTATCGCCGCCTCGGCTGCGATGTCACGGAATTGTTCTGTACGGTTGATGGCGATTTCCCCAACCATCACCCCGACCCCTCCAAGCCGGAGAACCTGCAGGACCTGATACGCGCGGTGAAGGCGCAGGACGCCGAACTGGGTCTTGCCTTTGACGGTGACGGCGACCGCCTCGGCGTGGTGACGCGCGAGGGCGCCATCATTTACCCCGACCGGCAACTGATGCTCTACGCCGCCGACGTGTTGTCGCGCAATGCCGGCGCCCAGATCATTTTCGATGTCAAGTGCACGCGCAAGCTCGCGCCGTGGATCCGCAGGCACGGCGGCGTACCGGTGATGTGGAAGACCGGTCATTCGCTGATCAAGGCGAAAATGAAGGCAAGCGGCGCACCGCTTGCCGGCGAAATGAGCGGCCACACTTTTTTCGGCGAGCGCTGGTACGGCTTTGACGACGGCCAGTACGCCGGTGCGCGCCTGCTGGAAATCCTCTCGCGCAGTGCCGACCCGAGTGCCGTGCTCAACGCACTGCCCGATGCGCTGTCCACGCCCGAACTCAACCTCAAGCTGGCAGAAGGCGAACCGCATGCGCTGATCGCGCGCATGCAGCAGGGTGCGTCGTTCACCGGTGCGCTCGATGTCATCACCCTGGACGGCCTTCGCGTCGAGTATGCCGACGGCTTCGGCCTCGCGCGCGCCTCCAACACCACGCCGGTGATCGTGTTGCGCTTCGAGGCGGATAACGAAGCGGCGTTAAAGCGCATCCAGGCGGATTTTCGCAAGGCGCTGCTGGCGGTTAAGCCGGGGGTAAGTCTGCCGTTCTAGCTTCCAAGTGGGATTCGAAAATAGGACGATAGCTGGAAATGCCCTAGGGACGGGCATTTCCAGCCATTTCTCCGATAAAAAAGCCCGGCATCGCCGGGCTTTTTTTAAATTGCAGCAGGCTTACTTGGCGGCGCGCTGGCGGTCGTGTTTCTCGCGCGCGATATGGCGGCTTTGCTTGTTCTCGGCGTGATGCAGCGCGGCGCGTTCCTTTTTGGTCACGACGCCGTCAGCCTTGGCCTTGTCTTCCATTTTTTGCACCCGTGCCTGGCCTTTTTCGAGGCGGGCGGCTTCGCGCTGGTTGAGCTGGCCCGATTGCACGCCCTGGTCTATGCGTTGTTGCTGGTTGGCCTGGCGCTGGTCCACGCGCGGGGTCGCGGTCGGGTTGGCCGGTGTGGTCTGGGCGATGGCGGAAAGGCTGAAGGCGCCGAGGAGCAGCGCGGCGAGGGTGATTTTGGTGTTGTTCATGCTGGAATCTCCTGTTCGGTTTTAAGGTTGTCGGGGAGAACGCCTCCCACAGGCCGATTAACGTCGATACGGCAAAGACAGTGGCTAATGAATCGTAAAAGAGTGTAAGGAATTGTCAGGCATGCCGGCCGGAACGTGCATTATTGCTCAGTCCGGTGCCAACAAGTCAGGGCGGTCGGTGACCATGGCATCCACCCCCCAGTCGAACAGTTCGCGCGCGCGCACCGGATCGTTGACGGTGTAGCAAAACAGCCAGTAGCCGGCGTCCTTGACTTCGCGCGCCTGCGCCGCCGTCAGGTGGGCCTGGTTGCAATGCAGTGACACACAGCCGAGGTTGGCCAGCTCGCGCTGCCAGCCCGGCTCGATGCGCCCGACCAGCCAGCCGAGCGCAAAGTCCGGAGCGCGCTGATGCGCCGCGACCAGCGCCGCAGGCCGGAACGAGGAGATCAAGGGCAGGGTTTTCGCGCCCTGCCAGGCGGCGGCTGCAATGCGGCCGGCGATGTCGCCGGTGGCGGTCTCATGGCCGCGCGCGGGCTTGATTTCGATGTTTGCCCACAGGCCAAGCTCGATGCACAGCTTTGCTGCAGCGGTAAAGGTCGGCACCGGCTCGCCGGCAAAGCGCGCCGCCTTCCAGCTGCCGGCGTCCAGGGTTGCCAGCACCGACAGCGGCGTCGTGGCGACCTCGCCGCGGCCGCTGGTGGTGCGCTCGAGCGTCTCGTCGTGGATCAGCACCGGCTGCGCGTCGGCCGAGAGCATTACGTCGAACTCGACACCGCGGTAACGGTATTGCGGCGCGGTGCGTATCGCCGCCAGTGTGTTCTCTGGCGCGAGCGTGCCGCCGCCACGGTGCGCGATCATGCGCGGATAAGGCCAGGGCGTCATCGCTTTTTCCTGACGTAGAGGGTTTTCTCGATGCGCGCGACGGTCTCGCCGCCGGCATTGGTGATGGCGACGCAGAACTGCGGCAGCACCTTTTCGCCGGCGTCGGCGCGCAGGCGGATGTTTTCGATCTGCTCGCGGCTGAGGCTGAAGCGCGCACGCACCAGGCCGCGGCCCGGGCGCACATATTCGATATGCCCGCTCTGGTCCCAGATGGTGTAATCGTGTCCGAGGTTGTGCAGCAGCATCAGCATGTAAAACGGATCGGTCATGGCGTACAGGCTGCCGCCGAAATGCGTGCGAACGTAATTGCGGTTGTACCAGCGCAGCCGCATTTCCACCTCGGCCTCGCGGTAATCGGGTGCGATGTGGCGCACCCGTATGCCGGCCGCCCAGAACGGCGGCCACAGGTTCATGACGACGCGCAGCAGGCTGGCACGCATGGGTATCTTGATCCTAGTTGCGCGATGCCTTCTCGAATTCGCGCAACAACAGGTTGCCGCGGCTGACGGCATCATCGAGCGCCGACTTGGGCGCCTTGCTGCCGTCCCAGACCCGTTCGAGTTCCTCGTCGATGATGTCGCGAATGCGCGAAAAATTGCCCAGGCGCACGCCCTTGGCGTAATTGCCCGGCTTGACACCGATGAGCTGGTTGACGGCGACTTCGAGCTCGGGGTTTTCCTTGAAATGCCCGGTGTTCTTGAGTGCCAGAAAGGAGCCGCGTGTCACCGGCACGTAGCCGGTTTTTTCACTCCATTCAGCCATCACCACCGGGGTGGCGAGGAACTCGAGAAAGCGCGCCACGCCGGCGTAATCGCCGGCAGTCTTGCCGGACATCGTCCACAGTGCGGCGCCGCCGATTAGCGTGTTGTAGGGCGCTTTGTTGACATCATCGTGGTAGGGCAGTTGCGCCACGCCCAGCTTGAAGCCCGCTGCGCGCTTGAAACTTGAATAGGCGGCGGACGAGCCGGTCAGCACCGCGCATTCGCCGGTGGCGAAGCGGATGTCGGCCTGGTTGGTGCGGCCCGAGTAGTGGAACAATCTGGACTTGACCCATGAGGACATCAGCGAAATATGCTTGACCATCAGGTAGCTGTTGAACTCGAGCACGGCGCGCGTGCCGGAGAGGCCGTTGTTCTCGCTGGCGAAGGGGTAGTTGTGCCAGGCGCTCTCGTTTTCGAGATGCACCCAGGATTGCCACGAGGTGGTGTAGGGGCAGGCTTCGCCACCGTCGTACAGCGCCAGCAGCGCAACCTGCAGTTCGGGCCAGGTCTTGGGCGGTTTGTCCGGGTCGAGCCCGACCTTGCGGAACTTGTCACGATTGTAATAGAGCACCGGCGTCGAGTTGTTGAAGGGCAGCGCCTGCAGCTGGCCTTTGGCATCGGAGAAAAAAGCCGACACCGAGGGACCATAGGTCTCGAGCTTCATGCGGTGTTCGGCGGCGAGCTGCGACAGCGGCTTGTACAGCTTGGGCGAGGCCATCATGCCGGCCGTGCCCACCTCATAGACCTGCAGCAGGTGCGGTGCCTTGCCTTCGCGCGCGGCCATTACGCCCGCCTGCAGCGTCTCCTGATAGCCGCCCTTGTAGGTCGGGACCACCTGCCAGTTTTTCTGACCGGCGTTGAAACGTTCCACCAGTTGCACCAGGGTTTCACCGGGTACGCCCTCCATGGCGTGCCAGAACTGGATTTGAGTGGCGGCGCCTGTCCTGAGCGGCGCGGCGGCGGCGGCAAACAACAGCGCGCACAGCGCCAGTGCCTTGATCAGTTTTGGGTTCAATCCGGAGTCCTCGCTTGGTCTGGTGTGCCGCCACAGATTGCGGTGGCACGTTCCGGCGCGTCGCCAGGTGAAGCCCGGGCGACCGGTGGCAAAGATTATAACTGCTGGCGCAGCACCTGCCGGCTGCGGTGTGGCCGTAGTGGTTGGTGTGGCCGTAGCGGCCGTTGTGTCAGGAACGGCGCAAAAAAAAAGCGGACGAAGGGAGGGTTCGTCCGCCTGATTGCCGCAACCCGTCGGTGGCGGCATGGATGCTGCTGGATACTGCTGTTATGCGTCGCGACCAGGGTGCCGGTTACGGGAGGGTTGGCCGGTGCCGGTCACAACTTATGACGAAAGCATATCAGCGCTGGCTACGGCGCGCAACCGGCGATAGCGGAAATGTGGGCATCAATGTGCGATTTTCATGCAATTGCAATAGTCACCGCCCGGTCGGTTTGACCGCTTGCACGCCGTTGGTGTCGTAGATCACCAGCTCACCGCCGTCATATCAGGCCGGCGCGGACAGGAACAGCGTGGCCGAGATGTCGGTGCGGGGTATGCTGCACCGTCGCGGTATGGGTGCGTTGTCGGGCAAGGCCGCGCCGGCCCGGGGGCCTCGCCGCCGCAACGACGGTGCTAACATCGCGCCTTGGCCTTCGTCCACGCGCATGAACAAACACTTCTTTCCCTTGCTGCGGCTTTTGGCTGACGGCAGTTTCCACTCCGGCGAGCAACTGGGCGTGGCGCTGGGGTTGTCGCGCGCCGCGGTGTGGCATGCGGTGCGCGCGATCGAAACGCAGGGCCTCGCGCTGCACAAGCTGCGCGGCCGCGGTTACCGTCTCGCCACGCCGCCCGACCTGCTGGTCGCCGCCGATGTGCTGCGGGCGGCCGCCGTCACATCGCCGCAACTGCGCCTTGAGGTTCTCGACAGTTGCGCCTCGACCAACACGCTGCTGATGGAGCGCGCCCGCGCCGGTGCAGCGCACGCGAGTGCCATCGCCTGCGAGCTGCAACTCGCCGGGCGCGGCCGCCTCGGCCGCAGTTGGCAGTCCGGCCTTGGCGGCAGCCTGACCTTCTCACTGCTGTGGCGTTTTGAGGGCGGCGCAGCCGGTCTTGCCGGGCTGTCACTTGCTGTCGGTGTGGCGGTGGCGCGAGCGCTCGAGCGCGCCGGCATCGCCGGTGTACAGCTCAAGTGGCCCAACGACATCCTGCACGGGGACAAAAAACTCGCCGGCATCCTGATCGAAACCAGCGGCGAAGCCAACGGCCCCGGCGCCGCGGTCATCGGCATCGGCGTCAACACCAGACTGGACGCGGCGGTGCGCGATGCCATCGACCAGCCCGTCACCGACGTTGCCAGCCTCGTCGCCCCGGCACCCTCGCGCAGCCTGCTGCTGGGCCTCATTCTGGGCGAACTGGTGACCATGCTGGGCGCGTTCTCCGGTGGCGGCTTTGCGCCGTTGCGCGACGAGTGGCAGCGGCGTAACGCCCATCGCGACCAGCGCGTCAGTCTGCACCTTGACGGCCGGCCCGGTTTGCAGGGCGATGTCCTCGGGGTGGCCGAGGACGGTGCCTTGTTGTTGCGTTCGGCGCAGGGTGTCGAGCGCATTGTCAGCGGCGATATCAGCCTGCGGCGCGAGGGCATGGTGCAGGCGCGATGATCCTGACCATCGATTGCGGCAATACGCGTTTGAAGTGGGCGCTGTTCGCCACCGCGACCACCACCGACACCACCACCACCGACACCGACACCGAGACGTTAGCGCCCGTCGTCATTGCGCAGGCTTCGTTGCCCTTGTCGGATATCGTCACGCTCAATGTGGCATGGCGCGGCCTGCCACGGCCGCAGGCGATCGTGATTGCCAATGTCGCCGGCGGGGCCGTGCGTGCGTCGCTCGAGCCGCTGCTCGCGCGCTGGCCCGCCACGGCGCAATGGCTGGTCGCATCGGCCGCGGCCTGCGGTGTCAGCAACCGGTACGAGCAACCGGCGCAACTCGGCGCCGACCGCTGGGCGGCGATGATCGGCGCATGGGGACGTTGCCGCAGTGCCTGTCTGGTGGTCAGCGCGGGCACCGCCACCACCATTGATTCAATCGGCGCCGACGGCGTGTTCCTCGGCGGACGCATTGTCGCCGGCGTGGACCTGATGAAAAAAGCCCTCGCCGCCAACACCGCCGGCCTGCCGTTGCAACAAGGGCGGTACGCCGCCGATCCGCGCAACACCGCCGATGCCATCGAGTCGGGTTGCCTCGAGGCGCAGGCCGGCGCCATCGAACGCTGCCACGCGCGCCTGCCGCCGGGCGCAGCCTGCCTCATCACCGGCGGTGCTGCGGCCGCCATTGCGGCGAGGCTTACCATCAGGGCAAGCGTGGTGGATAATCTTGCGCTGGAGGGCTTGCTGCGCATCGCGCAGGGCCCGGGCCCGGCTTGACGGCGGCGCCGCAATGAAAGAGCCCGTTTGAAAACATTTGCCATCGTCCTGCTGCTCGCCAACCTTGCGCTGGGTGCGTGGGCCTACCTCGGCCGCGGTGACGCGCGCGACGCGCACCTGATGGCGCAACAGATCAGCCCCGAGAAAATCAAGTTGCTCGGCGAAAAAGACAAGGCGAGGCTTGCGCCGCCCAAAGTGGCAGAGGCGCCGAAGATGGTGGCCTGCATCGAATGGGGCGGCTTCGCCGCGTCCGATGCGACAAAGGTCGAAGAGGCGCTGGCACCGCTCGCCGCCGGCACCAGGCTGACGCAACGCCGTGTCGATGACAGCGTCGGCTGGTGGGTGTTCATCCCGCCCCTCGCCAACCGCCAGGCGGCCAACCAGAAAGTCGTCGAACTCAAAAGCCTGGGCGTCGAGGACTATTTCATCGTCAACGAAGATCCGAAGTGGCGCAACGCCATCCAGTTCGGCCTGTTCAAGACCGAGGAAGCGGCGCGCGCGCGGCTCGAGCAGTTGCGCGTCCAGCGCGTGCGCTCGGCGCAATCGGGCAGGCGCGAAGGCCAGGTCACGCGCGTGTTTTTCCAGATGCGTGAAGTGCCCGAGGCCTTCGCTGCAAAACTGGGGGAAATGAAAGCCATGTTCCCGGGTAGCGAGGTCAAGCCCTGCGCCGCCGAGGAAGCCCGGGCGCCGTCATGAAGCTTGCGGCGATCCCGTTTTGCACCACCGACTGGTCGGCCGTAGCGCCGACCGAACACCCCGGTGAGCATGGCAAGGCGATATGGCGCACGCAACAGTTCGGCGACATCCGCGTGCGCGTGGTCGAATACTCGGCCGGTTATCTCGCCGACCACTGGTGCGCCAAGGGCCACATCATCCTGTGCATGCAGGGCCAGCTCGACACCGAGCTCAAGGACGGGCGGCGCTTCACACTCAAGCCGGGCATGAGTTACCAGGTGGCGGATGCTGATGGCGAACATCGCTCTTCAACTGCGCAGGGTGCGACGCTGTTTATCGTTGATTAAGCGCCGTCGGGCGCCCTCGGCGGTTCCCTGCGCTACCCGGCGGCATCGAAGGGGAGGCATGTAAAAGCCCGGTGTGTATGACGGCTATCGACTGGAAACGCCCGCCTGGTGCGGGTTTTCAGCCTATGCCCCTCCGGATTCAGCCGCGAATCCTGGCCAGCAAGGCCGTGGTAGAGCGCTCGTGCTGAAACGGAATCGAGTGCACGCTGCCGCCCCAGCCGAGTACTTCCTTGGCGCCGACGATGTCCTCGGGCTTCCAGTCGCCGCCCTTGACCAGCACGTCGGGCTTGCAGGCGAGGATCAGCGACAGCGGCGTGTCCCCGTCGAACCAGGTCACAAGATCGGTCGAGGCGAGCGCGGCCAGTACGGCGATGCGGTCCTGCTGGCTGTTAAGCGGCCTGTCGTCACCCTTGCCCAGGCGCTTGACCGAGGCATCGCTGTTGGCGGCGACGATCAGGCTTGCGCCGAGGGCGCGCGCCTGCGCGAGATAGGTCACATGGCCGCGGTGCAGGAGGTCGAACACGCCGTTGGTGAACACCAGCGGCCGCGGCAACTGCGCCACGCGCGCGGCAAGGTCGCCGGTGTGGCAGCGCTTGGCTTCGAATTCGGGGCGGGGGTAGAGGTTCATCGGTCGGTATTGCGTGGCGACGGTGAACGTCAATTGTACTGGATGTACCCGGCCGATTTTGCGATACGGTACATGAGCACCGTACACGCCGGCTGGTCACCCCGGGCGCAGCGGGGAGTCTGCCGTTCACACAGTCCCAGGCGAGATTCCCCGCTGCGCCCGGAATGACAGTGGCGGTGGCGCCGTTCTTGCTGATTCGTAC
>CAYLPI010000154.1:0-9462 GCA_964385505.1 uncultured Bordetella sp.
TCCTACAACCAGGCCTGCCTGCGAATGCTGCGCCAGAACGATATCAACTGGCAGGAGATCAACACCGCGATGCAGGCCAGCGCCGAGAACGCCCTGCTGGCCGGCGAAATCGTCGCACGCGTCCGGCGGCTTGCGATGCGTCAGGCGCCGGATCTGGTCCCCTTCAATGTCGCCTCGCTGGTATTCACCACCCTGCGCTTCGCCGACGACCAGATCAAACTCAATGCCGTAGTCGTCAGCGTGAGCATGGCTGCACCGCTGCCGCAGGCCCAGGGCGATCCGATTTTCGTCACCCAGGCCTTGCTCAACCTGCTTTACAACGCAATCCAGGCGCTGTCCTCGCTGCCCGCCGAATCACGATCCATCGCTATCGAAACCGGGGTGACGCCATCCGCCAAGGTTTTCATCACCGTCCGCGACACCGGGGGCGGCGTCCCTGAACTGCTGGCCGAGCGCATTTTTGAACCACAATTCACGACCAAATCGAACGGAATGGGGCTGGGGTTAACCATCAGCCGGTCCATCATCGAGGTGTTGAACGGTGAACTGGGCTTTGCGCCGAATCCGGGCGGCGGCAGCGCATTCACCATCACGCTGCCCATGGCCGCCGCCTAAGCAACCGCGAAAACCGGCGCCAAGCCGTTCCTGAGCCCCTCGGCGCGGCCCAGCCCGCCCCCTACCCCATATCCGGGGTAGCCCTTACCCCATAAAAACCGTGGAAGCGGCTGAAAATGTGGAATTTTCACGGTCGGGATACCGTTCATCCGAGTCCGGCTACCACTCATCATCAGCATTTACGCTATTAGATACGTAGTTCTACACTACCTTCATTCAAATATCGGGGGTGGAACATGCGGCGTCAACAGGGTTTCTCGCTGATTGAACTGATGATCGTCGTCGCCGTCGTCGGCATCCTGTCGGCCATCGCCATCCCGGCCTACACCGACTACATCCGCCGCGGAAAATTCACCGAAGCGCACTCCACCCTCGCCGACTTGCGCATCAAGATGGAGCAGTACTTCCAGGACAACCGCACCTACGTCAGCGGCGGCACCACCTGCGGCGCGACCCTGCCGACGACGCTCAACACCGCGACACCGACGGGCGCACTGAAGTACTTCAGCATTTCGTGCACCGGCACCGCCAGCACCTACACCGTCACCGCCAGCGGCGGCGCCGGCGCAGGCGGCGACAACGGCATGGGCGGCCTCGCCTTTACCGTCAACGAATCGAACACGCGCGCCACCACGGTCACTGCAGGCAGCGTGATGGCCGGCGCCGGCTACGCCAGCAACGCCAGTTGCTGGCTGACCAAGAAAGGCAGTTGCTAGACATGGGCCAAAGCCTGATGCGCCGCTTGCAAACCGGCATGAGCCTGGTAGAGGTCATGATCGGCCTTGCCATCATGGGCATCCTGCTGGGCATCGGCGTACCAAGCATGAGCACCTGGCTGATGAATGCCCAGGTGCGCACCATGAGCGAAACATTGCTGCAGGGACTCAATCTCGCCCGCGCCGAAGCGGTGCGCCGTAACGGCCTGGTGCGCTTTCAACTGGTGTCGGATCTGACCGCGAGTTGCGCCGTGTCAACCGGCGGCGTGGACTGGGTGGTCAGCCTCGCCGACCCGGCCGGCCTGTGCGCCGCCGCGCCGTCCGAAACCACGGCGCCGCAGACGCTGCAGAAAAAAGCCGGTAACGAGGGTTCGCCCAAGGCCGCCGTCACCGCCACCACCGCCGGCGTCATCACCTTCAACGCGCTCGGCCGGCCCAGTTCGAGCACCGTCAACATGACGCAGATCGACATCACCAACCCGACGTTCAGCCCCTGCCAGCACGCCACGCCGGCCGGGGAGACGCGCTGCATGCGCGTGCTCGTCACCACCGGGGGCACGGTCAAGCTGTGCGACCCCAAGGTCACCGACGCCACCGACCCGCGTATTTGCTCCTGAACGCCATGACCTCCGCCATACATAACCGGGTCACCCAAAGACAAAGACGCAGCATGACAAGCCGCCCGGCGCTGCGGCGGGCGGCGCGGCAACGCGGCGTGATGCTGATCGAGGCACTGGTCGGCATCCTGATTTTTTCGGTCGGCATTCTCGCGCTGATGGGCCTGCAGGCGGTGTCGATAAAAAATACCATCGAATCCAAGTACCGCACCGAAGCGAGTTTCCTCGCCAACGAAATCATCGGCAGCATCTGGGTCGATATGGGCACGGGCGGCGCCAACATCGACAACTACGACACCACCAGTGCCTGCGCCGGCAACACCTCCTGCCAGGCCTGGCGCACCCGTGTCGCCGCCATCCTGCCCAGCGTCACCGTCGGCGGCACCAACTCGCCGACGATCACGGTCACCAACACCGGCGGCGTGCGCCAGGTACAGGTGACGCTGCGCTGGCGCATGCCCGACACCACGGCGCAGACGCGCAGCTTCACCGTCATCACCCAGATCAACGGCAACTGAGATCCCCATGCGCATGCCTTTGTCCAACAATCGCACCCCGGCCCGGTCGCAGCGCGGCCTGTCGCTGATCGAAGTCATGGTCGGCATGGCGGTGGGCCTGATCGGCATCACCGTCATCACCCAGGTCTATCTCGTCAACGAAAACTTCAAACGCTCCACCACCAGCGCCGGCGGCGCCCAGGTCAACGGCACCCTTGCCCTCTACAACCTCGAGCGCGACCTGCGCATCGCCGGCGCCGGCGTGGCGCACCTCACCTCGCTCGCGTGCCCGGAAATCCGCTACGCCGTGAACGGCGTCTATTCGCCGCCGGCGGCGAGCAGCACACTGCCCACCATGTTCGCCGCGCCGGTGACCATCATCCAGACCAGCGGCCTGCCCGACCGGGTCAACGTGCTGTACGGCACGGCCTCGGATCGCGCCTGGCCGGCAACGCTGCAGCAGACCATGGCCAATTTCGGCGCCAACATGACGGTGGACAGTTTTTACGGCTTCACCAGCGGCGATTTGCTGATGGCGGCGCAAAGCGGCGTCTGCACACTGACCCAGCTCACCGCCACGCCGGTCACGGCAACACCGACGCTGCAGCACAACACCTCGACCAGTTCGATCTACAACATCGCCGCCGGCGGCACTTTCACCGCCTATACCACCGGCGCGCTGGTGTTCAACCTCGGCGCCGCGCCGGTCAGCCGCACCTATGCCATCGCCAGCGGCAACCTCACCTCAGGCGACGTGCTGGCGGTGGCCGCCGGCGGTTCGGCGCAGGTCCTGGTCAACGACATCGTCGACCTGCGCGCGCAATACGGCAAGGACAACGGCACCGACAACAGCACCGTCAGCCACGCCAGCTTTGTCGCCAACGACGGCACCATCGACAGCTATGACAACACCACGCCGACCACCGCGGCCGGCTGGCAGCAGGTGCTGGCCGTGCGCTTCGCGGTTCTGGCGCGCTCGAGTAATTACGTCAAGCCCGAGAGCGGCGTTTGCAGCGCCAGCCCGGCAACCCTCGCCTGGAGCGGCGGCACCTTCACCATACCCGACCGCTGTTACGCCTACCGCGTGTTCGAGACGGTGGTGCCGCTGCGCAACATGATCTGGAGGACGGTATGAGCCATCGTCTGGTCAAACCGCTGCGCGGCGGCTTGCGCCGGGCCCAGCAAGGCGTGGTGCTGTTCATCGCGCTGATCGTATTGGTGGCGATGTCGCTCGCCGGCATTGCCCTGGTGCGCGGCGTGGATACAGCCAACCTGATCGCCGGCAACCTCGCCTTCAGGCAGGGCGCAACGCAGGCCGGTGACAGCGGGCTGGAAACCGCGCGCTCCTGGATACTCGTGCAAGCGGCGACCGCCGCCAACCTGTTCAACGACAATATCTCCAACGGCTATTACGCCACCTGGACAACCTGGGACTTTACCGGCGCCAACACCGCGGTCACCGATTTCGACTGGTCGAGCTCCAACAGCGGAAACTATCGCACCATCGCCGCCGACGGCGCCGGCAACACCGTCAAATACGTCATCCACCGCATGTGCGAATCCGTCGGCGACCCCACCGCCGTCAACTGTATCCGCACCGCCGCCTCGAGCAATGCCACCAGCAGCAGCTTCGGCCAGGTGCAGTACGGCTCGACCCCGGCCCCCGATTCGCCGCGGGTGTTCTTCCGCATCACCTCGCGCATAGAAGGCCCGCGCAACACCGTCAGCTACGTCCAGTCGATCATGAACTGATGCTGGCACGAGACACCGGAGATACGACATGAAACAGCCCATCACCAACACTGCCGCCGGCACCGGCTCGCTTAGCAGCGGCCTGACGCAGCTCGCCTTTGTGCTGGCGAGCGCCTTCGGCGTAACCCTTATCGCGCACGGCGCCGCGACGCAAATCCACAACGAACCGCTGGCACAGGCTGCGGCCAACGTCAAACCCAACCTGATGTTCATCCTTGACGACTCGGGCTCGATGGACTGGGACTACACGCCGGACTGGGTGCCGGGCTCCAACTGCCTTGACGCCATGGACAGCAGCGCGAACATCACCGGCGGCGCCAACGGCTGCAAGGTCGGCGACCCGCCCTACATGAGCCCGGACATCAACACGCAGTATTACAACCCGGAGATCTATTACCGCCCCGGTGCCAATTACGACGGTACCGACCGCACCTCGCAGACCAGCGCCAATACCGCCGGATGGACCACGGTGCGCACCGACAGCTACAACGTCCAGAATGCCGACTCGCTCGGCAACAGTGCGACCAACGTCGATATCACCACCAACTACCCCGACCGCGTCTGGTGCAATGCGACGGCAACCAGCGCCTTCGACACCAACCTGTGCCTGACCAACGCCAGCTACAGCTACCCCAGTGTTTCCTTCGGCTATGGCCTCGACGGCGGCGGCAGCACCAAATACCGCTATGCCGAGCCGTATTACTACCGCGTCGATATTTCGGAAATCTGCAGCGACGTCGAACTGACCACCTGCATCGCCGGCACCGCCACCACCACTAGCTATCCCTACGCCGCGCGCGTGCGCTGGTGTACCAGCACGACGTACACCAATTGCCAGAGAAAGCGCATCGGCAGCTACACCAATGCCAAATACCTCGGCGCCACCACCACCGGCACGGTGCCGAACCGGCTCGCTTCGGGCACCGTCACCATCGGCAACTCAGGCAACAATACCTCCACCGACATTACTTCAGTACAGATCAACGGCGTAACCGTCACCAACGCCACCATCACCGCCGCCGGCGGCACCAATACCCAGGCCGAACGCGACGCCATGGCCACGGCACTGGCGGCCAATATCACCGCCGCCACATCGACACCCGAATACACCGCAACGGCCCTCGACAACGTCGTCACCATCGCCGCGGTCGCGCCGATCGGTCCGGCCACCTACACCACGCCCAACGGATTTTCCGTCCAGGTCAATTCCACGGTCACCGGCACCACTGCGGCCACGTTCAACTTTTCAGTGAACTCGACCAGCAACAGCAGCAGCGGCTCATGGATACAAAATCTGAAAGTGGCCGCCGGTACCATCACCCTCGCCAACGCCGTTTTTTGCGACTACACCAACGGCAACACCGGCCGCCGGCAATGTGCCTACAACATCGCGCAGGCGATTGATGCCGGCACCGGCAGCCACGGCTATTCGGCGACGCCCAACAGCAACAACTCCAGCACGACGGTCGTGGTGTCTGCGCCGGTCTCCCAAGGCGCGGCCGCCAACACCCGCAGCTGGGCCATTCTCAACGGCTCCGGCGGCGGCGGCGCGCTGGGTCTGTCGGCAACGTCGGGCAGCTTCAGCGGCGGTGTGTCCGCCGGCGGCACGCCGGTGACGATCATCGGCATGGGCGGCGGCGCCAATACCTTCACCGGCAGCATCCGCACCGGCGTCGGCAGTTTTACGCGCACCAGCATCAAGCCGGCCACCACCACCTATCCCAAGGCCACCGGCCGCGTCGATTGCGCCGCGCTCACCACCTGTACCTACGCCGAGGAAATGACCAATTTCGCCAACTGGTTCACCTATTACCGCACCCGCATGCAAATGATGAAATCGGCTGCGGGTCGCGCCTTTGTACCTATTGACGACACCTATCGCGTCGGCTTCATCACCATTAATCCGGGCTACTCCGTGAACTCGGCCCGCTACCTGAAGATTTCAGAATTCACTGCGGGAGCGACCGGCCACAAGGAGGCCTGGTATACCAAGTTTTACGGTACCGGTTTCAACGGCGGCACGCCGCTGCGCGAAGCGCTGTCGCGCGTCGGCCAGATTTATGCCGGCAAGTTCACCACCGGGGTCAGCGGCGCCCCCAATTACCTCACCAAGGGCATCGACGTCGCCGACGACCCGATACAGCAGTCCTGCCAGCCCAACTTTGCCATCCTCTCCACCGACGGCTACTGGACCACCGCCAACTCGGCATACGACGGTGCGGACAACCACGGCTGGAAGGAAAACATGGCGTCCATGGACAACCAGGACAATGTTGACTCGGGCTGGTCCAAGCGCTCGGACGGTGTCTTTGACGGCAACCGCAACGCCACCATCGCCGGCAACAGTTCCGGCGCCTCGGGCACCCTCGCCGACGTGGCGCAGTATTACTACAAGACCGACCTTCGCCCCTGCCCCGGCGGCACCCCTGCCGACGGCATCTGCGTCACCGACCCGAAGGCTACCGACAACGTGCCGCAGTCGCAAAAGGATATCGCGACCCACCAGCACATGGTGACCTTCACGCTGGGTCTGGGCCTTGACGGCAACCTTTCATACCGCTCCGACTACGATGATCCGAGCCTGACCAGCGGCGATTTTTACCGTATCAAGACCGCTGCGGCGACCTGCGCCACCAACGGCGGCGGCAGCGGCAGCGCCGTCTGCAACTGGCCTTCCGTGACGCAAAGTGGCGAGACCGCTCTGGATGACTTGTGGCATGCGGCGGTCAACGGCCGCGGCCTGTTTTTCAGCGCCAAGAATCCCGAGGAACTGGCACAAAGCCTGGGCGACACGCTCGCGGCGATGCGCGCCCGCGTCGGCGCCGGTGCGGCGGCGGCGACCTCCAACCTGCAGCCTGTGGCAGGCGACAACTATGCCTTCACGGCGCAATACCAGACCCAGACCTGGACCGGCGACATCACGGCGCGGACCATCGACCCGGCCACCGCCATTGTGTCCACCGCCAACCTGTGGACGGCGGCGTCGCTGCTCGATGCACGCCTGCACACCAACCGCGTACTTTTCACCTCCGACCTCACCGATACCACGGCGTCGGCAGCCATAGGCAGCGGCAACAAGTTGAAGCACCTGTGCTGGCCGAGCGGCACGCCCATCACCAATTGCCAGGACGGACTTGGACTGAGCGCCACCGAACAGGGCTATTTCGCCACCCAGCTCACCCAGTACACCAGTTGGCTGCTGACGCAAAAACTGGCGACTACCGGTGAAAAAGTGCTCGACTTCGTGCGCGGCGACAACAGCAACGAAACGACCGGCGGCTTTGCCATCACCGACCTCTACCGCCAGCGCGCCAGCATCATGGGCGACATCATCAACGCCCAGCCGGCGTATGTGAAAGCCTCGCCCTTCACCTACACCGACACCGGCTACAGCGGCTTCAAGGCCTGCACCGCCGGTACCGGCAGCAGTTGCGCCAGTGCGCAATTCCCGACGCCGGCCACGGCGCGCCGCGCCACGGTTTACATCTCCGCCAACGACGGCTATCTGCACGCCTTCGAGGTGGACGCCAACAACAGCCCTTATTATCAGACTGCGGGTATCTCGACCGCGACCACCCTCGATGACACCTATACCGGCATCAACACCGGCAACGGCCAGGAGCGTTGGGCCTTTACGCCCAACCTCACGTTGCCCGACATGTACAAACTGGCCAACGACCCCTACTACCACCGCTACTACACCGACGGCTCGCCGGTGGTGGGGGACATCTGCACCACCACACCCTGCGGCGGCCAGGACGACTGGAAGACCATCCTTGTCGCCGGCCTCAACTCGGGTGGCCGCGGCTATTACGCCCTCGATGTGACCAATCCGCTCGCGCCCAAGGCATTGTGGGAATTCGGCGTCGGCGACGGCACCTGCCGCTCCGATGCGCAAATCACCGCCGGCACACAGAGTAACGACTGCCATGTCGGGCTGTCGTACGGCAATCCCATCATTACCAAGCGCAAGTCCGACGGCAAATGGATAGTCATCGTCAGCTCGGGCTACAACAACTACAACCCGGGTGACGGCAAGGGCTACCTGTACATACTTGACGCGAATACCGGACTGATCCTGAACCGTATCAGCACCGGCGTCGGTTGCGACGGCGTCTCGAGCACTTCGCCCTGTACAGCGGGCGCCGTCGGTATCGATCCGAGCGGACTCGGTCGCATCAATAGCTACATCGAAAATTCGCTCGCCGACAACACCGCACTGACCATCTATGGCGGCGACCTCAAGGGCAATGTCTGGCGCTTCGACCTCGACAATGCCAACGCCACCTACCTCACCGCGTTCAAGCTGACCACGCTGGTCGATGGCAGCGCGGCGGCGCAGCCCATCACGGTAAAGCCGGAACTCGGTACTGCCTACGGCTACCGCGTGATCATGCTCGGCACCGGCCGCTTCCTCGGCAGCACCGACAAGAGCGATACGCAGACGCAGACCATTTACGCGCTGCGCGATGACTTGTCTGCGACGCCGATTTCCGGCCGCTCGGAGCTGACGGTGCAGACCATGAGCGCCATTTCCTCCGGCCAGCGCACCGTCACCACCACCACTGCGGTGGACTGGAGCACCAAGAAGGGCTGGTACATCGACCTGCCGGTCTCGGCCGAGCGTGTCAACGTCGATCCGCAATTGCAAAAAGGCACGCTGATTGTCGCCTCCAACGTACCCAATACCGACGCCTGTTCGGCCGGCGGCTTCGGTTTGCTCAACTTCTTTGACTACAAGTCGGGCCAGGCCATTCCGACATCGGCCGGCGGCGCGGTGACCTTCCAGTACACCGGCGGCCTGATTGTGGGGGTGAACTACGCCATCACCACCGGCGGCGACTCCAAGGCCATCGTCACCGGTTCGGACACCAATCTGCGCACCTTTGACGCACCGACCACGACCTCGACCTTCGGCGGCAACCGCATATCGTGGCGCGAACTGATCTACGACCGCTGACCGGCGGCAATGGCACACGGGGCGGTCCGCTGCGGACCGCCCTTTTTTCTTGGTGATTTCGCCATGACAGAGTATCAGTCCCGGTTTGCAGAGGACTTACCCGCGCTGCTGGCGCGGCTGCTGGTGGCACTGGTCGCCTCGGTGGCGCTGCATCTCGGACTGATGCAATTATTCAGTTCGCTGCCGGCGGGCAAACCCGTACCCGCTTCGGCGCCGCGCCTGACGGCGCGCCTTGCACCCCTGCCACAAGCCGACGCACCCGCACCCGTACCCGCACCCTTACAACCGCCGGTCGCGGCAGCGTC
>CAYLPI010000155.1:0-9311 GCA_964385505.1 uncultured Bordetella sp.
CACCCTTACAACCGCCGGTCGCGGCAGCGTCGGCGTCCGGCGCCGGCCCCGCTCCGGCGCCGCCCAAGACTGCAGCGCCGGCAGAACCCGCGACGCCGCAGGCCGGCAGCAGCGCAACAAACCTCGTCAGGCTGCCGGCACCGCGCTATTACCGCAGCAACGAACTCGACGACAAGCCCGGACTCGCCATGGCGATAACGCCGCAATACCCGGCAACAGCGATGCAGACGAAGCAAGGGGGGCGCGTCGTGCTGCGCCTGCTGATCAACGACCGGGGCGGGCTCGATGACATCAGCGTGCTCGAGGCCGAGCCCGCCGGCGTGTTCAACGATTCCGCGCTGGAGGCCTTTCGCAGCGCACGCTTCGTGCCGGGCAAACTCGAGGGCTTGGATGTGCGCACGCAACTCGATCTTGAGCTGAGCTATGTGCCGGGCGCAACGACCACGGTAAAAGCCGAGTCACAGATGAGCAACGGCATCAGCGTGCAGCAGATGCGCAAAGGCCCCCTGCCCTGGGCTTACCGCAAGCCGGCCAGCGCAAGAAATTCCGACCGGAAAAACTGATGTGTAGAGGACTATCGGCGCACGGCGACCCGCGTGCTGAACAGCGCCGATTGTCGCCAATCTTCAAGCACACCCCCGCCACCGTCAAAACCCAGCCCGTACGTTTCTCCCCGTCATGCCGGAGCCTTGCGGCGATATTTTTCTACGCGGTTTTGTTGCCTTGCGCCGCTCGTATGGCAAGTGGTGGTCGCCATGCTCGATCTTGCCAGGGTCGGCGCGAGGGACATCGCCTATGACCTCGGTTGCGGCCACGGGCACATCGTCATTGCGGCGATAAATGAGCGCGGTACGCGCGTGGCCGGCGGCGAAATAAAACCCAGGCCGGTGGCTCTGGTGCACGCCAATACGCGCAATGCGGGCATCGGTGACCACATCAAAAGCCTGACCTAGGATTCGTTCGGGACTGGCTTTTTACTATGCCACGAAGCTTATGCTGTTCCTATGACCTATGAGCTATGACCTGTGACATATGACATATGGCCTGTGGCCTGTGGCCTGTGGCCCGAGTTCCAACTCAGGCTGCGGCCGCGGTTCCGGCGCAAGTTGGCGCCGGAATCGCGCGTGGTGTCGCCCGTGCAAGCCATCGGCGCCTGGCCACCGGAGCAGACGGTGCCAATTTATGACACCGACCGCGAGCGGGTGATTAACCACGGACTATCGCCGCGAGAACCGGCGGGTAAGGTACCGCGCGGTAACGCTGCAAGTGCTCAGGCGGTAACGCCCAGTTGCGCCTTGACTGCGTTGACCAAGCCACTGCGGCTGAGCGGCTTGGATACAAAGGCGTTGGCACCGAGCGCCACCGCGCGCTCATAAGTCGTGGCCGGATCGCCGGCAATGGAACTCGACAACACCGACACCACAATGACCGGCGTCGTCTTGTTGAGTTTTCCGGCGCGAATGTGCTTGAGCACCTCGAAACCGCCCATGCCCGGCATCAGCAAGTCGAGCAGGATGACGTCGAAGGTGCTTTCTTCAACCAGGCGCACCGCGCGCTCGCCAGTGCCGGCGAGGCTGACCTGCGCATTCATTGACTCGTTGATGAAATGGGCGATCAACAGGCGCATCGGCGCCTCGTCGTCAACGATCAGGATGCGGTAGCGCCTGCTGGCTGTGTTCATAACCTCGATTCCCTGTGCCGGCCTTGGACTCAGCGCGCGAGGAAAGCCGCGCCCGACATGCTCTTGCCGGCTGATTGGAGGCCAAACGTCGTAATCATTTTTTCCGCCGCGGCGCCGACGAAGGCGCCGTGCGCCGAACCGTTGGCGGCCGGCCCCGGCGCCGGGGCGCCATTGCAACCGAGGCAGTTGCCGGCGAGCGAAATACCCGCAGCACCGGTGAAATTGGCGATGCCGCCATTGCCGGTGGCGCTCCAGGTGGCGCCGGCGATGGTTGCGTTAACGGCGTAATTGGTGATGGTCTGGGTGCTGAAGTTGACGCCGACGTTGAACGAATTGATGGTGCCTTGTGCGCCGGTGTTATTGGTCGGCGCGGGGCCACCGGCATAACTGTAGGTCGCGCTGACCAGGGTGGCCGGCATCACGGCGAGTTGCGCCGCGCTGGTCACTGCATTGGCGTTGATGAAATGCGTGGCGCCGAGCGTGACATTGCCGCCGACAGTGGCGAGGCCGCCGGCCCAGGAGCCCCAATTGACGCCGAAGGCCGCGTCAGAACCGGTGTTGCTCGCCACAGCGCCGTTGGTAGCCACAGCAAGGCCCTTGCCCGAGAAGGTGGTGCCGCCGCCAGCGTTGCGAATATAGCCGACCAGCGCGGCCGCTTGAGCGTTGCTGCCGCTACTCGTACTGGCACTTGCGGTGCTCAGATCCACGCCGCTGGAGGTCTGGACGGTTTGCGTGACTTGCTGGCCGTTGCCATTGCCGTTATTGCCACTGCCGTTGGCGTTGCCGTTATTCGCATTCGAATTGGCATTTCCGTTATTACCATTGGCGTTGCCGTTGTTGCCGTTGTTGCCACTGTTGCCGTTGTTGCCGTTGTTGCCGTTGTTGCCGTTGTTGCCACTGTTGCCATTGTTGCCATTGTTGCCGTTATTGCCGTTATTGCCATTCGCATTCGCGTTGGCATTGCTGGACTCGCCGCGCGATTCCGCCACGCCGATTTCGGCGGTTTGCGCGGCATTGCCAGCGCCCGAATGCTGCGCCGTGCGCGGTTCGACGGCGCGATTGAAAAATTCGGGCACCGCCGGCAGCAGGCGCGGCGTGTCCTGGGCGGTCGCGGCAAAGCCGACCTGATTGGGGCTGATTGCCACCTCGCCGGTTTGGGTGCGGATGAACGTCAGGCCGACATTGACCTTGTTGTAAACGCCAGCCTGCGCCGGCGCCGTCTGGCCGGGAGCCGGGCTGGGTACAAAATAGGTTTCGTGGTCGGTGCCGCGCACGCCGATGTGAGCGACCGGCGTTTCAATCAAATAGCTGTCCGGACGGCTGTGACCGATGACACCAGTGACCGAACGAAAACCGCCCCTCTCAAGGCGAAAACGCACTTGCTCGGTACCGTCGGGCGCGCCGCTGTAACGGAACTCGGCGACGATAAGCCGCGATTCGGGTTGCACCACGATAATAGCGCCGTCACCCATCTTGACCTGGGCCAGGCCGGCACGGGCGGTGGTGATGGTGTCGCCAACGGCGAGCAGCGCGCCTTTGCGCGCCGGCCGCTCGCCGCCGGCCGCGAGGCTCAGCCGCACGTCGCCGGAAACAAACTGGAATACGCCTGCAGTGCTGCCGAACGCCTGCCCGACCGCGGCCGTGGCCAGCAGCAGCATCATGATGCGACGGATACGTAGTTCTACGTTATGCACGAAACAATCCCTTTCTGCTGCCGCCATTTTCGTCAATCGGCAGTCCTTCGGCTACATCTACAGCACGGAACATGCCAATAAATTGGCATATTCAGACACAGGCCGCGCCCGTTCATGGGAAATCGTAGCGCAGCATGATCGAACTTTCCCTGCGGGCGTATTCGTATATCGGAATATTAGCCCGTTGCGTGCTTTGCGAAAGGCCAAATAGCAGTAGTGTTCGCCGGCTTACCGAATATTGCAGCGCGACCTCGTAGCTGCGACGCAATTCGCGGCGCTCGATCAGAAACGACGGGTCCACCCGATCGTAGTGGCCGCGCTCGACGGCAACGTTGCCGGACAGCTTGAGCGTATCCCAAAGCGGCATTTCAGCGCCCACGCGCAGGCCAATCTGGCGCCGGTCGCCGCTGGGGTTGCCACCGATGTCGTTCTGGTGTCCGGTCGAAATAGTGGCAAAGACCGTCGATTTTCCGGCAAGTTGCTGAGTCACGCCGACGCCGGCGTTGACAAATGCGGTATCGAACAGGCGCAGCGACTGCGGCAGGTAGCGCACGCGCCCGGCCTGCGAAAAAGCCAGCAAGCGGGTATTGGCGCCGGTCTGGCGCAGGTAATCGAGGCCTAGTGCATTGGTCGTGCGGTTGGGGCTGCCGCCCAGCCAGTCGCGCCCGCTCAGCAACTGTGCGCGCAAGGACTGCGTCTTGGTCGCCGCCACCAGCCCGACATGCCCGCCAAGGCCGCCGAGGTTGAACGCCGGTTCATGGTCGTTCCTGCGCTCGGAAAACCCGGCGCCGCCGATGAGGACATAGTTGGCGTCAAGCGGCAGCGTGGCGTCGATGCCGCCCATGACGCCGCTGAACCCGTCAGCTTTTTTCAGGTTCTGACTCGCCAGCTCGAAGGTCGCGCCGAACGCCGGCACAAAGATCTGCGGCAGGCCCGGCGCCTGGTTGACGTTGTTGCTGTGACCCAGGACCGCAGCGAGATAGCCGCGCGGCGATAGTCCGCCCGGCGCCTGCTCCGGCCGCGCCTGGCGCGCCTGCTCCAAGTAGGATAGCAACTGCAGGCGCACGTCGGGCGGCGGGTTGAGCGCCAGCAGGCTCTCGAAACTGGCGCGCGCCTGCTCGTAGTTGCGCAAGGCCAGATAGGCGCGCCCGATGTCGATCAGCGCGCCGGCGTGTTCGGGCTCGAGGGCGATCACCCGAAACAGCGCCAGCGTCGCCTTGTCCGGATGACCGGCGGCCAGGGCGGCACGCCCCATCACGTAATCAAAGACGATATCGCCGATAAAGCTGTCTTCGGCCGCTGCGAGCAGCGCGTAGGCCTCGGCCTGCCTGCCGGCGGCAGACAGCGCCGCCGCGCGCGCCAGCACATCTGCGAGCGCTTGCGCCGGGGCCGGCGCGACGAGCCCCGCAGGTGCCGCCGGCACCTGCGCCCACGCCTCGCGCGCGAGCAGCAGCGGCGCCACGGCAACAAGGGCGAAGAGGGCGAAGAGGGCAAGAAAAAAGGTCTGGGGAGAGCGGTACATTGCGAGCTTCGCGGAACGCTGCATTCTGGCATGTTCGCGCACCGCGCGCCCATGCCTCGCTGCGGCCGACGGCAGCGAACAATCGCCGGACAATTCCCTTAGAATCGACCGACTCCTTTTGACCGAAAGGGCCCCGTGCAAAAGGCCTCGTTCCGGTTTGCCTGGCGCGCGGCCAGCGTCATCGCGGCAGCACTCGCGCTGGTCGGCCTGCTCTCGCAAACAACGCTTTATCCGCGCCTTGTGTGGTGGGCCGAAGATGCGTTGCAGCGCGTGTTCGGCAAACCGCTCGCCATGGACCATGTGCTGGTCGTTGATATCGATGAAGAGTCGATGCGGCAGCTCGCACCGGCTCTGGGTGCATGGCCGTTTTCGCGCGCCGCCTATGCAAAAGCCGCGCGTTTTCTCGCCGACCAGGGCGCGCGTGCAGTGGTATTCGACATCCTGTTCGCCGAAGCGCGCGAGGGTGACGAGGCTTTTGCGCGCACCCTCGGACCGCGCAACGTACTGGCGGCGGCCGCCCTGCCCTATGCGCCGCAGCGCACGGCCGCCTACCAGCAGCAACTGGCGCGCGCCGCGCTGCCCGGACCGGCAGCGGCACAGCAATGGCCGGACATCACCCTGCCGCTGCCGCAACTCACCACCGCCACGCAGGCGCGCATCGGCGTCATCAGCCTCGCCACCGACGCCGACGGCATCGTGCGCCGCCTGCCCTTGTTGCACCAGGCCTACGACCGGCTGCTGCCCAACCTGACGCTGGCGGCTTTGCTCGCCGCCACGCCTGCGGATGCGCCCGTGTTCACGCCGGGGCAATTGGGTCTGGGCAGGCATGCCTGGCCGCTCAACGCCGACGGCTCGGTGTCGCTGCACTATCCGTCCAATGCCGGCGGGTTGCCGGTGCTGCCGTTTCACGAATTGCTGGCCGCCGCCGATGGCCGCCAGGGCAGCGCTCATGTCGGGGAGGCGGTGCGCGACAAGATCGTGTTCATCGGCAGCTCAAGTGCGGTGCTGGGCGATTTTGCGCTGACACCGGCCGGTCGCCTGCCCGGCCTGCACCTGAATGCCTTGTTCGCAGAAATGCTGCTCGAGCACCGGGTTTATCGACCGGCACTTGCGTGGCTGGACTTGTTGTTGCTGGCGCTGGCAATGGCGGTTCCGGTGACGCTGGTGTATCGCGGCGCTGCGGCACGCCCGGGCGCCTTTCTCGCCGGTGCGGCGGCCATCGTGCTGCTGGCCGGCGGCGCGGGGCTTGGCCTGCTTGCGCTCGGCCAGAATTCGCGCTGGCTGTTCGCCGCACTCTCGGGCCTCGGTGCGCACGCCTTCGCTCTGGTCGGCTGGCAGTTCGCGCTATACCGCGACAAGCAGCGGCTGTTCTACGAAAAGCACGCGGCGCAGGAGGCCAATCGCATGAAATCCGAGTTCCTAAACCACATGACGCACGAGTTGCGTACGCCGATCACGGCGATCATGGGTTTCAACAAGGTTAACCAGTTCACCGACAACCTCGGCCGCGAGCAGCGCATGCATAACAGCGCCGTCGTTGCGCGTAATTGCCAGCATTTGCTGGCGCTGGTCAACAACAACCTCGACCTGGCGCGCATCGAGGCCGGGCAACTTGAAATAAATCGCAAGCCCGAGGATGTCTCGGCGCTGCTCGATGATCTGGTTTCGACCATGCGCATACTCGCCACCGAAAAGCAGCTTCAGCTGCGCCGCGACGCGGGCGCGGTATTGCCCCCGGCGCTGGAGCTGGATGCCTTCCGGCTGCAACAGGTGTTGCTGAACCTGCTGGGTAACGCCATCAAGTTCACGGCGCGCGGCGAGGTCGTGCTCAAAGCCGAATGGCAGGCGGGAGAGCTGCATATAAAGGTGCATGACACCGGTATCGGCATCCCGAACGCCGCCCTGGCGCGGGTATTCGAACCGTTCGAGCGCGTCACCGCGCAGGGTGCTACCGGCACCGGCCTCGGCCTCGCCATCACGCGCAAACTGGTCGAACTGATGGGCGGCACGATAGAGGTGCAATCGACGCTGCGAGCCGGGACGACATTCCATGTCCGCCTGCCGGCCACGCCTGCGGCACACAGCGCGGCGCCAGAGCTTGCGGCTACCGCATCGCAGCCGCTCGCCGGCCGGGTGCTGCTGGCCGAAGACAACGAGAACCTGCGCGACCTGGCGCAACTGTATTTATCCGAACTCGGCCTCGACTGCCAGGCTGTCAGCAACGGGTTTGACGCCGTTGAGGCTGCGCTTGCAAAGGAATTTGACGTTCTGCTGCTCGATCTTGAAATGCCGGTGATGGACGGGTTTGAGGCGATTCGCGTGTTGCGCGAGCGCGGCTATTCAAAGCCGGTGGTCGCCCTCACCGCCCACCGTGACGCCTTGTCGGTCGAGCGCGCCCTGCGTGAAGGCTGCGACAGCGTGCTGCGCAAGCCCATCACCGTCGACAATCTGCGCGCGGCGATCAAGCCGCTGCTAGGCGTGGACGTCGCGGCAAGCCGGGCGGCATCACCGCAATGAGCGAGGACATCATCCTGGTTACGGTGGAGCGCAGACTGGCGCGGCTGACCTCGAAGTTTCTCGCCCACTGCAGCCGAAGCGTTGGCGAACTGCGCGTGGCGGTCGACTCCGGCGACATCGCTGCGGCGCGCCGGATCGGCCATTCACTGAGCGGCACGGCCGGAAGCTACCGCTTCGAGGCCGTCGCCGCGATCGGCGTGGCCATTGAAGACGCAATCGACGCGGGCGACGCGGCGGCGCTCGGAGCCCTGACCAGCCAGCTAGAGCGCTATCTTGCGCGGGTGCAACTGGTATTCGAGGACGCGGGCGCACGCTGAGGCGGTAACCCGCCAATTTTTCTGGAACAAAGCCGGCCCCGGGCATATCCCATCTGTCGCATTTTCATTACTTTGCGGCGATCCGGGACGGTAGATACAAGGTAGCCCCGCGCTTCAACACCGACCTTGGCCTGACGCTGACGATGCTGTGGCCCTTGCAACGAATAAAGCGGGCGCGCACTGCCGGCGAACCGCTTCAGCGAGAAGCGCGGTTACGGCATTGCACTTCAGTTTCGCCGCGCACACACAGCTTGATTGGCATCATTGGTGCGAGCCACTGCTCGAGTTTCTGGCGCTGCATGGTGGCAGGGTCGAAGGCCGCGCCGCGCCGCGAGCGGTGGATGACATACATGTCCTGCACGCCCCTGAGCGAGACGTAGAGCGCGACCTCGCTGTCACCGGCCCTGAGGCCTCCCGGGACATCGCGCGGCATTTTTGCGCAACCGAGCAGCGCGACCGACACGTCGGCTTCGTCTATCCTGGCGTTGCCGAAAATCTGTCCGACAAAATTATCCTTGCATACTGCCTGGATGTTGGTGCCGAGGATCTTGATCAGGTCGTTCGGATGGGAGCTGGAATTGAGCGCGAGGTTCTGAAAGGCTTGTATGGTGATCATTTCCTTCCAGTTCTGCAGCGTCTGCCCCGGAGGGATGTATTCGAGCAGGTAGCGGCCGTGCACGGCATCGCGGTTTTCGTGAGCGCGCTTCCAGCCTTTGGGAATTTGCAGCACCAGCGCGTGATTGAGCACCGGAAGATAAGTGGTCCTGCCTTGCGACGACGAGGCGGGCTTTGTCGCCGCCGTTTGCGCCATCGCGTTGCCGGCGGCAAGGGCTGCGCTCAGCAGTCCGGCCGCGGCCAGCATGGAGATTGATCCCTTGAATTGCATGAGCGTGGCCCCGCTGTAGTAATGGTTTTTCGTGATAATATGACTGGAAACCCGCGCCAGGCGGCCTTCTTCAGGCGGTCATGTTTTTTTCAACGGTGCCCGCCCGGGGCAGGTGACGCTGTTCAGGCGCTGGCCGTGAGTCCCTTGGGCAGGGGGAAGGTGACGTTCTCGCTGATACCGTCGAGTTGTGTCACCCGCGCCGCGCCGAGCTCGCGCAGTTTGGCGATGACTTCCTGCACCAGCACTTCGGGCGCCGAGGCACCGGCGCTGACGCCAATGCGCCTGGCCCCGGCAATCCAGGCCGCCTCGAGTTGCCCCGCGTTATCGACCATGTATGCCGGCACGCCCATGTTCTGCGCCACTTCGCGCAGGCGGTTGGAGTTGGAGCTGTTGGGGGAGCCGACGACAATCACGACATCGCTTTTGGGCGCCATGAACTTCACCGCGTCCTGGCGGTTCTGCGTGGCATAACAGATGTCGTCTTTTTTCGGGCCGCTGATTTGCGGGAAGCGCTGGCGCAGGGCCAGTACGATTTGTGCGGCGTCATCGACCGACAGCGTGGTCTGCGTTACGTACGACAGCAGGGCCGGATTGCGCACCGTCAGCTTCGCGACATCGACAACCGTCTCGACAAGGTGCATGCCGCCGGCCGTCTGGCCCATCGTGCCCTCGACCTCGGGGTGGCCCTTATGCC
>CAYLPI010000156.1:0-9298 GCA_964385505.1 uncultured Bordetella sp.
GCCTCAACAGCTCTTTCACTCTCAATCGAGCTTCCGAACTCAGCCTGTCGTAGGCGATGGCCGCGACAGCCATATGACCCACATCGTTCCACCCTAGCGCTGGTAGTGCAGTTAGAGCAGATAGCATCAACAACGTAGTTCGAACCATGACGAGTCTCCTCGGTTGCCAAAGTTGCCGAGAGTCCTAGGCGGGAACAAGCAGAGAGGCGCGAGCAGACGAACTCCAGCCCAAACAGGTACAAAATCGCTTCATGCGCGATTCACCAGCAGCTCGAAGACCCCCTTTGAGCCTTCGAGGACGCCCGCCGGGGTCTTGGCGTAACGCGTGATCGAAACGGAGTCGGAGACGTTACCGCCCAAGGCGAGCACCTCATCTGGCCTGACGCCGACGACGACATCGGCTGCATGATCATCACCGGCAGCGAAAAAGCCTTCGCCGCCGGAGCTGACATCGGCGCCATGAAGGACTGGACCTACATGGACGTGTACAAGAGCGAATACATCACGCGCAACTGGGAGGCGCTGCGGCGCGTCAGAAAGCCGGTGATCGCCGCGGTCGCCGGCTACGCCCTTGGCGGCGGCTGCGAACTGGCGATGATGTGCGATTTCATCATTGCCGCCGACACCGCCAGGTTCGGCCAGCCCGAAATCAAGCTGGGCATCATTCCGGGCGCGGGCGGCACGCAGCGCCTGCCGCGGGCGGTGTCCAAGGCCAAGGCCATGGACCTGTGCCTCACCGGCCGCATGATGGACGCGGCCGAGGCCGAGCGCGCCGGACTGGTGTCACGCGTGGTGGCGGCCGACAAGCTCATTGACGAGGCGACTGCGGCCGCGGCACAAATCTGCGATTTTTCGCTGCCTTCGGTGATGATGATCAAGGAATCGGTCAACCGTGCCTACGAGGGCACGCTCAACGAGGGCATGCTGTTCGAGCGGCGCATGTTTCACTCGCTGTTTGCCACCGAAGACCAGAAAGAGGGCATGGCGGCTTTTGTCGAAAAGCGCAAGCCCGCATTCAAGCACAAGTGACAGGGAACAGGGCGGGCACGATGACTGTTCGCTGCGGTTTTATCGGCCTTGGCGCCATGGGTTCGCCCATGGCCATGCACCTCCTCAAGGGCGGGCATGCGCTTGCGGTATGGGCGCGGCGGCCCGGGGCCATGCGCGCCCATGTCGCGGCCGGTGCGCGCGCCTGCACATCGCCGGCAGACGTGGCAGCCCGCTCCGATGTGGTGTTCTCGAGGCACAGTCGGGAATGAAGTCCGTCTGAGCCTTTTGCTGGCGTCGCTTTGTATTGCCGGGCTGGCGCGTATAATCAATGCAGTTTTTTGGTGTCCGCGTCGCATGGTGTGATGCGGGTGAAACGGGAAACAGGAACCGGGACAAAGCAATATCCGGGAAGCCTGTGCTGCCCCCGCAACGGTAAGCAAGTGTGGGTGCGCTCAACGAGGTCCTTCCCGGGCCTCAAGCCACTGCGGTCATCGACTGCGGGAAGGCGGGCGCATCAAGACTTGCCAGCCCGGAGACCGGCCAGAAAACCGATTCAAGCGGTCGCGGGAGGCGGCTGTCGGCAAGGACGGACCCGCTCCCGGCAATGGAGGCGTGGCCCGGTACGCCGACTTGTTTCTCCCCACGCTTCGAATCAAGCCTGGGCCTGCGGGGACGCTGGCCTTAGAGGGAGAATAAAATGCTTCACGCACACCGACTCAAGCGGCTTTGCGCCGCCATGTGTCTTTTATACATTCTGGTTTCGCCGCTTGCCGCACAAGCGCAGTCGCAGTCCCAGGAGAGGCCCGCTGATGCCGTGGTCGTCACCGCCGGGCGCATCGAGCAGCAACTAACAGAGGCGATACCGCACACCACCGTCATCACGCAAAAGGAAATCCGCGAGTCCCAGGCCACCGACCTGATCCAGTTGCTGCGGCGCGAGGCCGGTTTCGAGTTCGTGCAAAACGGCGGCATCGGCTCGGTAGGGTCGATATTCATGCGCGGCGGCGGCAGCACCTCGACGCTGATCCTGGTCGATGGCGTGAGGTTGGACTCCGCCACCACCGGCAGCGCCCAGATCGGCCAGATCATGCTCAAGCAGATCGAACGCGTCGAGATCGCGCGCGGCAACGTGTCGGCGCTGTACGGCGCCAACGCCGTCGGCGGGGTGATCCAGATTTTCACCAAGCGCGGTCTGGGCACACCGCGCGGTGAGGCCGAGTTGATGGTCGGCGCGCGCAGCACGCACAGGATGTCGGCCAATTACGGCGGGCAGTCCGGCGACACGCGCTTCAACCTGAGCATCTCGGAGTTTGAGACCAAGGGGTTTACCGCGCAGAACCCGCGTTTCGCGCCGGCCAACATCAACCCCGATGCCGATGGCTACACCAACCAGTCGATTGCGGCGCAGTTGTCGCAGACCCTTGCGGCCGGACATGAAATCGGTGTGCGCGCCTACCAGAGCAGGGGCCACGGCGACTTTGACAGCAATTTCGACACCCCGCGCACATTGCATTCTTCGGATAGCGAGGTGACCAATCTGGCCTTTTTTGCCAAAAACCAGCTCAGTTCGGCCTGGGCTTCGCGGCTGACCCTGTCAAAGTTGCAGGACACGGCGCACAGTCGTACCAACCTCGCAACGCCGACGCGATTTGACACGGCCAGCACACAACTGCAATGGCAGAACGACATCACGCTGGCGAAGGGGCATGTCCTCACGGCCACAGTCGAGGACCAGAAGCAGCGCCTGTCCAGTTCGACCGCCTATACCTATACGTCGCGCAGCGTGCGCAGCCTGGGCCTCGGTTATATCGGGCGGGTGAGCGATCATCACTTCCAGCTCGCGTCGCGCGAGGACAGATATTCCGATTTCGGCAGGGCGCGAACCTGGCTTGCCGGCTATGGTTACGAGCTGACGCCGGACTGGAAGCTGACGGCCATGCGCTCCACCGCCTTTCGCGCACCGACCTTCAACGAACTTTTTTTCCCGGGCTTTGCCAACCCCGCCGTGCAACCGGAAACGACGCAGAGCAACGAAATCGGTGTGCAATACGCCGCCGGAGCGCATTTGCTGCGCGTCGTACAGTTCAGCACCAGGTACCTCAACCTGATCGAATCCCCGGCGCCGGCGTTTTTGCCAAGAAACGTCAGCAAGGCCAGCGTCGAGGGTACTGAAATGTCCTATACCGGTCAGTACGCCAGTTGGGACCTGCGTGCCAGCCTGACGGCGCAGGACCCGATCAACGCCACCGGTGCACCGCTGACGCGGCGCAGCCAGATGTTCGGCAATATCGTCGCCAATACCAGCCTGCAAGGCTGGAGGGTGGGCGGAGAACTCGCGTTCAGCGACAAGCGGCCGGACGGCGTGCAGGTGCTGGGCGGATACCGCACGCTGAATCTGACCGCACGCCGTGACCTTGGCCACCGGTTTTACGTCGCGGCACGACTGGACAACGTCTTTGACGAGGAGTACCAGACCGCATTGCGCTTCAACCAGCCCTCGCGCGGCCTCTATCTGAGCATGGGCTGGAGGCAACAATAGCCAAGCCTGGCAGCGGACTACGGCGGGCGGCGCTGATCTGGTCGGTGCTGGCCGCGCTCGCGCTGCTGGCGCTCGGCATCGCGCTCCTGACCGGCGGCAGCCGCATTCCGCCTTCGGCCTTGTGGCAGGCGTTGTTCGATCCGGGGCAGAGCGTTGCGGCGGATGTGGTGGGCAAGCTGCGCCTGCCGCGCGCGCTGGCGGCCTTTGCGGCGGGCGGGCTGCTGGCTCTGGCCGGCGCACTGATGCAAGTGCTGCTGCGCAACCCGCTGGCCGACCCCTATGTGCTGGGCCTGTCCGGCGGCGCCGCTGTCGGCGCGCTGGGCGCGATGCTGGCGGGCCTTGGGACGGTGTTCGTCAATATCGGCGCGACCGGCGGCGCCCTGCTCGCCATCGTCATCGTGTTCGGGCTGGCGCGCGGCGATTTTTCACGCCGGCAATTGAGCGCTGCGGTCGATGCCTCGCCGCGCCTGCTGCTGACCGGTGTGATTCTTGCCTCCGGCTGGGGCGCCATCATCGCGCTGATGCTGACCCTCGCGCCCGAGGCCAGGCTGCGCGGCATGCTGTTCTGGATGATGGGGGATCTCAACGGCATCGATGGCTGGGCGCCGGCGGCGGCCATGCTCGCCGTGGCGGTGGTGCTCGCGTTTGCCGCGGCGCGCGACCTCAACGTCATGTTGCGCGGCGAGGCGGTGGCCCACGCGCTTGGCGTTGACGTTGCCGCCTTGCGCCGGCGCATCTACTTTCTCGCCGCCCTTGCCACCGCACTCGCCGTGACCACCGCCGGCAGCATCGGCTTCATCGGCCTGGTGATTCCGCATGCGCTGCGCCTGCTGTTCGGCAACGACCAGCGCATGCTGCTGCCGGCAAGCGCGCTCGCCGGCGGTACGCTGCTGCTGCTCGCGGACACGGTGGCGCGCACGGTGGTGGCGCCGATGCAATTGCCGGTGGGCGTCATCATGTCCGTCATCGGCGTGCCCTCGTTCGTGTTCCTGCTGATGCGGCGGCGTGCGTGAGCACAGCACCGCTGATCGCCTGCACAGGTCTGGAACTGGCCGTTGGTGCGGGGCGGACGGCGCGCACGCTGGTGCGCGATGCCGGCTTCGCCGTGGGGCGGGGCGAGGTGTGGTGCCTGATCGGCCCCAACGGCGTTGGCAAGACGACGCTGCTGCATGCGCTCGCCGGCCTGCGTGCGGTGCAGGCGGGCGAAGTGCGCCTCGACGGCAGGCCGCTGGCGGCATGGCCTCTCGCGGAGGCGGCGCGCCGGCGCGGCTTTTTGCCGCAGGCCGTTCACGATGCGTTCAGCGCCAGCGTGCTCGAGGTGGTGATGATGGGCCGCCATCCGTATCTGCAGCGCTGGCAGTGGGAGGGCGAGGGTGACCGCGAGGCGGCGCTGTCCGCGCTCGCGGCTGTCGATCTGGATGGCTTTGCGCAGCGCGACGTGCTGACGCTCTCCGGCGGCGAGCGCCAGCGCGTGGCCGTGGCGGCCTTGCTGGCGCAAGATGCGCCGCTTTATCTTCTTGACGAGCCGCTGACGCATCTTGACCTGCATCATCAGGTGCAGGTGATGCGCCATCTTGGCGCCCTTGCGGCAACGCGTAACGGCGCAATACTCATGTCCATCCACGACCTCAATTTTGCGGTGCGCTTTGCCAGTCACGCGCTGGTTTTCATGCCCGGCGGCCGCCTGCGGCAAGGACCGGTGGAACAGGTCATGACCGAGCCGGTGTTGCACGAGGCCTTCGGCCATCGCATCATCCGGGTCGAGGCGGCCGGCCAGACCCTGTTCGTGGCCGACTGAGCATGCGCGTCCGCCCTCAACAGCTACGGGCCTGCGCCCTGCATGCGTTGGCACTGGCGGCGGCAAGCCTCTGTTGCGGCTCCGCCGCAATCGCCGCCGCGGTCAGCGTGGTCGATGACACCGGCCGCACGCTGGTGTTGCCGCAGCCGGCGCAGCGCATCATCAGCCTCGCACCGCACATCACCGAATTGCTGTTTGCCGCCGGCGCCGGCGAGCGCGTCGTCGGCGTCATCGATTACAGCAATTACCCCGAGGAGGCGAAAAAAATCGCCAATATCGGCAGCCATGCCATGCTCGATCTCGAGCGCATAGTCAGCCTCAAGCCCGACCTGATCGTGGTCTGGCGCGATGGCAACGCACAGCGCCAACTGGAAAAACTGCTGAGCCTGGGTATCCCGGTCTATTACAGCGAGCCGCAGCGCCTCGAGGACATTGCGCGTTCGGTCGAGAAGCTCGGCATGGTCGCCGGCACGCCGGCCGCCGCCGCCGCCGCCGCCGCGGCCTATACGGCGAGGCTTGCCCGATTGCGGGCTCGCCATGCCGGCCTGCCGCCGGTGCCGGTGTTCTACCAGATATGGAATCGTCCGCTGATGACCGTCAGCGGCAGCCACATCATCAGCGATGTCCTCGCGCTGTGCGGCGGGCGCAATGTCTTCGCCGAATTGAAGCCGCTCGCGCCGGTGATAGCGGAAGAGGCGGTCATAGAGCGCGACCCCGAGGCGGTGGGCGGCGCGTCGGTCGATCCGGCGCGCGACAGCTTCGACGCCTGGCGCAAGTGGCCGCGCCTGCTGGCGACCCGGCGCGACAACTTTTTTACCATCCATCCCGATCTGATCAGCCGTCATACGCCGCGCATCCTCGACGGCGTGGAGGCGGTGTGCGCCCGCCTGCAAGCGGTGCGGGCAAAGCGCGGCTCGCGGCCGTGAAACCTGAAGTGACGGTAAGGCAAGTCCGGCCGGGGCCGCTGATGGTGCAGGGCACGACCTCGGATGCGGGCAAGAGCACGCTCGTTGCAGGGCTGTGCCGGGTTTTGCACCGGCGCGGCGTGCGCGTGGCGCCGTTCAAGCCGCAGAACATGGCGCTCAACAGCGCGGTCACGAGTGACGGCGGCGAAATCGGTCGCGCCCAGGCGCTGCAGGCGCAGGCCGCGGGCATTGCGCCGCATAGCGACATGAACCCGGTGCTGCTCAAGCCGAGCTCGGATACCGGCGCGCAGATCATCATCCACGGCATCGTGCGCAGTGACATGGATGCGCGCGCTTATCACGAGTACAAGCCGCGGGCGATGGCGGCGGTGCTCGAATCCTGGCAGCGGCTGTGCGCGCAGTACGAATGCGTGCTGGTCGAGGGCGCCGGCAGCCCGGCCGAGGTCAACCTGCGCGACCGCGACATCGCCAACATGGGCTTTGCCGAGGCGGTTGGCTGCCCGGTGGTGCTCATCGCCGACATCGACCGCGGCGGGGTGTTCGCGCACTTTGTCGGCACGCTGGCCTGCCTGTCGCCGTCGGAGCGCGCGCGCATACGCGGATTTGTCATCAACCGCTTTCGCGGTGACATCGGGCTGCTGCTGCCGGGCATCGAATGGCTGGAGCGCGAGACCGGCAAGCCGGTGTTCGGCGTGCTGCCTTATCTTCACGGATTGCACCTTGATGCCGAGGACGCGATCGCGCAGCAGCAGTCGGCCCCGGTTACGGATCGGCGCCTGCGCGTGATCGTGCCGGTGTTCCCGCGCATCAGCAACCATACCGACTTTGACGCGCTGCGCGCCCATCCGCAGGTGGACTTGCGCTTCGTCGGGCCGGGCATGGCCATTCCTGATGCCGATCTTGTCATCCTGCCCGGCAGCAAGAGCGTGCAGGCGGACCTTGCCTGGTTGCGGCGCGAGGGTTGGGAGGCGCGCATCCGGCGCCACCTGCGCTACGGCGGCAAGCTAATCGGCATTTGCGGCGGCATGCAGATGCTGGGGATGCGACTGCACGATCCGCAGGGGCTGGAGGGCACGCCCGGAACGGTCGCCGGATTGCAATTGCTGGATTTCGAAACCACGCTGGCGCAGCACAAAATGCTGCGCGAGGTCGCCGGGCGGCTGGCACTTCCCGGTGCGCCGCAGGTATGCGGGTACGAAATGCACATGGGCGTCAGCGCCGGCCCCGCAATGGCCGCAGCCGCAATCAGGCTGGATGGCCGCGATGACGGCGCATTGTCGGCCGACGGGCAGATCATGGCGACCTATCTGCACGGGCTGTTCGATGCCCCGGATGCCGGTGTTGCGCTGCTCGCCTGGGCCGGGCTGGCCGCGCCCGAGCCGCTGGACTATGCCGCCAAACGCGAAGCCAGCATCGAGCGCCTTGCCGACGTGCTCGAACAACACCTGCAAATAGACCGGATGTTCGGCCTGCTGATCTGACACCAAGGGACGCGGCGGCAGGCTGGTTTCGCCGATTGTCACGCTTTTGCAGCTTTTGCCGGCCATGGCGGCGCCGCGGCGGCGGGCATTTGGGCTCAGGCTACAATTCTTGACCACGGTCAAGTGAGTCTGCGCCATGAACGGCGTAAATTCCCGTTACTTTCCGGCGGTTCCCGTCTTCCGGCAGTGCCAATGTCCGGCATCCAGTGTTCAAGGTCCAAGGTCCTGCGACCCGGCAAAGCGTGCGGCGCGGTGGCTTGACCTGAATGCGGCGTGCGCGAATGCCGCCATAATAATTCGAGGAGTGCTTGCGTTCATGGGTTCTGCGGACAATATCGAGGTAAAACCGGTAAAACTGATGCGCATGCGGCCGACGATGAAGGGCCGCGTGGTGGACGCGAAAGCGGTGGCCGAGGTGCGCGCGCTGATAGGCGAGGGTGAATCCGCGTTGCCGCGGCGGCGCGACCTGCTGATCGAACACCTGCATCGCATACAGGACCACTATGGTCATTTGTCGGCCGCCCATCTCGCGGCGCTGGCCGCCGAACTCGCCTTGTCGCAGGCCGAGGTGTACGAGGTTGCCACCTTCTACCATCACTTCGACGTGGTGAAGGAAGGCGAAATGGCGCCTGCGGCAATGACCGTGCGCGTGTGCAATTCCCTGTCATGCGAAATGGCCGGCGCGAAAGAATTGCTGGCGCGCCTGCCTTCCATACTGGGCAAGGACGTGCGCGTGCTGGCGGCGCCTTGCCTTGGTCGCTGCGAGAGCGCGCCGGCGGCGGTGGTGGGGCAAAACCCGGTGCTGCAGGCGACAGCCGAGAAAATAAGCAAGCTGGTGGCGGCAAAGGCGGTGCGCCACATCCCCGAGAAATACATCACTTATCGCGAGTACCGCGAGGGCGGAGGCTACGCGCTGCTCGCCGACTGTCTTTCCGGCAAACACGATTACCGGGAACTCACCGCCACGATGGAGAACTCCGGCCTGCGCGGCCTGGGTGGTGCAGGATTCCCCGCCGGGCGCAAGTGGAAGCTGGTGCGCGCCGAGCCCGAACCGCGCAACATGGCCGTCAATATCGACGAGGGTGAACCCGGGACGTTCAAGGACCGCTATCACCTGGAGCGCGACCCGCATCGCTTTCTCGAAGGCATGCTCGTGGCCGCCTGGGCCGCGGGCGTCGCCGAAGTGTGGATATACCTGCGCGACGAATACGCCGGATGCCGCGCCATCCTCGAAAAGGAAATCGCCGCGCTCAAGGCCGACGCGCCCTGCGCGCTGCCGCCCATACACCTGCGCCGCGGTGCCGGTGCCTACATCTGCGGCGAAGAGTCGGCGATGATCGAGTCGATAGAAGGCAAGCGCGGCATGCCGCGGCTGCGTCCGCCCTATGTGGCGCAAGTGGGCGTGTTCGGCCGGCCCACGCTCGAGCACAACATGGAAACCGTTTACTGGGTGCGCGAGATCCTGGAAAAAGGCGCCGACTGGTTCGCCGGTCACGGCCGCAACGGTCGCAAGGGCCTGCGTTCGTTCTCGGTGTCGGGGCGTGTCAGGATACCCGGTATGCAC
>CAYLPI010000157.1:0-9142 GCA_964385505.1 uncultured Bordetella sp.
CCATAGACCATGGCGTGCATTCGCCGCTGACCATGATGTGGCAAAGCGCGCCCGACTGGCCCGGGCGCATCGTGCCGATCGAAATGAACGTGCTGCAACACCCCCTCCCGACGCCGCTGCGCTGCTACAAGCTTGGCCAGGCGGTGCGCCGCGCGATACTGTCGTGGCCCGAGGACATCAAGGTGGTGATCGTCGGCACCGGCGGCCTGTCGCACCAGATGAACGGCGAGCGCGGCGGCTTCAACAACCCCGAATGGGACATGAAATTCCTCGACATGATCGATAACGACGTCGGGTCGTTGCTGCAAATGAAGCACGCCGATTTCATCCGCCTCGGCGGTACCGAGGGCGCGGAAATCATCATGTGGCTCGCCATGCGCGGCGCGCTGTCGCCGACGGTGAAAAAAATCACCCAGAACTACTACCTGCCGATGACCACGGCAATGGGCGTCGCGGTGTTCGAGGAGCAGGCCGAGGCGGTAAACGGAACACAAAGCAAAAGGAAGGCGGCATGAATCCGCAACTCGAAGGCGTCGAAAAACTCGAAGGCACCTATGTGTTCGACCTGGCGGTGAGCGCCAGGGGCATGCGCCTCAACCGCTTCCTGCACGGCATGATCGTGCCGGCCAGGCGCGATCTGTTCAAACGCGACCCGGAAGCGGCATACGAGCAGGCCGGGCTCAGCGTTGACGAGCGCGACATGCTGCGCCGCCTCGACTGGCGCGCCATGCTGCAGCACGGCGCCAACTTTTTTTGCCTGGAAAAACTCGGCAAGGTCACCGACGTGTCCAACCCGATGATGGTCGCGGCCTTTCGCGGCGAAACCCTGGAAACCTTCCTCAAGACGCGCAACGTGCCCGGCGCGCGCTAGGCCGGCGCATCGTTCTTGGACTGGGCCATCGTTCTCGCGCTCGGCCTCGCCGCCGGCACCATCGGCGGCGTCGTCGGCTTTGGCACCGCCATCATCCTGCTGCCGGCGCTGGTCATTGTCTTTGGACCGCGCGAGGCGGTGCCCATCATGGCCATCACATCCATCCTCGCCAACCTTTCGCGCGTGGGCGTGTGGTGGCGCGACGTTGACTGGAAAGTCTGCGCCGCCTACAGTTGCACCGCGATTCCCTTCGCCGCCCTCGGCGCCAACACGCTGCTGAACCTCTCCTCGCGAACGGTCGAAATCGCCATGGGTGTGTTTTTCCTGGCAATGATTCCCGGACGCCGCTGGCTGCAGGCCGCAGGCTTGAAGCTGAAGCTGTGGCAGTTCGTGCCGGTGGGCGCGATGATCGGCTTCCTCACAGGCCTGGTTGTATCGACCGGTCCCATCAACACGCCGTTTTTTCTCGCCTACGGCCTGGTGAGGGGCGCTTTCCTCGCCACCGAGGCGATGAGTTCGCTCGGCATGTACGTCACCAAATCTCTGGTGTTCCAGAACTTCGGCGCGCTGCCCTGGGACACCGCGGTCAAGGGCCTCATCGTCGGCTCATCGGTGATGTGCGGATCATGGCTGTCCAAGCGCATCGTGCTGCGCATGGACGCCGCGCACTTCAAGCTGGTCATGGACGCGATGATGCTGGTCGCCGGGCTCACCATGCTGGTGAGCGCCATCGCCTGAAAACGCCCGCCAGTCGGGCATTTCCAGCGTATTACCCTGGCGTCAGCGGCGCGCCAGGTCGGCCAGAAAGGCCCCGGTCTGCAGCATGAAGCCCTCGGCTTTTTCCAGTTGCACCCAGTGGCCGCAGTTGCCAAAAAGGTGCAGGTCGGCGTTGGGGCAGGTGCGGGCGATGCGGATGCCGCACTCCACCGGCACGCGCTGGTCGTCGCGGCCGTGCAGTACCAGCATCGGCGTTTGAATGCCTTGCAGGTCGGCCTCGGGAATGCCTTTTACCGTTTTAACTTCGCCCGCCTTGCCCGGTTCGGGAAACAGCTTGCGATAGGCCTCCATGCCGCCGGCGAGTTTGCTGACCTCGAAGCGCAGGCGCACCATTTCATCGGTGACGATGGACGGGTCGTATGGAAAGCTGCGCAGCAATTCGCCCATGCTATCGAGCGAGGGTTCGTAATACCAGGAACGGGCGTTCGAGGCGCGCTGCTCGAATTCGCCGGCCGGAGTACCCATCAACACCATGCGTTCGACGCGATGAGCATTGCGTATGGCCGTGGCGAGGGCCAGCGCACCGCCGAAGGAGTTGCCAATCATCACCGCTTTTTCAATGCCGAGGGCATCGAGAAAGCCCAACAGGTGTTGCACCCATAGCTTGATACTGTACCTCGCGCCTTCCTGCCGTTCGGTAAAGCCGAAACCGACGATGTCGGGCACCAGTACGCGAAAATTTTTTGCAAAGCGCGGCATCAGCGTGTGCCAGTTCTCCCAGCCGGTGACGCCGGCGCCCGAGCCATGCAAGAGCAGCAGCGGAAAGCCCTCGCCCATCTCGTGGTAATTGGTGCGTATGCCCGCGGCGGGAATGGACTTGCCGATGGCCGGATGATTGGTGCTCATGGGTATTTGCCTTTTTTCAGACCGAGCGCGACCCGACGCCGCCGTCGCTCATGAAAATTTCGCCGGTAACGGCGCGCGCATTGTCGCGACTGGCCAGCAACACATACAAGCCGGTGTGGTCCTCGGGCCGCTGCGCAAACCCGAGCGGCACGGCAGCGCCGACGCGCTCGTCAAAGGACTTCGGGTCGGCGCCTATGGTTCGCCTGCCATGGCCGAGGGCCTCGGTGCCGGACAGACCGGTGAGCGTGCCGCCGGGTCCGACCCCATTGACGCGGACCTCGGGCGCGAGTTCCAGCGCGAGTTGGCGGATCATGCCGGCCACGGCGTGCTTGCCCATGGTGTAGAGCACACCGCCGCCGCCGGCGTAATGACTCGCCACCGATGCGGTGAAAATCATGCAGCCGTGGCTGGCGATCAGGGCCTCGCGCGCCGCCATCGCCGCATACAGGTAGCCGCGCAGGTTGATGCCGAACAATTCGTCCATGGTCGCGGCCAGCGTCGCCGCATCGTAGCCGCGCAGCGGCCGGCGAAAGTCGAACACGCCGGCATTGCCGACCAGCACGTCCAGCCGGCCGAAGCGCTCAATGCATTGCCGCACCGCGCGCTCGTGCACCGCGTAATCGCGCACGTCGCCGCCGAGCGCAATGATTTTGCCGCTGCTGTCTGCGGCAAGCTGATCGAGCGCCGCGGCGTCACGGTCGATGACCGCCACGCCGGCACAGCCTTCGGCCAGATAGCGTTCGACCACGGCGCGGCCTATGCCCTCGGCGCCGCCGGTCACCACTGCCACCTGCCCTTGCAGCCAGCCGTTCACAGGAAGACGTTGAGGTTTTTCGCCAGCAACACCGACTGCGTCATGACGATTTCACGGCTGGCGAGGCGCAGCGTGCCGTCACCGGCGCGGCGCAGCAGGTCGGTGCGCCTGCCGGTAAGCCAATATTCCTCGGTCTCGCCACGGCCGCGGCAGTTGATGAACGTCGAATAGACCTTGAATTCGTCATCGCGCGGCGTCAGCTCGACCTCGACATTTGAAATCGTGTGACAGGAGCGCGTCGGCGGGTCTTCGGCCCAGGCGGTGGCGTCAAGAAAGCGCGTTACGCGCCGGCGCATGTTGAGCATGTCGTCATCGAACAAGGCCATGCGTTTCGGATCGAGGCGCGGCGTCTTGTCCTTGCGGTAGCGCGCCTGTATGCCGGGCATCCAGTAATGAATGTCCCCGGTCATCAGGCCGAGCCATTCCTGGTAGCGCTCCTCATCGAGCAGGCGCGCCTCGCGATAAAGAAATTGCTGCACTTCGAACACCAGTTGCATCGGCGGCAGCGGCGAGGGCTGCGGCGGCAGCGGTTTTTTCAGCGCCGGATTGTCACCCAGTACGAGAGCCATGGCGTATCACTCCTTGCACATCAGGTCGAGCCAGCGCTGGTAAAAGGCGCGCTGGTTGCTGTCGTTGTATTTGCGCAGGTGCAGCACGCCCTTGAGTTCCTCGTGCTCGATGCGGCTGTCCATGCCCAGCGCGTAATGCAGCTTCTGGCGCCGCGTCACAACGCCCTGGTTGCTCGCGCTGGCGTTTTCCCAGTTGTCGCCGTCGTCCATTTCCAGCGTGCCCGAGGGCGAAAAGGTGCGCATCACGCCATTGCGGTACTTGTCTTTCAGTGCATCGGGCGCCGACTTGTTGACCAGCACCCAGGTGTGCAGCTCGATCTCCGCCGTGCCCTTGGGATGCCAGGTGCGAAAAGTGCTGTGCCCGGCCAGAAAGGACATGTGCGGGAACAGGGTGGCCGAACTGATCGCACCGACCATGCGCGAGCGGATCTTGCCCAGCCGCGCAGCGACCTTGGATTCGCGCTCGCGCAGGTAATCGACGATGTCCTGCTCGCCCAGCGTCATCGCATTGCCGACCATGTCGAGCCCGAACTGCCAGGCGTGGCCGTTGACGTTCATCTGATAGCTTTTTTCCTGGTTGGACTTGCCCACACCCTGGCCCAGCATCGCCACCGCGCCCGAGTTGTGCGTCCAGGCGGCGTGATACGAATCGCCGGCGAAATTTTCGGCCGGAAACTTCCAGTTGCAGGCCATGCGCGACTTGATGCTGCCCTCGCAAAATTCGGTTCCGCCCTCGTCGTTGTCGAGCAGCACGTCGAGGTACCAGCGGTAATCGCCCAGATATTCATCCAGACCCGGCGATGTTTCGTCAAAAGTCGCGAACACCAGCCCCTTGTAGCTCTCGACGCGCGCGCGATGCAGCCCGAGTTCGTCCTTGTCGAATCCGGGGCAGGTCTTCTGGTACAACTCTTCGGCCGGCAAGCCGACCAATGCGCCGGCGGTGTCGAAGCACCAGCCGTGGTAATTGCAGGTAAAGCGCTTCTTGTTGCCGGCCTCGGCGTGGCAGATCTTGTTGCCGCGATGGGTGCAGGAATTGAGAAAGACGTTGACCTTGCCATCGGTGCCGCGCGCAACAATGACGCCGTCCTCGCCCATATAGGTGGTGATGAAGTCTCCGGGCGCCGCGACCTGACTCTCATGCGCGACAAACAGCCAGCAGCGCGCAAATATGCGCTCAAGCTCCATGCGGTAAATGCCGTGGTCCCAGAATATGCGCCGGTCTATCCGGCCCGCTTCCAGATCAACCAGTTCGCGCAATGCCTTCGCCGTCACCGTGCCTGCCGCCGTTTCCGGCTGCATCTGCAGTTTTGCCGCTGCGCGCTTCATGCCTGTCTCCCCAAATCATTGCCGACCTCGGCAAAACCCAGACCGGTCACCCATTCGGGGCCATGCTCGTAGGCGATCAGCCGGCCGCCGACGCCAGGCAGGGCGCCCATCATGCACAGGAACTGGCGGATCTCGAAGGCGCCGTTGCCGCCCTGCTCCAGCACCTCGTCGTCGGAGAGCGCCAGCATGGCCGCCGGATCGCCACTCACCACGCAATCGAGAATCTTGCGGTCGAAGTCCGGGTTGACCTTGCCCATTTGCGGCAGGCCCACCCAGTGGCTGATGCCGCCCGAACCGATCACCACCACGCGCTCGTCCTGCGGCCAGGCTTCAACCGCGTCGCGTATCAGACCACCCAGCGCATAGGCGCGCTGCATCGATATGAAGGGTTCCACGCCGCTCGCCAGATAGACCGGAATAACGCCGCGCACCGCGGCATTGGGCAGCGCGCAGACGCGCGCCGGCACGCCGATGGAATGATCAACATTGATGCTCTTCGCCACCGCCCAGTCGAAGCCGTGCGCGCGCCCGTATTGCGCGATGTGCAGCGCCAGCGGCACGTTGTTGGCAATCTCGCCCTGTTTGATGGTGGCAAAACGCTCGTAGGGCCCGCTGACGTCGCCAATGCCGATGACGTAACTTGGCAGGCAGGTCGGCCCGAACAAGACGTAGTGGTCCGCACCGACCACAATGACCGTGGTCGCGCCCAACTCGCCGATGCGCGCACGAATGGCATCAAAAGCGCCCAGCACGCGGCGCTGCCCGTCCGTCCACTTCGCCTCGGGCATGTAAAAAATGCCCGGTTCGTGCGGCATGATGAAGCCGCCGACTATCTGCGCCATATCGCCCCTCTTTTCGTTCAGCCGGCAGCGGCGTTGAGCCGCCTCAGGTAGTCCGCCCGCGACTTGCCAGGCTCGTTCATCATCCAGAAACCGTAGGTCAGCAGCGCGCTGACGCCACGGCCTTGCAGTCCGGCGACATCAAAGCCCCTGACCATTTCCAGTTCGTCTGCATCCAGGCGATAGCGGCCAAGAAAGGTCGGCGCATCGGCGGCGAAGGCCGCCCGCGCTTCGCGCTTGACGCCAAGATCGTGCAACACCAGTTCGAGCGCATGCGTGCTCATGGCACCTCAGTCCGCCTCGAATTTTGCCGCGCGCACGATGCGGCCCCAGCGCTCGAAGTCGCGCTTGATGTAATCGGCGTACTCATCGGGCTTGAAGTTGCGCGATACCGCGCCGTCCTGGAACAGCCGCGCCTGCACGTCCTTGTCGTCTATGGCTTTGCGCAGCGCATCGGCCAGCACCGCCACCGCCTCGGCCGGCGTGCCCTTGGGCGCGGCAAGGCCGAACCAGGAGGTGGCCACCACCTCGGGCACGCCCGCTTCGGTGAACGAGGGAATATTCGGCGCCGAGGGCGAGCGCGCCACCGACGTTACTGCATAACCGCGGAAGCGCCCCGAGGTGACATGCGGCAGCGTGCCCGGCAGACTGCCGAAATACAGGTTGACCTGGCCGCCGAGCACATCCTGTATCGCCGGCGCCTCGCCCTTGTAGGGCACGTCGCGAAATTTCGCGCCTATGGCGTTGAAGAACATCGCGGCCGTCAGGTGCGAGAAACCGCCCTTGCCGGTGGTGGCGACCGGAATCTCGTCCTTGTTGGCTCTGAGGAAGGCCACCAGTTCGGTGATGTTGCGCGGCGCGAAGGAAGGCGGCGACACCAGCACGATCGGCGCCTCGGCCATGAAGCCGATATGCAAGAATTCATCAAGCTGGTAGGGCAGTTTCTTGTAGATGTGCGGATTGACCACGAACGAGGTGGCCGTCGACAGCAGGATGGTGTAGCCGTCATTGGCGGCCTTGGCCACGGCATCGACACCGACGATGGTTGCGGCGCCCGCCTTGTTGTCGACAATGACCTGCTGGCCCAGCGTCACCGACATGTTGCGCGCCACCAACCGCGCCAGCAAATCGGTGGTGCCGCCGGCCGGGTAAGGCACCACCAGCCTGATCGGTTTTTCCGGATACTTGGCGAATGCCGCCGGGGACAGCAGCGTTGCCAGCAGGACACAGGTCAGCGTGAGAAATTTTTTCATGAAGCCTCCTAGTAATATTTTATGCATAGTGAAAATTTCATCAAAGCTCATTCCGGGCGCAGTGAGGAATCTCGCTTCTGCGTTTGTCCGAAAACGGATTCCTCGCTAAGCCCGGAATGACAATGCGACGGACCACAGTGACGGCGCTTTCAAACCCTGCAGCACAAGTCCGGATAACACCGTTTTTCCGTTCATATCTTTACCTCGCGTCCCTGCCAGTAGGCGTCCCGCAGCTTGCGTTTCATCAACTTTCCAGAATCATCGCGCGGCAACTCCTGCACGAAAGTGAATTGTCGCGGCACCTTGTAATGCGACATGCGCTCGCGCAGGAACAGCCGCAGCTCGTCCCCGGTGGCCGTTTCGCCGGCCGACAACAGCACGAACGCGGCAAGCTTTTCGCCGTACTCCTCGTCCGGGATACCGATCACCGCGCTGTCCGCCACCTTCGGGTGGGCCGCCAGCGCGCCTTCGATTTCCGCCGGATAAATGTTCACGCCGCCGGAAATGACCACATCGCGCTTGCGATCAACGAGGAACAGGTAGCCCGCTTCGTCGAGGTAGCCGACATCGCCATTGGTCACCAGGCCCTCGCGGTCTATTTCGCGGCGCTGCGCATCGGCGTTCTGGTAGGTGAAATTGGGCACGCCGGCGAGGCTGACGTAAATCTCGCCCGGCTCGCCCGGCCCGAGCAGGCGGCCATCGTCGGCATAGATGCGGATTTCGCGCCCCGGCCAGGCCTTGCCAACCGTACCCGGACGCGCCAGCCATTCCGCGGACGAACTGCGGCTGACCATGCCGGTCTCGGTCGCAGCGTAGTACTCGTGTATCACCGGCCCCCACCATTCAATCATCGCGTGCTTGAGTTCGCGCGAGCACGGCGCGGCGCCGTGAATGACGAATTCGAGCGAACTGGTGTCGTAGCGGCGCCGCACTTCTTCGGGCAGTTTGAGCAGGCGCACGAACATGGTCGGCACCATATGGATGTGGCTGATACGCTCGCGCTCGATGAGGGCCAGCAACGCCTCGGCGTCAAAGCGCGGCATCAGCACGATACTGCCGCCCGAGCGCAGCACGGCGCGCGTGTAGGTGCTCGGGGCGCTGTGATACATCGGGCCGGCCATCACCGTGCGTATGCCGGGGCGCAAGGCAAACCACTGCTCGGACAATTCACCGAAACGCCGCGCCGCCGCCGGCTCGAGCGCGAAGCGCCGCACGCCCTTGGGCCGGCCGGTGGTGCCGCTGGTATAGACAATGCTGCCGCGGCTGCCGACACGCGTGGTATCGGTCATCGGCGCCTGTGCGGCGATCAGCGCGTCGAGCGCGGCGACACCGGGCGCAATCGCGCACTGTTCCGCTGCGACGCCATACGACCGCGCGAGTTCGGGCGGCGTCGGCGCGGCGAAAACCCTGACGCCGTCGGGAACCGCCCCGGGAACCGCAGCCAGCAGGTCGGCATGGGCGAGCAGCACCTTCGCGCCGGAGTCCTCGAGGATAAAGCGCACCTCTTCGCCCTTCTGGTGCCAGTTGATCGGCACCAGATAGGCGCCCAGTTGCGCCGTCGCGATCATTGTCTCGAGCAGGCACAAGTCATTGCGCATCAACAGCGCCACCGAGTCATCCTCGCCGATGCCCTCCGCGGCGGCGACCGCTATCGCCGGTGCAATCTGCTCGATGTCTTCCATGCCGAACAGGCCATGCTCGCCCCACTCCACCATGCGGTCCGAAAAACCGAAGCCCAGCACCAGCGTGAACAGCACCGCGCTGGCGCGGATCGCCTTGCCGCGCAGGTGCTGGAGCTCGGCGCGGAACACGTACAGGGTCCACATCGCTACGCCCACGTTGAGCAT
>CAYLPI010000158.1:0-1005 GCA_964385505.1 uncultured Bordetella sp.
CTGGCAAGGCTTTCCAGCGTATCGTCGCGTCCGGCTTGGGTTTCGGCAGGCACCGCTTGCGGCACGGCCGCCACAGCGCAGTCCGGGTCTGGCGCGATGCCGGCGCCATGGGTCATAATCCGGCGGCACGTTTTCAACGCAACGTCGGGTCATTGAAGCCCGGCGGCGACAACACACCAAGGAGAAGACGCATGACCCGATTCAGCCGTTTGGCCGCAAACGTCCTGTTTGCATCGATCACCGTATTCGCCGCCGCCGCCGCTGCCGCCGATTACCCGACCCGGCCGGTCAAATGGGTCGTGCCGTATCCGCCCGGCGGCACCACCGACGTTCTGGCGCGCATCATTGCGCAATGGCTGACCGAAAAAATGGGCCAGTCCTTTGTCATCGACAACAAGCCCGGCGGCGGCAACAACATCGGTGTCGATTTTGTCGTCAAGTCGCCGCCCGATGGCTACACCATGCTGCTGGTCAATCCGGCCAACGGCATCAACGCCACGCTGTACAAGAACCTGCCGTTCAATTTCGTGCGCGACATCGCGCCGGTCGCGGGGCTGGTGAAATCGCCCAACGTGATGGAAGTGACCAATAATTTCCCGGCCAGGACGGTGGCCGAATTCATCGCCTACTGCAAGGCCAATCCGGGCAAGATCAACATGGCCTCCTCGGGCAGCGGTACCTCGGTGCACATGTCGGGCGAGTTGTTCAAGTCCATGACCGGCTGCGACATGCTGCATGTGCCCTTCAAGGGCGCCGGCCCGGCGCTGACCGAACTCATCGCCGGCCAGGTGCATGTGCTGTTCGACAACCTGCCCTCCTCCATCGGTCACATCAAGGGCGGGCGCATTCGCGCCCTGGCCGTGACCTCGACGCAGCCCGAGCCCTCGCTGCCGGGCATACCGACCGTCGCCGCCACGGTGCCCGGCTACGAGGCCACCGCGTGGTTTGGCATCGGCATGCCGCGCGGCACGCCGGCCGACATCATCGAGAAGGTCAACGCCGAGG
>CAYLPI010000158.1:1015-9049 GCA_964385505.1 uncultured Bordetella sp.
ACCCGAAAATGCGCGAGCGCCTGGCTGAACTGGGCGGCCGCCCGATCCCGGGCACGCCGGCCGACTTCGGCCGGGTCATCGTCGAAGAAATCAACAAGTGGGAGAAGGTCGTCATCAGTTCCGGCGCCAAGGTCGAGTGACGGCGCGATCGGGGAGCGCGGGCGTGATCGATCACGCCTTGCTGCAGCAGGCGGTTGATTACGCCCTCGCCCACGAAACACACTGGGATCGGGGCGAGGGCGACAGCAACAATTGGGGCATACACAATCTTGACCGGCCGCCGTGGAACAAGTTGTTGGGGCCGGTGCATCCGCGTGGTCCGGTGTCCGGCGTGGTGCGCGTCGCCGGACGCGAAATCATGGCCTGGGGCGAGCCCGATCGCGCCGACCTGACGTTCTCGGTCGCCAAGACCTGCCTCGCGCTGCTCGCCGGTGTCGCGTACGAGCGCGGCTTGCTGCCCGACCTGGATGAGCCGGTGTACGCAAAAGTGCCTGGCGCCGGCTTTGACACGGCTTACAACCGCACGGTCACCTGGATGCAGATGCTGCAGCAGACCAGCGAATGGGAGGGCGAATGCTTCGGCGTGCCCGACCAGGTTGATCGTTACCGTCACCTGCAATACCAGCCGCCACGCCCGCCCTCGAGCATTGGCAACAAGGGTGATGCGCGGCCGCTGCAGGCGCCGGGTACCTACTGGGAATACAACGATGTGCGCATCAACGCGTTGTCCCTCGCGTTGCTGCATGTTTTCAGGCAGCCGCTGCCCGAGGTGTTCCGCGAAGCCATCATGCAACCCGCCGGCGCCAGCGACGACTGGCGCTGGGCCGGCTATGACAACAGCTGGGTCAAGATAGACGGCAGGCGCATGCAGTCGGTGCCCGGCGGCACGCACTGGGGCGGCGGCATGTCTATCGGCAGCCGCGACCAGGCCCTGCTGGGCCAGTTGCTGCTCGATGAAGGCCGCGCCGGTGGCAAACAGGTGTTGTCCAAAGACTGGGTGCGGCGCATGCAGACACCCTGCGCCATCGCACCGTGGTATGGCACGCTGCTCTGGCTCAACCGGTTGCGCGGTGTGTTCCCCGGCGCCTCGGCCTCCAGCGTGTTCATGATAGGCGCCGGCGCCAGCGTGGTCTGGACCGACCCCGATCGCGACATGGTGGCGGTGGTGCGCTGGATCAACGGCGGCGACATCGACGGCTTTTGCCGGCGCGTGGCGGCGGCGGTGTCCGTGCGCAATCAGTAATCGCCTGATTTATTCTTGTTTGAACGAAGAGTTTCAGTGAAACGAAGCAGCACGCGCATGCTCACCACCCACGTCGGCAGCCTGATCCGCCCCGAGCCGCTGCTCGATTGCATGCGCGCAAAAATCGCCGGCAAGCCGGTCGATGACGCCACCTATGCCGGCGTGCTCGCGGCGCCGGTGGATGAACTGGTGCGCCAGCAGGCAAAGACCGGCATCGACGTGGTCAGCGACGGCGAATGCGGCAAGGCCATCAGCTGGTCGCAATATGCGCTCGAGTGACTGTCAGGTTTCGAGCGCCAGCCCTTCGAGCCGGGGCGCAACACCTTTGCCCGCGGCGCCGACCGCACGCGCTTTCCGGGTTTTTACGATGAGATGGACAAGCGCGACGGCGTTGCCACCACCGCCGATTCGGTCTGTGTCGGCCCCAAACCGGTGGGGCGCGAGAACTATCTCGCCAGCACCGACTGCGGCTTTGCTCGGGGCCCGTTTCATCATTGCGTGCATCCGGGCATCATGTGGGCGAAGTTCGAGGCCATGGCCGAGGGCGCGAAAATCGCCAGCAAGACGTTATGGGGCTGAGTCACGCCTGATGGAAATGGCTGGAAAGCCGCGCTGGACGGGGCTTCCCAGCCATTGTGCTGCAGACACAGGCAAAAAAAAAGCCCCTCCGCAGAGGGGCTTTTTTCAGGCTGCGGTGCGCATTGCCGCGCACCCCGAGGCGAACAGGCCCGATCAGGCGCGGCAGGTGGCCGGCAGATACTTGCCCGGAGAGCCTACGCACGACCAGGTCATGGTGCCGGTCGCCGAGTTCGGGTTGGCCGTCATCGTGATCGTTACCGCTGCGCCAACGCCCGAGGCGCCGGTGCCCGTAACAACGATCGTTCCCGCATCCTGCACATCGGCGGTTGCAATCTTGCCGACCACCGCGATGGTTGCGCCAACCCCAAAGCCGGTGGTGTTGGCCGGATCAACCTGGAACTTCTCCGACAGCGTGGTGCGCTGCGAACTGGCGGCGAGCAACAGCTCGGACACCTTGGCGCGGATGGTGTAGTCCTGATATGCGGGCAGCGCGACTGCGGCGAGGATGCCGATGATCGCGACGACGATCATCAGTTCGATCAGGGTAAAGCCTTTTTGCAGGGTTTTCATTTAAGCTCCGGTGGGGGACTGCGGGGCTACAGATGATTCCATGGCCCGAGTCGGGATTCTGGGGCACAAAAGGGGTGCGAAAGACCGCAGTACGATTTTTATTTGCGTTTTGTGCGTTAAGTTGCAATTCCTCTGCCTGTTACGCGCGCGTGTCGGCCTCAAATCAGGGCGAAAACACCGGCATGACACGCGAACACCGTGGGGCAATCTGGTATTGCGTACAAAAGCGGTCAAAACAAGGGTGTTTTGTCAGGCGCCTGACAGCTTCGCTGACGCGCGTCTGGGTGGGCAGAAATTGCGCCGTTTCATGGTAATTATCCAAGTGGCTGGTTCTTCGAGGTAAATGGGTCTGGTTTCGCGCGTTACGCGGGAATCTCCCGCCGCATACTTCTAGCGGACTCGATCCACGTCGCGAGGGCGTCCTGCGCCTCACGCATGGCGTTGGTCGCAGTCAGACCCCGGGCATTGCAGTGCGCAACAGCGGGTCGCATTTCGACAAAAACTTCATCTTCGTCGCTCCGGAAGGGTTCGACCGGATATTTCGCCACAGCCGCCCGCTTGTCGGTGCCCTGAATGCGTGCTTGCCGTATCCCCTACGTCTTCGCCCTCTTCTTGTTCGCCCCGCGCAGCGCCGCCGCAATCGCTTCGAGCAATTCCTCGCGTGCCACCGGCTTGGTCAGGTAGGAGGCGGCACCAAGCTGCATGCCGGTCATGTAGCTTTCATCGTCCTTGCGACCGGTGAGCAGGATTACCGGCACGTCCTTGGTGGTTTCGTCGCGCTGCAGTACTTCGAGCAGTTCAAAGCCACCCATGTAGGGCAGGGTGATGTCTGACAGTATCAGGTCGGGGATCTCGGACATGATGGCGCGTATGCCTTCGGTGGCGTCGGCGGCGGTGCGTACCGTGTAGCCTTCGGAGGCAAGGTGCAGCCTGAGCGTGTCGCGCAGCGCCGCGTCGTCCTCGAGTATGACTATCGAGGCCATGGTCAGCTCACCACGCCGATGTTCCAGGGTACGAACTCGTGGTCGCCCAGGCCGAGTTCTTCGCTTTTGGATTTTTTGCCCGACGCGATTTCCAGCATGTGTTCAAAGATCTCCTGACCCATCGAGGCGACGGTGGCTTCACCGTCGAGTATGGTACCGCAGTTGATGTCCATGTCCTCGGTAAGGCGCTTGTACATGGGCGTGTTGGTGGCGAGCTTGATCGAGGGTACGGGCTTGGCGCCGAACATCGAACCGCGGCCGGTGGTGAACAGAATCATGTTGGCGCCGCCGGCGATCTGGCCGGTGGCCGAGCACGGGTCAAAGCCCGGTGTGTCCATGAACACGAGGCCTTTTTGCGTCACCGGCTCGGCGTATTTATAGACTTCCATCAGCGGGCCGGTGCCGCCCTTCATCGATGAGCCGAGCGATTTTTCAAAAATATTGGCGAGGCCGCCCATCTGGTTGCCGGGGCTGACATTGCCGTTGATCTGCACGTCGCGGCCGGGGGAATACTCGTCCTTCCACCAGCGGATGATCCTGATGAGCTTCTCGCCGACGGCGCGACTTTGCGCGCGGCGGGTGAGGGTGTGCTCGACGCCGTAGATTTCGGGCGTTTCGGACAGCACCGCGGTGCCGCCATGGCGCACCAGGATATCCATGGCCGCCCCGAGCGCCGGGTTGGCGGTCAGCGACGAAAAGCCGTCCGATCCGCCGCACTGCAGGCCGGCGATGAGGTGGCTCGCGGGCACGCGCGTGCGCGTGACCTTGTCGGCTTCGGGCAGCATGGCCTTCACCGCTTCAATGCCCGCTTCAATGGTCTTTCTGGTGCCGCCCGACTCCTGCATCACAAAGGTCTGCAGGCGCGAGCTCACGCCGAGGTTTTGCTCCTTCATCAGGCCGGATATCTGGTTGCGTTCGCAGCCAAGGCCGATGATCAGTGCGCCGGCGAGGTTGGCGTGCCGGGCAAAGCCGGCGGTGGTCCGGCGCAGCAAGTCCATCGGCTCGCCGGTCATTTCCATGCCGCAGCCGAGGCCGTGTGAAAAGGCCACGACGCCGTCCACATTGGGGTAGCCGGCCAGGCGCTCGGGCGTGAACCACTCGGCGATCTTGTGCACCACCGTGGCCGAGCAGTTCACCGTGGACAAGAGGCCGATGTAATTGCGCGTCGCCACCTGGCCATTGGCGCGGACGATGCCCATGAAGCTGGCGCGCTCGGACTCGGGCAGCAGTTGCACCGGCTTGTAGTCCTCGGCATGGGCATAGTCGCGGTCGGTTTCGCGGAACTCCATGTTGTGCGAATGCACGTAGCTGCCTGCCTCGATGTCCGCCGAGGCAAAGCCGATGGTGACGTTGTACTTTAGTATGGGCTCACCCTTGACGATTTTGCGTGCGGCAATCTTGTGGCCCGCAGTGACCTGGGCGCGCATCTTGATTCCCTCCTGCGGCAATGCGACGCCGATGCCGACGTCGGCGCGGGCGATGACCACGTTGTCGCTGGCGTGCAGACGGATGCTCGGGCCGGCTGCATGGGTGTTGTGGATTTCGATGACGTTACTCATGGCTGATCCTGACCGCTTGCAATTGCCGTCATTTTACGCGCGTGTGGGGTTGCTGAGGGAAAAGCCAATCGCGGTCGGGGAAAGGCCGATTGCCATCGGCCCCCCTTTTTTAAAAGGGGAAGACAAACAGCGCCGTGGCGGGTTCGGGAGGGGCATTCGTCCGGAAATGACCGCCCGGTCTGGCTTTCCAGCGGGTTCGCCGGGCGGGAAACGATCGCGAGCATGGCTGCGCAAGTGTGCTCCAGGCAACAGACTTGCGCCGACAGACAGCCTAAATTGGTGTGCGGCGGATCTGCGCAACGTGCTTCGAAACACTTACGCAAAGAAACATTTCGGAAACAATTGAGCAACAAGTGCGGCACATCATTCACCCTACCGTCCGCCCAACATGGAGTACGCGCAATGATCCCGACCCGAAATCTGATTGCCACCCTGCTGGTGTCCTGTGCGTTGGGCCTGGCACCGGCCGCCGTGCAAGCCGCACCCGGTGCGCCAGAGGCCATGGTGAAGGCGACCGTGAGCGATGTGCTTGCCATCATCAAGCAGGCCAAGGACAAGCGCAGCCTGCGTCAGATGGCGGAAGAAAAGGTGCTGCAAAATTTTGACTTCAAGGAAATGACGCGCTCGGCCGTCGGGCCGGGCTGGGCGAAGGCCTCGCCGGCGCAAAAAGACGCGCTGGAGAACGGCTTTCGCACCATTCTGGTCAACACCTACACATCGGCACTGAGCATGCCCGGTAGCGCTGATGCCGCCGTCGATATCAAGGCCGTGCCCGGGTCGGCGGGGCAGAGCGACGCAACGGTTAAAACGGTTGTCAAGCAAGCGGGCAAACAACCGGTGCAGATCGACTACCGCCTGTCGAGCACCTCGGGTGACTGGAAGGTCAACGATGTTGTGGTCGGCGGCATGAGCCTGATCACCACCTACCGCGGCACCTTTTCCGAAGCCATCAACCGCGACGGTGTGGACGGCCTCATCAAGATGATTGACGACAAGAACCGTGCCATTGCCGGCGCCTGAGCGCACAACGTGGGAAACCGCGGGGGAAACCGCGGGGGGGAACGACATGTCTGCAAAACGCCTCATCGCAAGTGCATTGCTCGCCGCGTCCGCAGCATGGGCGGGATTCGTCCCGTCGGCCGCTGTCGCGGGGCTTTTTTCAGCGACGGGTGCGGTCATTGCAATCGTCGGCGATGAAATTTACGTTGGCGAGGCCGAAGGCGGCATCAACGGATCCGGAACCCTCGTCATTCGGTCGCAAAGCAATCCCGCGCTCAGTTGCACCGGACAGTTCACCTCGAGCGCGGCGCTGGGCGGTTCGGGGCAGTTGCAATGCAGCGACGGCAACGGCGCGACCTTCCGGTTTACGCGCCTGAGCGTGTATCGCGGCCACGGTGTGGCGAACTTCCGCCGCGGCGAAATGCGATTCGCCTACGGCTTTGCACCGGAAGAGGCGGGCGCCTACATGAAGCTGCCGGCGGGCAAGAAGCTCACGCAAAACGGCTCGATACTGGCGCTGACAGACCGTTAGCGGGCGCAGTGTTTTCCGGTCGCAGGCTGAAAGGCCAATGCCGTCGGGCGTCTCCACGCTATTGCCGTTGGTGATTTTGTGCCGCTCGCAAGTCAGGCTACACTTCCCCCCTAGTGGTCTTGCACGCCGTGTGATGCCCGGGCAGCAGCCCGAGGGCCCGGCGCAACCAACCTGAACGGGGAAAATGATGATGACTTTGCTCAAACGCATATCGGCGGCGCTGGCTGCCGCGAGCTGGCTGTTGTGGCCTGCCGCCGACGTTCTGGCGCAGGCTTTTCCGTCCAAGCCGATACGCCTGGTCGTGCCCTACGGGCCCGGCGGCCTGCCAGATGTGATGGCGCGGCTGGTGGCGCAAAAAATGAGCGAGTCCATGGGGCAGCCGGTCAATGTCGAGAACAAGCCGGGCGCGAGCGGCATCATCGCCGCGGAGTTCGTCGCCAAGTCCGACCCGGACGGCCACACCCTGTTTGTCGGTGACATCGCGCAATACGCGCTCAACCCGGCGCTGCGCACCAACCTGCCCTACGACACCCTGCGCGATTTCGTGCCGGTGACGCAGGCGCTGCGCGCGCCGCTGTTCCTGATGGTCAATGCCGGCCTCGGCGTGAAGTCGGTGGCCGAATTGGTGGCGCTCGCCAAGGCGAGGCCCGGTATCAACTACGGTTCCTCGGGTAATGCCAGCGTGCACCAGTTGGGCATGGAGCAGTTTGCGCTGATGGCCGGCTTCAAGGTCCAGCACATCCCCTACAAGGGCGTGGCCCAGGCGGTGCCCGCAATGCTGGCCGGTGACACGCAACTGATGTTCGTGTCACCAACCTCCGCCGGCATAGGCGAGCAGGTCAAGGCCGGCAGGGTGGTGATCCTGGCAGTGGGTTCGTCGCAGCGCTGGGCGCAACTGCCCAATGTGCCGACCATGGCCGAGGCCGGCTTTGCGCTCGAGGCGGTGAGCAATATCGGGTTTTTCACGCGCACCGGCACGCCGGCGCCGGTAGTGGCGAAGCTGCATGCCGAGCTGGTGCGCGCGCTGAAGGCGCCCGACGTGGAATCGAAAATGCCCGGCCTCGGCGCGGTGGTGGTGGCCGGCACGCCTGAGGAATTCACCGCGCGCATCCGCGCCGACCAGGCTGTTTATGCCAAGCTGGTCAAGGAAGTGCGCGTAACCGTCGATTGAATGTGGCAACCAGCAAAGGACTTTTGTATGAAAAAGGAAATCGTAAACATCGACAAGGGTTTGTCGAACACGCCCTTGTCGGCGGCGGTCAAGGCCGGCGGCTTTGTGTTCATTTCAGGGACGCCGCCGCGCGAGCCGGGCAGCAGCAAGATCGCTTTTGGTGACATCCGCCGCCAGACCGAACTGGTGCTCGAGGGCCTGAAGCGCCGGCTCGAAGCCTCCGGGTCGTCGCTGGAGCAGGTGGTGAAGTGCACGGTCTATGTGACCAACGCCGGTTACTTTGACATCGTCAACGAGGTTTATGCGCGTTACTTCGAAAAGGATCCGCCGGCGCGCACCTTTGTTACCGTGGGCTCGTGGCCATGGCCGTTTGACATTGAGATTGACTGCATCGCGGT
>CAYLPI010000159.1:0-8965 GCA_964385505.1 uncultured Bordetella sp.
TCCTGCTGCAGGTGATGGACCACGGCACGCTGACCGACAACAACGGGCGCAAGGCTGATTTCCGCAACGTTATCATCATCATGACCACCAACGCCGGTGCCGAAGCCCTCAACAAACCCGTGATGGGCTTTACTGCAAAAAAGGAGATGGGCGACGAGATGAGCGAAATCAAGCGGCTGTTCACGCCTGAGTTTCGCAACCGCCTCGACGCCACCATCTCGTTCCGCGCCCTCGATCACGACATCATCGTGCGCGTCGTGGACAAGTTCCTGATGCAGCTTGAAGAGCAGTTGCACGAGAAAAAAGTCGAGGCCCAGTTCACCGACAAACTCAAGGAACATCTCGCCAAGCACGGCTTCGACCCTTTGATGGGTGCGCGTCCGATGTCGCGCCTGATCCAGGACACCATCCGTCGCGCGCTCGCCGACGAACTGCTGTTCGGCCGCCTCGCCAACGGCGGCAAGGTCACGGTCGACATCGGTGCCGACGACAAAGTCTTCCTCAGCTTCCCCGCAGAAGCAACGCCGGCCGAGCCGGTGCCCGCCGCAGAAGCCTGAGCGGCGAGTGCATGCAGCTGAAAAGCCGCGCCCAGCGCGGCTTTTCAGCTTATGCCCCGGTGGAATCAACTTATGCTGCGGCCTACCTTGACAGCGCCCGAGGGCTGAGGCGAAACTGCCTGCGCGAAACAACCAATATCGCCCTGTAGCCGCAGGGTCTCAAGGAGGAACAGATGAAGAACAAACTGCTGCTTGCGACGCTTGCCTGTATCGCAAGCCTCGTCCCGCCTGCCCTCGCGCAGGACGTCAACACCGGTCGCAACCTGGCCGCCGCCTGCGCCATCTGCCACGGCACCAACGGCGCCAACGCCGGAGGGCTGCCCAATATCGCCGGCCAGCCCAGCGATTACCTCGCCAGGCAAATGCGCGATTTTCGCGACGGCAAGCGCGCGGCGACGATCATGCACCAGATCTCCAAAGGCTACACCGACCAACAAATCGATTTGCTGGCGAGTTACTTCGCTGCGCAAAAGGCGAAATAAGGAGATGAGCATGAACAGGCATTTCAATCGGCGTGACTTCGTGCGTTTTCTTGGCGCAGGCGCGGCGGTTTCGCTCGCCGGTTGCGCATCGCAGCCGGCCGCACCGGCCAAGGCCGTCGGGCGCGTGATCATCATCGGCGGTGGCTACGGCGGCGCCACCGCGGCCAAGTACATACGCATGTGGAGCGGCGGCAGCATCGAGGTGTTCCTCGTAGAGCGCAACCTGCAGTTCGTTTCCTGCCCGCTTTCAAACCTGGTACTGGGCGGCTCGCGCAAGATGGAGGACATCACCATGGGCTACGGCGGCCTGCGCGAATACGGCGTGCAGGTGCTCAACGACGAGGTCAGCGCCATCGACGCCGACAAGAGTCTGGTCAAATTCGCCAAAAAGTACGGCGACATGAAATACGACCGTCTGATCGTCGCGCCGGGCATCGATTTCATGTTCGACCAGATCCCCGGGCTCAACAACGCCGAGGCGCAAAAGCAGATCCTGCACGCCTGGAAAGCCGGCCCCGACACGATCGCGCTGCGCGCACAAATCGAAGCCATGCGCGACGGCGGTGCCTATCTGCTATCCATCCCCAAGGCACCCTACCGCTGCCCGCCCGGCCCGTATGAACGTGCCTGCCAGGTCGCCGCTTATTTCAAGCAGTCAAAGCCGCGCTCCAAGGTCATCATCCTCGATGCCAACGAGGACGTCGTCTCCAAGGCCGGCCTGTTCAAGGCGGCCTGGAAAGACCTCTACCCGGGCATCGTCGAATACCGCAACAACATGGAAGTCAAGGACGTTGACGTCAAGGGCATGGCGCTGAAGACCGATTTCGAAACCATCAAGGGCGACGTGCTCAACGTCGTGCCGCCGCAACGTGCGGGCAACATCGCCGCTTCGGCCAAACTCATTACCGCCAACAACCGCTGGTGCGGCGTTGACTGGCTCAGCATGGAGTCGCTGGCGGTCAAGGGCGTACACGTGCTGGGCGACGCCACGCTGTCGGCGGCGGCAATGCCCAAATCGGCGAGCATGGCCAACAACCACGCCAAGATCGCTGCGGCGGCGATCGTCGCCAATCTCACCGGCCAGCCGGCACCGGCGACGACCTCCATCGCCAACACCTGTTACAGCTATGTCAGCGCGACCGAGGCCATGCACGTCACCTCGGTCCACCGCTACGACCCGGACAAGAAAACCCTGCTGCCGGTACAGGGCGCGGGCGGCGTGTCGGCCCAGCGCAACACGCTGGAGAAGGCCTATGCCGACGCCTGGGCCAACAACATATGGGCTGACTCGCTGCGCTAGTCACACAGGCATTGCAACAAAAACGGCCGCATGCAGCGGCCGTTTTTGTTGGCGGTGGCTTGCTGCCTGCGAGATTCAGCGCTTGCCGGTGCTGCCAAATCCGCCGGCGCCGCGCTCGTTTACGGCGAATTCCTCGACCAGATTGAATGCCACCTGCAGCACCGGCACCACCACCAGTTGTGCAATGCGATCGAGCGGCTGCACGGTAAAAGCTTCCCTGCCGCGGTTCCACAGCGACACCATCAGCTGCCCCTGGTAGTCCGAATCGATCAGCCCGACCAGATTGCCGAGGACGATACCGTGTTTGGCGCCAAGACCGGAACGCGGCAACACAACGGCAGCCAGCCCGGGGTCGGCAAGATGAATCGCCATGCCGGCCGGAACCAGTTGCGACTCACCCGGCTGCAGTGTCAGCGGCGCGTCAATGCAGGCGCGCAGGTCAAGGCCGGCGGCACCGGGCGTGGAATACTGCGGCGGCGTTTCACGCAGGCGTTGATCGAGAATCTTGACGTCTATGGTTGTCACTTGGGAGGTCCAGGCTTGCAAGCGCTTCGCGCGCCGCGGCGTTTGCTGGCGCGCCGCAGGGCTCAGCGTTTCTTGTCGGTCATCAGGGATGCAATATGCCGCACCAACTGCCGCGCCAGCACGAGTTTGGGCGCGCGCGGCAAAGCATGCTCGCCGTTGCCGTCGAACAAGGTCAGCGCATTGTCGTCACGACCGAAGGCGTGCTGCGCCAGATTGGCGGCAAGCAGGGGGATGTTCTTTTTCTTGCGCTTGGCCTGCGCATTGGTGCGCAGGTTCTCGGTCTCGGCGGCAAAGCCGACGCAAAACGGCCCTTTCGGCAGCGCCGCCACTGCGGCGAGGATGTCCGGGTTGGGCGCGAGTTCCACCTGCACGCCGCCGCTGTTAACGCTATCCCCACGCTTGATCTTGTGCGACTTGGCATCGACCACGTGGTAGTCGGCCACCGCCGCGACGGCGATGAAAATATCGGCTTTTTTTGCCTGCCGCATCACCGCCGCATACATGTCTCGCGCCGTCACCACCTCGATACGCGCGACACCCGGCGGTGGCGGCAATACGGTCTCGCCACTGACCAGCGTCACCTCGGCGCCGGCCTCGGCCGCAGCCTGCGCCACCGCATAGCCCATCTTGCCCGAACTCTTGTTGGTAATACCGCGCACCGTATCAATGGGCTCGTAGGTCGGGCCGGCCGTCACCAGCACCCGCTTGCCGGCGAGCAATTGCGGTCCGAACAAGGTCGCCACCTCGGCCACGATCTGCGCCGGCTCGAGCATGCGGCCCATGCCGGTCTCGCCGCAGGCCTGGTCACCGGCCGCCGGTCCAAGCACCTGCACGCCGTCGGTGCGCAGCATGCCGACATTGCGCAGATTCGCCGGGTTCCCCCACATCTGGATATTCATCGCCGGCGCCACGACCAGCCTGCAACTGCGCGCCGCGCAAAGCGTTGACAGCAGATCATCGGCAAGGCCCCAGGCGAGCTTGCCGAGAAAGTCGGCGCTGGCCGGTGCGATCAGAATAAGATCGCGGTCACGCGACAGTTCGATATGGCCCATGCTGTTGGGCACGCTCGCGTCCCACAGGTCGGTATGCACGGTCTGGCCTGACAAGGCCTGCATCGTCACTGGTGTGATGAAACGGCACGCCGCCTGGGTCATCACCACCCGCACGTCGGCCCCGGCCTTGGTCAACAGGCGTGTCAGTTCGGCCGCCTTGTATGCGGCAACCCCGCCGGTGAGGCCGAGAAGAATGCGCTTGCCCTTGAGTGCGGTCATCCGAATATGCCAAGGCACGTTAAACAGGAGCGGGGATTCTACGCCGAAATCCGCGGTAACACTGCCGCCGGCACAGGCTGGAACAACAGGGGAAACATCAATGGAAACATCGGGCAAATCATGACGATTGCAGACTGGCCCGTTGCAGAACGCCCGCGTGAGCGATTGCTCGCACAGGGTGCCGCCGCACTGTCCGATGCCGAGTTGCTGGCCATCTTTTTGCGTACCGGCATCAAGGGCAAAAGCGCGCTTGACCTGGCACGCGAGCTCATCGTCGGCCATGGTTCGCTCGCGCGCCTCGCCGCCGCAGACCCCAAGGCATTGACGGCAATGCCCGGCATCGGCCCGGCCAAGGCCGCGCAGTTGCAGGCCGCGCTGGAACTGGCGCGACGCGCCCTCGGCGAGCAAATGCGCGCACGCGACGCCCTGTCCTCGCCACAGTCGGTCCGCGACTACCTGCGCCTGACGCTGTCGGGGCGCGACTATGAGGTTTTCATGGCGGTGCTGCTGGATGCGCAAAACCGCGTCATCGCCGCCGAGGAGTTGTTTCGCGGCACGCTGACCCAGACCAGCGTGTATCCGCGCGAAATCGTCAAGTTCGCGCTGGCGCACGGCGCCGCGGCGATCATTTTTGCGCACAACCACCCTTCCGGCCTGGCCGAGCCCAGCCAGGCCGACGAATTGCTGACGCGCACGCTGCGGCAGGCCCTCGCGCTGGTCGATGTACGGGTGCTCGACCACTTTATCGTCGGCGAAGGCGCGGCCATGTCATTCGCCGAAAGAGGTCTGATTTAACGGGCGGTTTTCCTCAATCCGGCCGGTCCGGAATGGCCGCGCCCGGCGCGAAATGCGGTCTCGGAGGCAATTTGCGACCGGTTCCAGCAAGAACTTGAAAAGAGGCTGGTTTTCTGGCTATAATGGCGGTCTTTTTTCGAACTGGAGTACAGCCATGGCACGCGTCTGCGAAGTCACCGGCAAGAAACCGATGACCGGACACAATGTGTCCCATGCCAACAACAAGACCAAGCGCCGCTTTCTGCCCAACCTGCAGAGTCGCCGCTTCTGGCTTGAGTCGGAAAAGCGCTTCATCACGATGCGCGTTTCAACGGCTGCGTTGCGCACCATCGACAAGAAGGGCCTTGAGGTCGTCCTGGAAGAAATGCGCGCCAAGGGCAAGCTCTAAGCCCCCAATAGTAAAACCCTGCTGAAACCCCCGAGCATCAACACCCGCTCCAAGGACAACGATCATGCGTGAAAAAATCAAGCTCGAATCCAGCGCCGGTACCGGACATTTTTACACCGCAACCAAGAACAAGCGCACCATGCCCGACAAGATGGAGATCATTAAATACGATCCCAAGGTCCGCAAGCATGTGCTGTACAAGGAGACGAAGCTGAAGTAATCAGCCCGTCCGATAAAAAAAGCCCGCCGTTGCGGGCTTTTTTTATCGGCGTTTATTGCTCGATACGCCGGCACCTGCGGTCCGGCGCAAAATAAACACGAGAAAATACCCGCCGCAGCGGGTACTTTTTTTACTGCGCCAGGCGTCAGGGTCAGGCGTAACAGCGCAGCCTGAACGAAAACTCCTCCAGATGCCGGATGCCGCTCGCCTCGGCACGCTGGCACCAGTCCTGCAGGTCCTTGAGCAATTGCTCCTTCGACGCGCTGGAGCGCTCCCACAGCGCCGACAACTCCTGGCGCATGGTGTACACGGTCTCGAGCGGCTTGCTCTTGGCAAGAGCCGCCGCCAACTGCTGCTGCTCCGGTGCCGCCAGCGCCTTGTGGTCGCGGTTGAGCCAACGCTTGAAACGCGCCAGCATCTCGGCATCCTGCGGCGACTGCTGCCGCAGCTTGGCTACTTCCTCGGAATAGGTCGCCTTCAGCGACTTGGCGTACTTGGCCAGCACATCATAACGGTTGGCGATCACCGCCTGCAGCATGTCGGCATCGGCCACGGCCTTGGCACCGGCCAGCTTCGGCGTGGGGGCCACCTTCTTTACCGTGGCCAGACCGAACGAGGCCATGATGCAGATGTACATCCAGCCGATGTCGAACTCGTACCACTTGTTCGACAGCTTGGCCGAGGTGGCGTAAGTGTGATGGTTGTTATGCAGCTCTTCGCCGCCGATCAGAATGCCCCAGGGCACGATGTTGGTGCTGGCATCGGCGCAGTCGAAATTGCGGTAGCCGAAGTAGTGGCCGATGCCGTTGATGACCCCGGCCGCCCAGAACGGAATCCAGATGATCTGCGTCAGGAGGATGACGAGGCCGGGCAAAATGCCGAACAGCGACACGTTGATGACGCCCATGATGGTCAGGCCCAGCGTCTGGTACTTGCTGTAGAGGTTGTGCTCGAGCCAGTCGTCGGGCGTGCCATGGCCGTAGCGCTCGATGGTGTCCTTGACCCGCGACTCCCTGACGTAGAGCACCACGCCGCCCCACAGCACGCGGTTGATGCCCAGCACCTGCGGGCTGTGCGGGTCATCGACGGTTTCGCATTTGGCGTGATGTTTGCGATGGATGGCCGCCCACTCCTTGGTCACCATACCCGTGGTCATCCACAGCCAGAAACGGAAAAAATGGCTGGCGATCGGATGCAGCTCCAGCGCGCGGTGCGCCTGGTGGCGGTGCAGGAAAATGGTCACTGCGGCAATCGTCACGTGCGTCAGCGCGAGGGCGACCAGTGCGAGCTGCCACCACTCAAGGTCATAAATACCCGAAAAAATAACCGGAATATTACGGATTTCAGCGAAGGTCATCTAATGGCCTAGGTTGGTTGAATTGCGGGCATTTTACGTTAATTCCCGCAGGCCCGAAGAGGCATATTCCCGGCTAGGTTAAGCACCTGTTTTATATTGTTTTATGTCGCTTTTGGAGGTGTCAACAAGACGGACTTCCCGCTGCGGGTACGGGATCTCGATTCCTTCGCGCCGGAACGCCTGCCATATGGCCAGGTTGAGTTCGGACCGTACGTTCAACTGGCCGGCTTCCGGATCGCGTATCCAGAAACCCAGTTCGAGGTCTATGCCGCTATCTGCAAAGCGCAAAACGTATGTGGCCGGCGGCGGCTCGGGCAGCACGCGCGGGTTGGCGAGTGCGAGCCCGGTCATCAGCGCCATCACCTTTTCAAGGTCGGACGCATAGGCCACTTGCACCTGCAGCCCCAGCCGCACGTCCCGGCTGGTAAACGAATGGTTGAGCACCGTTTGCGTGATGAAGGTTTCATTCGGGATGATTGCCTCGCGGCCGTCAAGCGCCTTGACCACGACGCTGCGCGTGGTGATGGCGCGCACCTCGCCGTAAAAATTATCGGCGGTGATCATGTCGCCGTGGCGTATCGAGCGCTCGACCAGGATAATGAAGCCGCTCATGTAATTGCTGGCGATTTTCTGCAGTCCGAAGCCAAGGCCGACGCCCAGCGCGCCGCCAAACACCGACAGCACCGTGAGGTCTAGGCCCACCAGCGGCAGTGTGATGAGGATACCCATCACCACCAGCAGTGCGTTCACCAGACGCGCAAAGGCCACGCGCAGATTGGCATCGAGGCGATCGGCCTTGAGCAGCCGCGACTCGGCCAAGCGGCCCAGCCACAGGGAGATCAGCAGCGTGATGCCGATCCAGAAAAGACCCTGCAGCAGCACCCACATGTTCAGCTTTTGCTTGCCTACGCTGAAGCTGATGTCCTCGAGCAGATCAACCGCCTCGGGCAGCGCGCCGAAAATGTGCAGCGCAAAGCCCAGCCACACGACCAGTGCGATGGTGCGCTCAAAACTCGCCAGCAGACTGCCCTGCGCCAGCACCTGGCGCAACAGGTACAGCACCGCGCGCACCATGGCAAGGGAGCCGAGCAGCGGCACGGCCAGGCGCAACAGGTCGACCTGAAACCACGGCTTGAGCGCAATCATGCCGATCCAGACCAACAGCAGCGCGAACAGCGGGAATACCAGGCGCCTGACGCCGCCGGCGCCGAAATTGCCGAGGGACTGCAGTGTGTCGGACGCGCGCACCGACCGGCTGATCAGCAGCGCCGCAGCCAGCGCGACCACCAACACGATGAATTCCGGATAGTTGGCAAGGTCGGTGACGTCTATCCACGCTTCGCGCAGCAGGTTCTTGACAGGGGCTTGGGTTGCCATTGAGGGAAGGGCTGGTCGCTGCGTTGTGGGTTGTAAAAGGGCTGAGCGCGGATTCTAACGCGCCGGTGCGTTGCGCAAACCGGCGGCGTAGGGCAGCGCGTCGGCCTGGTGACGCTGCCAGTTGTCATGATAGGCCCGCGTCATTTCCGGATTGCGACGCAGCAGCAGCAGATTCTCGGCGTTGCGATGCTGCGCGCCCCAGGTCCAGTTGAAGCTGCCGGTAATGACCACCGGCTCGGCGCCGCCGGCGTCGATGACCATGGTCTTGTTGTGCGCGGCGGCGTACCTGAGTTCGAGAAAAACCGGAATACCGGCAGCCGCCAGGTCGGGGATTCGGCTGTTGTCGCCGCTGAAGGTCTGCCCGCGGTCGGCGGTGACTTGCACGTCAACGCCACGCTTGTGCGCGTCGACCAGAGCCCTGGCAATGCTGCGGTTGGTAAAGGCAAAGGCCTGCACCAGGATCTGCTTGCGCGCACCCGCGATCACCTCGATCACCATGGCCTCGGCGTTGTCCCAGGGCGGGAAAGCCACCTGCATCGTGCCGGTGGCGGTGACCGCGCCGCGTTGCGCGGCATCAGCATGAACGCCGCCTGCAGGCAGCAGCGCAAAAACAGCGACAGCGCACAGCCAGGCGCTGCGCACGCCCGTGCTCAGGACTCCACCTTGACCTTCTCCAGCAGCGCGGCAAAAAAA
>CAYLPI010000160.1:0-8575 GCA_964385505.1 uncultured Bordetella sp.
AAAGCTGACCAGGAACAACGGACTGCTTAGCCAGGACTGGCGGCCTTCCGCGAACGGCTATGGTGGTCAATTCCGGATCGGCGGATTGTGGACAAAGTGATCAATTCAAGGGCGGCGGCAACAGCGGGGCTTCGCTGGGCGAAGGGCCGTTCGACGGCACCCTGGTGAAATGCCCGCTGCACGGTTTCCGCGTCGACGTCTGGAAAGGCAAGGGCAACGCCGGCAAGCCGGTGCAAACTTTTCCGGTCGAGATCGTTGGGGACCACATTCACCTCACCGTCCCGGACTAGTTACCGGACAGGTTGGATTGCCTTGCGTGCCGCCGGTCACATGCGTCAGGCCGGTCGCGAGATGTAGAGACCCGGTTCTTGCGGATCCGGTGCGATCCGTGGAGCGACGCCCTTCTTCGATCCGGCTTTCTTTCTGCGCGGCCAACTTGCAACACACCGCGCCGGGATGGCGTCGCAAATCCGCGTAAATCGTTCGTCGTCGGCATTTCGGAACGAACACCCTATGCAATTTGCACTCCAATTTTGATTGGCTTAAACTTTACCCAACGTGCTTCGTGACTTTCCATTTCGTGCGCCTGGCGGTGCACGCTTTGGAGTTTCACCGATGGCCTGCTTCCGTATTCGTCACACTTCAACTGCCTCCCCGGCAGAGCCTGCGGGGATTCTCATCATTGCTGCCTGAAGAAGAGAAGGCGAAGTTCACCATGGACGGCGACATCAGGATACGGACGGATTCACTATCGGGTTCCATTCGCCCACTACGCAGCAATCAAAGGAAAACATGAAAAACACCATCGAGTACCTCAATCCGCCCGGCGCCGGTCCTGCCCAGGGGCTCTACTCCAACGTCACGCTCGTCCCGAGCGGCCCGATGGCGTGCATCGCCGGCCAGTTGTCCGTGGACATGGCCGGCAACGTCGTCGGCAAACATGACTTTGAAGCGCAGATGCGGCAGGTATTCGCCAATATGGGTTCAGTCCTGACGGGGATGGGGCTCGAGTACAACCATGTCGTCAAGTTCCGAACCTACCTGGTGCACGCGCAGCATATCGAATTGTTCATGAAAATCCGGGCCGAACTGTTCCCCCGGCTTTTCAACGGAAAAATCTACCCGCCGAATACGCTGCTGGTCGTCAACCGGCTGGTCAAGGAAGAGTTTTTGTTCGAGCTCGAGGCCGACGCGATCTACGTGCCGGCGGCGAAAATGGTGCAGACCGCGTAGCAGCCGGCAGGGCTATTCCACCCCCTGCCAGCCCTTTTTCGAGATGTCGAAGATGATGCCGTCGGGGTCCTTGAATTTGCGCTCGAAGTTTTCCTTCTCCTGATCGTCGCCGAGGTCGAAAAAGAACGTCCCGCCCGCGGCCTCGATCTTCTTCTGCACGGCCGCAATGTCGTCCACCTGGAAACCGAAGTGGTGCGCGCCGACGAAGTTTTTGGCGTCGTCCAGGCCTGACCCGCGCTCGCCATGGTAGTTGAGCAGCGCCAGGTTGATCGTGCCATCGCTCAGGTAGATCGCCGAGGCGAAATCGAGCGTCTCCTGACCGACGCGCTTGAGCTCGAAAACGCCTTCGTAAAACTTCGCGGCCTTTTCGAGATCACGGACAACGATGGCGAAATGTCTGAGTCTGATCATCGGGAACTCCTTGAGACACCCATCTGTTCGAAAATCGACTGCATGAGCGGGTGCTTCGGATCCATGAATGCTTCCATCAGCTCGAAATGATTCACCCCCGGACAGCGGGTCAGCCCGGCAAGGCGTCCGGCCTTCTCGAGTTCCTTGCCGAATTCCCGCGTCTGCCGCTGGAACTCGTCGGTATCATTCTCCGCATAAAAGAGCTGCACCGGGCATAAAACCCTCTCCGGATGGAGGCCCGGACTGAGGTCCAGAGCCTCATCTTGGCTTAGCTTAACGTAATCGGCGCGATGGCTGAGCATGACGGGTTCGAGGAAATACGGCCCGCTCACCAGCGTCGCAGCCTTGACGAAATCAAGGCGCCCTTTCTGCATCGCCGACGCGGCGAGATGTGCCCCCGAGGATTGCGCGGACACGAAAAGCCGCTGCGGATCCGCGCCGAGGCCGGCCGCGTTCTCATGCACCCACGAAATTCCCCGGCTTACCTGGTCAACGACGGTGGGCAGCCGTTCGGCGGGCAGTTTGGAGAAATTCAGCACTACGGTGTTGATCCCTGCCGGGACGTAGCAGTCCGCCGCGAACGAATAATCGTCTTTGGTGAAATTCTTCCACGCGCCGCCGTGCACGAAGACCTGGATCGGCCCGCCGGTTTCGTGCGCGGGAAAGAAATCCAGGATTTCGTCCGGGTGCGTGCCGTATGCGATGCCGGAGCGCTGAAGCAGTCGCTGGCGTGTCGCCCGGCTATGCACCGGATAGCGGGCGATGACCTCCAGCGCGTTGGACACCCACGCCCGCTGATCAAAGTTGCGATTCAGTTCTTCCTGTGAGTAATGCAGGTATACGGGTTTGCCCATCGTTTTTTCATTCAAATTTCAGGCCGCGTTCGCGCACCAGTTTCTGCCATTTCGCCACTTCGGCCACGATCTGCGTCGAGAATTGCTCCGGCGTGTTGCCGACAACTTCATTGCCCATGCCGGCGAGCTTCTCGCGCACGTCCGGGAGCGCGAGGGCACGCACAATTTCCCGATGCAGCCGGTCGATGATCGGTCGGGGCGTACCTGCCGGTGCCAGCCAGCCGAAAAAGACCGTTGCTTCGAATCCGGGCACGCCGGACTCGGCAACCGTTGGTGTATCCGGCAGGACCGGGGAGCGGGTCGCCGTGCCGACGGCAAGCGCCTTCAGACGCCCCGCCTTTATATGCGGTCCGGTGGTGTTGATAACGTCGAAAACGACTTGCGTCTCGCCGCTGACCGTGCCAACAACCGCAGGCGCCGATCCTTTATAGGGAACGTGCACCATGTCGATGCCGGTCATGGTCTTGAACAACTCGGCGACGAGGTGGCTGGAACTGCCGGTTCCGAACGAAGCGTAGTTGAGTTTTCCCGGCGAAGCCTTGGCCAAAGCCACCAACTCGCGCACATTGTTCGCCGGTACTGATGGATGAACGGCAAGAATGAACGGCGTGCGCACCAGCATCGAGATCGGCGCGAAGTCGCGAACCGGGTCATACGGCAGGGCTTTGTACACGGCGGAATTGCCGCCATGCGTGCTGCCGCTCGCCTGTAGCAGCGTGTAGCCGTCCGGGGGCGATTTCGCCACGGCATCAGCACCGATGCTGCCGCCGGCACCGACGCGATTCTCAACGAGCACCGGCTGCCCGAAGGCCTGGGACAGCTTTTCGGCAATCACGCGCGCCGTGAGGTCATTCGATCCGCCGGCTGAGAAAGGCACGATGACGCGGATCGGGCGATCGGGCCAGGATTGCGCCTGCGCCTGATGGCAAGTGACCGCAAGTATGGCTAATGCAACCGCCCTGACCGTAGCTAGCGAAACCATATGGATATCTCTCTGAAAAAAAATCGGTTTCTCCCCTTTTATAAAAATCGTCGCGCTGGAGCGTCTTGTTTAATTGATTTTCAATACAATGAACGAAATCTACATTAATCCACATCGGCAGTCATGAATTTGAATTCCGGGCACACCGCAGATCGGGAGAGAACGCATGAATAGCGGCAAGTCCGGCGCCGGCGTGGATTGGGAGCGCAACGATTATTCACGCCTGCCATTCGGGCTGTACCACGACCCCGGGATCTACCGCACGGAGCAGGAAAAAATATTTCGCGGTCCGGTCTGGTCGGTACTGGGACTTGAGGCGGAGATTCCCGAACCAGGGGACTACCGTGTAACGCATATCGGCGATGTCCCGGTCGTATTCAATCGCGACCCCGGGGGCGGGATCAACGCTTTTGTAAACCGCTGCGCCCATCGCGGCGCCGAAATTGTCCGGGAACCCTATGGCAACGTGCAGGACTTCACCTGCATCTACCACGCCTGGTGCTACACGCACCGCGGTGATCTCGTCGGCGTGCCCTTTGTAAAGGGCGTCCAGGGCAAGGGCGGCATGCCGGCTGACTTTGACATGGGCAGCCATGGCCTGCGCAAGCTGCGCATTGCCACATTCAACGGGCTCATCTTCGGCACATTCTCTGCAGACACCGAACCGATCGAGCAATATCTCGGATCGATGCTCGTCGAGAACGTGGGCGAGATACTGGGCAGGCCGATACGCCTGCTGGGCTACCAGCGCCAGCGGATTTACGCGAACTGGAAAATGTACATGGAGAACGTCCGCGACGCGTACCACGCCAGCCTGCTGCACGAGTTCAATCGCACCTTCGGCCTGAGCCGGCTTACACAAACCTCCGGCGGCCATATGGATGAGCGCCATCGTCACGCCATGCTTTTTCAGTACAAGGGCTCGGACGGCGACACCGAGGCCAAAAAAGCCTACAAGGACGACCGCGTCCAGCGCAGCGAGTACATGACGCTCAACGATTCATCGCTGGTACAGGCGGTCAAGGAAAACAAGAGCGGCGTCAGCACCCGCATCATTTCGATCTTTCCCAACGGGGTCGTTCACCAGATCGCCAACTGCCTGGGTATGCGCCGGGTGCGGACGCGCGGACCGGCGGAACTGGAGATCGAGTTCGTGCTGTTCGGTTATGCGGACGACGATGAGGCGATGACCGCGCACCGCGTCAACCAGGCCAACATGGTGGGTCCGGCCGGACTCATATCGATGGAAGACGGCGAAGCGCTGGAACTCGTTCAGCGGGCTACCGCACCGAATCCCGATGGTTCGGCCATCATCGAAATGGGCGGAACCGGTGCGCTGATGAATCTGGACACGCGCGTGAATGAGATGCCGGTGCGCGGATTCTGGTCGTACTACAGCGAACTCATGGGAATCGAGCCGGCCGGGGCGATACGATGAGCACCGATTCGGGCGTGAAAGAGCGCATAGAGCGGCTGATCGTCGACAGCGCCATGTTCATCGACCGCGACGAACTCGACGCCTGGATGGATTGCTTCGAGCAGGACGCGCGCTACATCGTCATGCCGCGGGAAAACCGCAATCTCCGATTGCCTGTCGGGATCATCCATTGCGAGAACAAGGCGCGCATCGAGGACCGGATACTCTGCCTTCGTCACGCCAACAAATACAATCCGCACTTCGACCGGCATATCGTGAGCCTGCCCCGCGTCCTGTCGATGGAGGACGGCATAGCTTCAGTCGAAACGAATTTCATGATTGTTCAGACGAACAAGACCGGTGAGTCGCGTCTGTTTTGCGTCGGTGTCTATGAAGATAAAATCCGCGTAGGCAAGGAGAAGGAGGCGGCAAAGTTCGTCGAGCGAATCGCCGTCCTCGATACCTTTTCTGTCCCGACAATGCTGGCAACCCCGGTTTGAGCGGATGACCGGGAATTACGATCGGCACCACGGGCGCTTGCCGCGCGGTAGCGGTCGATTTCGGTGAATTTGGCCCACCCAAACCGCTTCGGGACGATTGCGCGGTAATTGACCTTCTGAATCAGAAGGCTTGTTGATTTCTGGTGGTGGTCAGTTTACAACCGAACGACCCGCTATTGGGGTCAATGAGTACTGCTGCGTGATTCTGCGGCATTGTCCTCACGAGCCCTCAATCACCCGCGCCACGTCACCGTGGCATTCGGTGCACTTGCCCACCAGCAGTAGGTCACCACTTTTGATGGTTCCGCTGAAATTAGTGATCGTCACCCCGTGGCGGCAATGCCCGCACCACACATTGGCCAGCAGGCGCTGGCGGATATCGGCAGGGATGGACTCCCATCGGCGGCGGGCGGAGCGGGTGAAGTTGGGAAGTGACTCAACGGTCATCGCTTATTGTCTCCGGCTTTTCAAGCAGCGCTACCGCTGGAATGCGCATCCAGCCGGCGTTGCCCGAGTGCGGTCAGACGGTAACGCTGGCTGCGGCTGTTGGGCTTGTCGGGCAGGGTCATTTCGATGACGCCCTGTTCCAGCGCTGGTGCCAAATAGGCCTTGCGGAAGTGCTCCCTGTTGGCCAGCCCCAAAGCATCCTGTATAGCTTGCCGGGACATTTCACCCTCTAGCCGCGACAGCAGCATTCCGACTTGCGTGGTGACTTGCATGGTGACTTGCGTGGGATCTGCTGGAGGAACAAGCGCCAGCGGATGGCGTGGGTTTGCATGATCTGGCTGGCAATCCCTCCCCACTGAACGATAGGGTCGGCCATCGTTTGGTGTTTGTGGCCGGTCAGCTTGTTGATATTGGAGTAGCGCCCGCCGGGGTGGGCAAAATGATCCAGGAAGCCTATGATTCTGATCGGCAACGAATCGGCCTGAAATTCATCCAGCGAGGTCACGCCATGCGCGGCGCAGAGAGTTTTCGTAGCGTCAAATAGCGAAAGAAGTTTGTGGCCGTGGTCCTCAACGGTCTTGCTGTCCGGCGGGGTCAGCATATTGCGCGCCATGTGGTCGAGGATCAGCACCAGTTTCAGCGTCCGCTCGAAGCCAATCGACAGCTCAAAAAATGCCGAGTAGAAGAGCCCCTTTTTGTCGCCGATATTGGCATGACGCAGCGCTGTCCGCCATTGCAGAGACAGGCCTGTGCAAGTAGTCCTTCCTGCTCAAGCAGAAACCAGGTTGCGCTAAACGCCATCGCGCAACTTCCTCTCTGACAACAACGTGGCGAATGGGTTGGTGGTAACAACCAGCTTCTGGCCAGCCGCCGCTGTAACTAGTTCAGCCATTGCTTTACTCACTCGCATCCAACTTGGCAGGAACAAAGGGAATCAGCCCTTTCTCAAAGGCCATTTGCTGCACTTCGATGGGCATTCCGCGAATGTCGACCGTGAAGCCGTTGACCTGCAAACAGCCACACCATCGGGTTATCCGCGAGCCGACTGGGCAAGGTCCATTCGGGTGACATCGGCCCCATCTTCAGCGTGTCGCGGATTTCCCTGGATTTGTTCTGCCCAGTGCTCTCACCGATACCAAAAAACTCGTAGATCACCTTCGGCTTGCAGTGTGGCGTTTGAGAAGAGTCGTCCAGGAAATTGATCCGCCCGACCGCATGAATTGCCGCCGCAGCCCAGACATTCTCCTTGCCCCGCAACAATGGCGAGGGCCGTTTTCTGGCCAATGCGCCGACGGCATGATGGATCATCTGCCGGTATTCCTCGTTGAGGTGCTTGGCGCAGAACGCATCGACAAGCGCCGTGATGGCCGAGAATTTGTCGACCATGGGTTTGGGGATTTTTTCGGGTGACATGGCTCGGGTCTCAGTAGTATTGCCGGATGTAGCTGTAGGCCTTCTCGAACAAGTCCTCGTCGGCATGCAGCTTGTATTTGAACAGCGCCTTGCGCAGCGCCTTCTTGATTTCGCGCTCGCCTGCCAGGGTGTCCTGCCAGCCGGGGAAGCGCACCAGGCGCACGATCTCGTCGATGTCCGCCACGACGCGTTCCACCATGATCGGCGTCTCGGCGGTTTTCACCTCGTTGAAAAGTTCGGTCAGCGCCGCCTTGCCACGATCCTCGTCTTCCTCAGGTGGAATCTCCTTCTCGGCCTGCAATACTGCCTTGGCGATCTGCAGCAAAGCTTTTAGGAATTCCACACTGTTCAGTACGCCGGACTCGAAGCGATCACGCAACGCATCGAGCCGTTCCGACAATGCCTTGAATTTCAGGTTGCCGAGATGCTTGCGCAGCCGACGCGCCGCCTTGATGTCGATTTCCTTCGCCTTTTTCGGGTCAGGATTGGAGAGCACCGCCTCCAGCAGATCGGCATCCTCATCCCAAACATCGCAAATGCGCTTGAAAAAAAGCAGCGGAAAGATGTAGGTCTTGAAGTCGGCCGCATCCACCGGGCCGCGCAGGATGTTGGCGGACTCCCAAAGGTGGGATTCGAGTTGGCTGAGCGTGATGGTCGCGGCGTCGTTCACTGGGAAATCTCCGGCGCAATCAAGGTCACGCCAGCGAAATAGGTTGAGTAGCGCCGGGTATCGCGGGTCAACACAGCATGACCTGACACGGCGGCGTGTGCCCCGATAAAGAAATCGCCGAGGACGTTGTTTTTGGTACCACCTTGCCGGCGGTAGCGAACAAACGCCTTGCCAGCAAGAAACAATGCCGGGCGAGGCAATTCGAGCATCATCAAGCCAAGATCATCGATCACCAGATCCAGCGCTTCCACAGTCGAAAAGGTCAACGACATTTCGGAATAGATGATCGGGTTAATCGCCAGCCGGTGAACTTTCGATTGCGCACGCAGTTGGCCAATCGACCAGTCCGCCCATTCCGGATCATTCTCCAGAACGTCGACCAGCACATTGGTGTCGACCAGCAACATCAGTCCTCACCGCGCAGTAGCGCCATCAGGTCGTCAGTCCGCCATTTGACATCGGCTTTGCCACGGGCAGATTCGAAGCGGTCGGGCTTGCGACTCGGCCGTGCGCCCACCTTATGGATCACAACATCGCCTTCGCGATTGACCGCAAAATCCACGGAGCAACCGGGTGCCAGATTCAGCGCATCGCGAATCTGCTTGGGGATGGTGACCTGACCCTTGCTGGTAAGTGTCGTCGACATGG
>CAYLPI010000161.1:0-8560 GCA_964385505.1 uncultured Bordetella sp.
GGGTACGTATCCAGGGTACGTCAATCAGGTGCTGCCAGTGCTGCCGGTACAATAAGGCGATGACAGTACCCCCCCGGGCAGGCGATATGAGCGCCGCCCCCCTGCGCGCAGGCTTCACCCCCGGACTCGCCATGGCCGTCGGCGCGGTGCTGCTGTGGGGCACGCAGTTCCCGGTCGCAAAAAGCGCCTTTGGCGCCGTCGATGCCTTGCATGTCTGCCTCATCCGCTACGGCGTTGCCACGCTGCTGATGACCGGTTTTTACCTCTGGCGCGAGGGCCGCAGCGCTTTTGACTACCAGGGCCGCTTCTGGCTGATCAGCCTGATCGGCATTGTCGGCATGTGTGGCTCGCCGGTGCTGGTGTTTCTGGGGCTGGAGGTCTCTGCACCCGAGCACGCGGTGGTGATCATCGCCTTGCAGCCGTCGATGACCGCGCTCGCCGACTGGCTGCTGCGCGGCCACCGGCCGGCGAACTTCACGCTTTTTTGCGTCGTCACCGCGTTTGCCGGCGTGGTGGCGGCGGTGACCCGCGGCGACATCGGCCACCTCTTTGCCAGGGGCGAGATGGTCGGCAACCTGCTGGTGTTCACCGGCGCGCTGTGCTGGGTGGTCTATACCATCGGCAGCGAGCGCTTTCGCGGCTGGTCGGCGCTGCGACTGACCACCCTGACGCTGATTCCGGGCACGCTTGGCATTGTTGGCGTGACTGCGGTCGCGGTAATGCTCGGCAAGTCGGTTGTGCCGGGCGTGGCCGAAATCAACTCGGTCGGCTGGGAACTGCTGTTCCTCAGTCTGGGCGGCGTGTTTCTTGGCATGATCTGGTGGAACGCCGGCGCGGCGCGCATCGGTTCGCTCAACGCCATGCTGCTGCTCAACCTGGTGCCGGTGATGACCTTTGCCATCCGCTACGCCCAGGGCCACCGCTTCGCCACCGCCGAACTCGCCGGCGGCGCCATGGTCATCGCCGCATTGATTGCCAACAACGTCTATTTGCGCCTGAAGCAGCGCTGATTCGGCGCACGCCCTCAGGCCGGTTTTTGCACATCGCCGTAGGCAAGATGGGTGCGTCCGGCGCCGTGTTTGGCGTAGAGCAGCTTGTACTGTGCGGGCTTGTCGTTCTCGAACGCGGCGCCTTGCGCCGGCGTGAGCTTGTAAAGCCTGGAGCCTGGCGTTGTTGCCGCCGAAAATCGCGCTCTTTACCGGGCCCTCGGCCGCACCATCCGGCGTGCAAAACAGTCTGGCACCGCGTGCAACTGCCTTACACTGCCAGGGCGGCGCGTTTGCCGCGGCGTGGAGAACAGCATGGATGCACCCGGACTGACGGTCGGAATCAAGGGCGAGGCGACGCTGATCGTCGCCGACGAGCACACTGCGCCGCGCGTCGGCAGCGGGCAGATTCACGTGCTCGCCACGCCGGTGATGATCAATTTGTTCGAGGCGGCGGCGCTGGCCGCGGCCGAAGAACACCTGCCCGCAGGCCACCAGAGCCTGGGCACCGTGCTCAACGTGCGCCACATCGCCGCAACACCGGTGGGCATGCGCGTCACCGCCACCGCCGAGGTCACCGCCATCGACGGGCGCACCATCCACTTCCGGCTCGAAGCACGCGACGAGGTGGACCTCATCGGTGACGGCACGCACGAGCGCGTCGTGGTCAACGTCGCCAAGTTCGACCTGCGCGTGCGGGCCAAGCTCGACAAGCTGAAGGCTTAGAGCAGCGACATCGCGGCGAGGTCCCGGCGCAGCTTTTCCGGCCCGCTGAAGTGCAGCGCATGCAGGCCGCTTGCGCGCGCCGCCTCGACGTTGACGGCAAGGTCGTCAATGAACACCGTGCGCGCCGGCACCAGGCGGCAGCGGGCGATCGCCAGCGCGTAAATGCGCGCATCGGGTTTGACCAGGCCATGCTCTCCCGACACGACGGCGTCTTCAAACAAGCCAAGCGACGGGCAGCGCGTCATGGCTTCGGGCCAGGTCTCGGTGGAAAAATTGGTCAGCGCGAACAGGCGCTTTCCGGCCGCCTTGAGTTGGCGCAAGATTGCGGCGGTGCCGGCGATTTCGCCGCGCAGCATGCGGCCCCAGCCCGCCGGCCACAGCGCCAGCATGGCGGCATGCTCGGGATAGCGCGCCGATTGCTCGGCGATGGCCTGTGCCGCCGGCTTGCCCGCGTCCATCTCGAGCACCCAGCCGGGCGGCGCCGCCGTGGACAAAAAACGCTCCATTGCCGCATCGTCGCCGCCAAATTGCGGCCGGTAAAAATAGCGCGGGTCCCAGTCGAGCAGCACCTTGCCGAGATCGAACATCACCGTGTCTATGGTCGCGGTCATGCCGGTAATTTTAACAGTGCGTGCTGGAAAGGCGCGCCAGACGGTCGTTTCCAGTCTGCGGCATATTGGAAATGAACCATCAATCCGGTCTTGTTTCAGCCCATATCTTCCCTATGCGACGATTCAAGCAAGCTTGATCCGAGCCTTTAATTTTTGGATCACCAACATGTCGACACTGCCAACGCCGGGGTTACGGGCGTTTAAGGTCGCGGTAGAAGTTATCGTGAGGCCCAACGACTTCCAAATAGACCAGATGGACGTCGTCATCAACCGCATAGCCGAGCAGGTACAACTGGTTCTGGCTGCGAAACTTATAGACCAGCAGATCGGCGAGATCGCCTTTCTTGCGCTCACCGATCGCAGGATCGGCAGCGACCACCTGCGTCGCCGCATCAACATCAGCGGCAACGTTGTCGTGGAGTTTCTTGTAGGCCCGGGCAAACCGGCGGGTTTGCTTGAGCCTGTAGATCATGCCCGGCGCGACCGGGGAACAAACGCAGTCGCTTGTTCGCGCGGTTCAGCCATCGATGCCAGTGATTCGACAACAAAGCTGACCGGCAGGTCAGGATTATCTAGTGCTGCACGACCGACCTTGGCCCAGTACTCGACTTGGCCGGCGATGGTGCGATGTTCGGACACGGCCTCGTTACGGGCCTGATCGTAGAGCGTCTGGTCGATGCGAATGGATGTTGAGGCAGTCATGGTGGTCTCCGGAAAGGCGTTTGCTCACCGAGCAGTTATTAGCCTACCACAATTGTAGCAACCCTCCCGGGCGTTCAACTGATATGCCGGCGACGCGCTGCTGCGCACGGTGTACGACTCAGGGTCGGTGATTTCGGCGCCGGCCATCACGCTTGCAGAAAAGCGTCCGGATAACTATTTCCGGTTGCGGGGCGGGTGTGGTCGACGCGGTTCCGGGGCAGACACTAAACCCTGCTGCAAGGCGTCGACAAGGGCGCAGAATACATCAACCTCTTGTTGGCGGTGCGACCTACAGTGGCAACAACACTTGATTATGTTGCTCAGAATGTTGGCGCCGGTTGAATCTTGACCACCTGTGCCGATTGAATTTTGACCAGGGGCTTTTGCCGTTCAGGACATCCGGCCAGCCAAACCTACTTTGTACTGAAGCGTCTGCTGGGGTATTCGAATCTCCACTGGTACGACGCCGGATGGACGGAATGGGCTGCCCGTCCCGAACTTCCGGTCGTGAGCGATGGGCAGGGCGTCAAGAGCAGGCAATGAAATGCATCCCGGCGGCCGGCAAACTTCTCGGCGGTGCGCGAGCGATGCTCTGTCAAGCGAGCAGCGCACGCGCTGCGTCCATGTCGGCATGTTCGAAGGCCGGCGCAAACTCTTTAAGCTCCCAGGTATGCATTCCGACGCCGGGGCCCAAGGCCTCGGCGCGCCAATCTTGGACACCCGCGGAGACCACAGCCAGTATTTTTAAGGCTGCGGCGTGGGTTAGGCTGAAGTAGGCGGCTTGCGCCATGAGCATCGATAATGATGTGATAGGCCCTGTGTCCTCACTTAGCCAGGTCCTGGATTCTCGGTCTTTGTCCGGGAACGGGTTGACGTCAAAGCCGGGGGCTAGGCGCCACTTACTCTGACCTGCATATAAGAAACCCAGGTTATGCAGATGATCGTCCACATTGGTAATGAGCAGGTTAAACACCAGTCTGCGCCACAACTTTTGCACCTCTTCGGTCGGGTTTGCGCACTTTGCGCGGATGATGTCCGCCACTTCGGTGTATGCGCGCTCTTCGTTTCGCTCGGCCTGCAGCATCGATGCGGCGGACAAATAGTGGATCCGTGCGTGTTCCGACGTTCGATCAAATCGGCGGATTACGGCGACTGGCGTTTTGTTCACCAACACCACCCTGCCGGTCCCTTCCTGGGCACCAGTCAGACCTAAAGAAAACGCGCTCAATGGAGCGCGTTTTTTTGTTGTGCGCCCAGCATGGGCGCGATCTTGGAGGTGGAAATCCTCTCGTAAGTTGGCCACAGCAAACGAAGCGAAGCGCAACTGCATGAGGGTGACCGAGTGTGGGGGGGAAGCGTGGAGCGAAACCGCGAGGGTCCGGCGGTACGCCTCGCGCGGGAATAGCGCGTCACGGAACACCCTGCCCTTGAACGCCTGGGGCTTGCGCTTGAGCGCGTCGATAAAGTGCCGGTAGTCGATCATCCGGCCGCGCCCGGTGATGGGCGAGCGAGCGCCGCGCGCCCGCGTGAGCACCAGCGCCCTGGGGTGGCTCGGCTGCCTAATTCGGATTATTCATGCCGCAACCGCGTCAGTCCCCGTGATAAAAGCCAAATCACCCTAAATTCACGTCGTCGTCTTGAAGTCGATACGCTCTGCCGCCTTCAGGACCGCATTGTGTTCCTTGAGGAGCTGCTCGCGCGTCGCCGCGCCGTCGCGATAGTCGAGCACCATCCAGGATTTCTCCAGCGCGGCGCGCATCCCCGGGTCCTGCGCCACGGCCAAAAGCGACTTCGAAAGTGTGTCGACTATGGCGGGCGGCGTTGCGGAGGGCGCGAAGAAGCCCATCCAGATGTTGAGCGTCGCGTCGGCGAAGCCGCGCTCGGTCATGGTCGGCACATTGGGCAGCGCGGCCAGGCGGCGCGACGCCGTAGTCACCAGTGGAACCAGCTCGCCCGAGGTGAACAGCCCGGCGAAGGCCGAATAGGCCCCCGTGACCAGGGGTACGTGCCCGCCGAGGACCGCGGTGCGCGCGGGCCCGGAGCCCGGAAACGGCACGTGCACGATGGCGACGTTGTAGGCCAGCTTGAAGAGCTCGGCGGAAATGTGCGAAACCGAGCCGACGCCGGCCGATGCGTAGCTAAGCTTGCCGGGATTGTTGCGGGCATAGTCGACGAGCGTGTCAAGACTGGTGAACGGTTCTCCTCGCCGTGCCGCGATGATGCCGACGTCCGAGGCGTACATTCCGATCGCCGTGAAATCACCTATGGCATAGGGCAGCGCGCGCTCTATGGCCGTCCGCACGCTCAGGGTGGCATTGCTTGTGGCGAGAATGGTGTGGCCGTCGGGCTTGGACTTCGCCACGTACTCCGCCGCGATCCCGCCGCCCGCGCCGGGCTTGTTCAGCGCGACCAGGGGCACCCTGAAGCCCGGGCCCATGCGTGAAAGTGCGATGCGCGGCGCGGCGTCGGTCGGCCCGCCCGGCGGCAGCGGGATGACGAACTCGATCTGGCGCGACGGGAAATCGCTTTGCGCGAACGCCCCGCCCCAGGCGGTGGCGCCGAGCGGTGCCGCGAGCAGTTTCAAAAAGTCGCGTTTGTGCATAATTTTTCCCCACCCGCGTGTAGTATTCTTCTGTAGCTTAGTCGCGTTATAATTTCGATGTCAACGAAAATCTCAAAACCTCGGGGAACGCATGCAGCGCTATGAATGCCTGAAGGCGATCGCGCCTTTGCTTGAAGACGACCTGGTCGTCGCTAACCTTGCCAACACGTCCACGGAATGGCGCGCGCTGCGGCCGCATGAAGGCAACCTGTACTTCGTCGGCATGGGTATGGTCACACCCTACGCGATCGGCCTTTCCCTGGCGCTGCCCAACCGCCGCGTGGTCGGGTTCGACGGCGACGGCGGCATCCTGTTCGACCTGAGCGCACTCGGCACGCTGGCTCAGACCCGTCCTGCCAACCTGATGCTGATCGTTTTTGATAATGACGGCTACGTTTCCACCGGCAAGCACAAGTCCACGGAATCGCTGAGCGCGGAGACGGTCGACCTCGCGGCAGTGGCCAAGGCTTCCGGCGTCGCCAACGCCGTCACCGTGCGCACGCTTGACGACTTCGTGAGCGCGGTGAAGACCGCGCTCGCGGACACGACGGCGCCGCACGTCATCGTGGCGAAGATCGACCGTTCCCAGGCCTTCGTCGGCACGATCATGATCGACTCGAAGGAGAACAAGTACCGCTTCGTGCGGCACATCGAAAAGCTGGAAGGCAAGACCATCCTCAAGCCCTCGGCGCGCGAGCACGGCCAGCCGCCCAAGCCCGACCCCGTGTTCAAGCCAGTCGGCGAGGACGACGCCTTCGCCCAAGTGCTGTACGACGGCCTGAGGGAAAACGAGATCGATTTCGTCGTCGGCCTGCCCTGCAGCGGCATGGCTAGCGCGCAGCAGAAGTGCTTCGACGACAAGGATCTGCGTTACATCGGCGTAGCCAACGAAGGTACCGGCTTCGGGCTCTGCGCCGGCGCATGGCTTGGCGGCAAGCGCCCGGCCGCACTGGTGGAGAACCTCGGCGTGTACTGCAGCCTCTACCAGCTGCTGCGCGGCCACTACAGTTACGGCATTCCCACCCTGATCGTCACCGAGTACCGCGGCGACGCGGGCGATACCGAGTTCTTCGGCGAATGCGGAGACATGACCGAGCCGCTGCTGGCGGCTGCGCGCATCAACTATCGCGTCGTGCGCAGGCTGGACGAAGTGAAACTGGCCATGCGCGACGGTCTCAGGTGGATGAACTTCGGGCTGCGCCCCTACGCGGTGGTGCCGAGCTTCGACCTCACCCGGCACAGGCCCGGCAGGGAAAAATAAGACGCTGCAACGCCGCCCCGTCCGGGCGTTGGGGTCTGCCGGTGGTGCGTTATTCATTAACACTTAGGGGTCAGAGACGATTTCTTTTCCATGATCACTTCCTGTTCATTCGGTTAAAACTCAAACCCGCCCTGCTCACCCGCTATCCCACCCGCACCGCTTGCCTTAACCCTGCCCTGTTTCTTCAGCCGCACCCTCCGGCCCAGCGCCCGCTCGATCTCTTCCCTGAATCGTTCATTTTCTATTTCTCAGATTGGCTCCTCCTCTTCAAGTGTTGTTTCGGTCACCTTTGGATTTGCCCTTTTGCTTTGCTCTCTCGCCTTGATCTGACTCTTGGCCTGTTTGGTGCTGTGCAGGAAGCGATAGGACTGGTTGCCGGTTTCCACGATGTGGCAGTGGTGCGTCAGACGATCAAGTAGCGCGGTAGTCATCTTTGCGTCCCCAAACACACTCGACCATTCGGCAAACGTCAGGTTCGTCGTGATCAGAACGCTCGTATGCTCATAGCGCTTTGAGAGCAGGTGAAACAGTAGCGCGCCGCCGGCCTGGCTGAACGGCAAATAGCCCAGCACATCGAGTACGACCAAGTCCAGCCGCGACAGGCTTTGCGCGATTCGTCCCGGTTTGTTCATGAGCTTCTCGTGCTCGAGCGCGTTGACCAGATCGACCGTTGAGTAAAAGCGCACCTTTTCTTTCGATTTTGTGAACGGCAGGGGGCGACAAACAATTCGGCAAGTGGATTTTCGAGCCGGCGGGTGGTGTGCAAGGCCTGTCCGAGGACGAAGCCAAGGCCAAGGGCGCCAGCTTCCTGTTTGATGACCTGCGCCAGCGGGTGAAGGACGGCAAGGTCCCATTCAACTTCAACCTGGAACTCGTCCAGGCCGGCGACTAGCTCGACAGCCCCACCACGCCACTGCCCGAGGGCCGCAAGAAGGTCAACCTCGGCACGTTCAAGATCACCAGCGTATAGGGCGTGGAACCCTCGGCCGATCCGATGCTGGCCGCACGTGCTGCACCGTACGGCGTGTCGCTGGGCCGACGCGTGAGCGAAGGTGCCAAGCAGCAGTAAGTTGACCACGAGCTAAGCACCTTGAAACCTTGGCGACATTGGGGACAGACCACGATTTCCCATTCGGAGAATCGTGGTCTGGCCTCTTCGCCGCGACAGGGGCGACCGTCCCGAAACCCCCGCCAGACGGGCATCTCCAGCCTGTTCCCCCGCCGAAAGCCGTGGCCTAACGCGTGGTCGAACCGCGCGCCGCAACATGCTGCGGCGCATCAAACCCCAAGTCCATGCGCACTCGATGCCTGCGCGTTGACGCTGACTTGCCTGGAGAGTTTTCCTCTTCGATGAGCGCACCCGCGCTGCCGCTGGCGCGTTTGCCTGTGGACCTGTGGATGGGTACGCGCTGCGCGAAGGGGCAGGGGACTGCGGGAGCTGCGCTTGCGCCGGCGCGCGGCGGGTGCGTATCGCCCGCGCAGGCCACGCGCGAGCGCACTGTGGCAGTGCGTCACGCGCCACGCCACCGAGCTGCAAGCCGCCGGTGGGGGCCGCGCCGGGCGCTCGAAGCGCAGGTGATCGGTCGCTTCATCGAGTGCGGTGACCCGCACTACGGCTTTGCCCGCGTCTACTGCGACGCTTGCGGCCACGACTACCTGCTCGCCTACTCGT
>CAYLPI010000162.1:0-8533 GCA_964385505.1 uncultured Bordetella sp.
CTGCTGACGAGAGGGCCCGCCTCGGACCACGCCAGCCCGTCAAGGACGCCCGATGGCGGCAGCAGGCGCTTTAGCGCGAGTGCATCCGGATGGCTGTTCACCAGTCCGACGACGACGTGCACGAGGCTGTCCGGATGAACCAGCGGATGATCGAGCGCCCGCGACAACAGGTCGCGCGCAGACTCACTGATCGGATGCCGTAACTCGAAAGTTTTTATGCATTCTGCGAACTGGACCCAGTAGAGCGGGTTGTCCGGGCAAACGCGCAGCGCCATCGAAATGCTTTCCATTGCCTGGATCGCCTGCCCGGCGACAAGACCTGCCGCCGGCGGCGATTCGCGCTCAAGCTCGGCCGCCCGACTCATGCGTGCAGCCGCCAGGCCGGCGTGCGCCTCATGAAACGCAGGCTCGATCAATACCGCTTTAGCCAGACTGGCACACGCCCGGTCATACTGTTCCATCGCCTGCAGCGCAGTACCCAGGCCGTAAAGCGCATCCGCATGCCCGGGTCCGACCGCCAGCGCACGCTCAAACGCCGCTGCCGCCTCGCCAAACCGGCCGCAGTCCATAAAGCCGTTACCACGATGGATATGCACCTGCACATCACCCGGCGCAAGGGTCGCCGCACGATCGAGCTCGGTGATTGCTTCTGGCATTTTTCCAAGATGGCGCAACACGACGGCGAGATTGCAGCGATACCGCGCCACCTGCGGCTCCCTTGATACGGCGAGACGGTGAAGGCGTTCCGCATTGCCAAGATCGCCGAGGCGCAGCCCGAGAACACCGACAGCGTCGAGCGCTTCGGCATCGCGGGAATCGGTCGCGAGCAGTTGCAAGTACAAAGCGCGTGCGCCGTCGATATTTCCGGCCTTGATTTCCCGCTCCGCCTGCCCGACCAGTTCGCGGTGCGCGGGGGCGGCGTTGCTGCCCGCGATCATCCGGCGTTTTTTCTCACCCATTTGTCCGGCCCATTTTTTCCGTCTCGTTTATCCGTCTCGTTTATCCGTCTCGTTTATCCGTCTCGTTTATCCGTCTCGTGTCGGTCAGCGGCTGCCAGCAGCAGTCCTGCCCTGGTCCGCGCGCGTTCTGGCGCGTACCCAGAATTGATACATGCCGAAGAAGGTGTCCGGATGCCCGGTTTCGAAGTGATGCCAGTTGTCGAGCCGAACCATTGCGGCGTCGCCTGGAAACAACGCGCGGTACCGCCCGGCAACCGCAGGATCGGGCAATTCGAAACCGAGAAATTCGAGGCCCAGCGCATCGAGGCAGGATGCGATCTGCGGCAGCGTGAAGCGGTGTTCCTGCACATGAAACATCAGGTCACGGCAGCCGCTGAGGCTGTAGAAATCCTCGGTAAGCGCCACTTGTTGCAGCAGGGGGTCATCACTGTTCGCCAGAATCGCCGCGCGGCAGCGACGAATGCCATCGACGGTAGATTCATGGCCCCCTGCACGGATGAACTCGCGCGCATGCACGACATGGCGGCGCGCGATTTCGCTGTACAGGGCGATGCGCATCACGCCGCCCTGGCGCAGCAGTCCGCACAAAACGCGCCAGCCGGCCATCGGATCTTCAAGGTGATGCAGCACACCGGCGCATTCGACCACATCAAAACGCTCGGTGAGTGAGCCCAGCGCCAGAATGTCACCCTGGCGGTACTCGATGTTGGCAAGGCCAAGCTGCTGCGTCTTGCGTCTGGCGTAGGCAAGGCTGGTGAGGCTGAGATCAACCGCGAGCACACTGGCGCCGGAAAACCGCTGCGCCGTGTCTATCGGATGCTGGCCGGTGCCGCAGCCGGCGACCAGTATGCGCGGTGAAGTTTGCGGCGTGGCGCCAAAACCGGCATGCGGAAACAGTCCTTGCATGACGCCCTCCACCGTGCCGCTCTCGAGCAGGCGCACCGGGCGGATCCAGCGCGGATACGGGTTGGCCTCGTACTGCGCCCTGACTGCAGCCGACACGCCGGCGGCGGCGGGCGTAAGACTGGGGATATTGGCGCGCAGCGCGCGTTCGATCTCCGGTTCGCGGATCTGGCGCTGCGCGACTTCCCGGAACGGCGTGTCGGCCAGTTCAACCCCAACGAACGGGGCGCCGTCAAGGTCGTACAAGGGTCGGTAGGCGCCATAGACCGCATACCAGTGCGACGGAACAGCCTGGCCGGAGGCACGCCACCCGCTCAAACGCTCGCCAAGGATGGCGAGGCCGGACGCCTCCTGCGCTGTTTGCGCACCGGCATACTCGGCGTTGAAGCCGTGATGCGCGAGCGTGGCAATCACCGGATCGGGCAGCGACGGCACGGCCTGCGCCAGAACCTCGTCCAGCATCGCGCGGCGTGCAAACAGCAGAAGGCGCTCAATGAATACGTCGGCCACAAGGCCATCGGACAGCACTTTGAGCAACAGTGGCTCGGCGAGAACATCGCGCACCGTCGCGCCTGAAGTGCCCCAATCGGGCGTATTGGAGCCATCTAAACCTGAGGGCGCCATCAGGCTGCGCAGCGTGGCCGCGCCAGGATGCGATTTCACCAGGCCGATAACTGCACGCACCAGGCCGCCGGTACGCACCACCGGGTGGTCTAACGCGCGCAGCAGAAGTTCGCGCATCGACGCACCCAACGGATGACGCAGTCGTGCCGTGTCCATGCAATCGGCAAATTGCAACCAGTACAAGGGATTTTCCGGCAACAGGCGCAGCGCAGCCGAAATGCTGCTCATGCTCTGCCTTATCTGTTCGTCGGCAGCGTTAGTGTCGCCACCGGCCGCAAGTTCGGCCGCCCAGTTCATTCTCGCCGCAGCGAGGCAGGCATGGGCCTGGTGGAAACCGGGATCAGCGACCAGTGCGCGGTGTAAATTGGCACAGCCGTCCTCACGCCGTTCCAGTGCGAGCTGCGCGTTGGCGAGTCCATAGAGTGCATCGGCATGGGCGGGCTTAGTCGCCAGCGCCCGCTCAAAGGCCGTGGCCGCCTCGTCAAAGCGGCGTCCGTCCATCAGGGCATTGCCGAGGTTGACATGCACTTGCACGAGGCGCGGGTCTATGCGCAAAGCGTGCTGCAATTGCGCGATCGCCTCGTCGCGCCGACCCAACTGACGCAGCGCAATGGCGAGGTTGCAGCGGTAACCGGCGTTTTGCGCCTGCGCAGAGACCGCAGATTGCAGCAACCGCTCGGCGTTTGCAGCATCCCCCAGATGCAGGCCCAGCGCGCCAAGGTCCGCGGCAAAGGCGGCATCCTGCGCTGTGGCCTCCGCTTGCATCAATTGCCGATAAGCCGCCTGTCCGCGCGCATGGTCACCGGCTTCCATGGCACGAATGCCCTTGGCCAGCAATTCACGCTGCTGCGCCGTGGCGGCCTCGCCGGAGGACAGGCGGCGTTTTTTCTCACCCATGCGTTTCAGACGTTCTTGTCGTATTCAATGGCACGCGCGCAGGCCTTGCGCTCAGGTCTCAAGCAACCGCGCCAGAGCGGCGGCGAGCAGCGCGCCCTCCGCCTCACCCATGGCGTAGGGCGGCATCCAGTAAACGGTGTTGCCCAGTGGCCGCAGCAGCACACCGAGTTCGAGTGCACGGCGCGAAAAATCGCCGGCAAAGCGGGGATCCGCCGGCCCGGGCACATCGAAGGCCCAGATCATACCGGTGTTGCGATAGTGCGCAACGCGCGGATGATCGCCAAGGAAGGCCAACTGGCGGTTGAGCGCGGCGGCGCGGTCGCGGTTGTGCGCGATGACATCCTCGTCTGCGAGGATCTGCAGCACGGTCAGCGCGGCGCGGCAGGCGAGCGGATTGCCGGTATAGGAATGCGAGTGCAAAAAACCGCGCGCAATACTGTCGTCGTAAAAAGCGCCGTACACATCGTCGGTCGTCAGCACCACCGACAAGGGCAGGTAGCCGCCGGTCAGGCCCTTGGACAGACACAAAAAATCCGGCGCAATGCCGGCCTGCTCGCAGGCGAACAGCGTACCGGTGCGGCCAAAGCCGACGGCAATCTCGTCGGCGATGAGATGCACCTCGAAGCGCTCGCACAGCGCGCGCGCCTGACGCAGGTACTCCGGATCGTACATCGCCATGCCGCCGGCGCATTGCACCAGCGGTTCGAGGATCAGCGCCGCGGTACGCCCGGCATGCTGCTCGAGGTGGGTGGCGAGCGCCCTGGCACAACGCAACGCAAAAGCGCGCGCCGACTCCCCCGGCGCGGCATCGCGCCAATCCGGCGAGGGCACCTGGGTGCTCGCACGCAGCAAGGGCGCGTAGCTATCGCGAAACAGCGCGACATCGGTGACCGACAGTGCACCGAGGGTTTCGCCGTGATAACTGTTGGCCAGCGTGACGAACGCATTCTTCTGCGGCCGGCCTGCATTGCGCCAATAGTGGAAGCTCATCTTCAGCGCAATTTCGATCGCCGATGCGCCGTCTGAGGCATAAAAGCAATGGCCCAGCGCCCCCGGTGCCAGCGCGGCAAGGCGCTCGGAAAGCTCGACCACCGGTTCATGCGTGAAGCCGGCGAGCATGACGTGTTCGAGTTGGTCGAGCTGTTGATGCAGCGCCGCCTTGATGCGCGGGTGACCGTGGCCGAGCAGGTTAACCCACCACGAGCTGATTGCGTCCAGAATGCGCCGCTCGTCAAAATCGTACAGCCACACGCCCTCGGCGCGGCGCACCGGTACCAATGGCATCAATTCGTGGTGCTTCATTTGCGTACACGGATGCCAGACCGCGCGCAGGCTGCGCGCGCGCATCGCATCGTTGCGCGGGCTGTTCATGCCGCCCCCTCGCGCAGGTGCCGCACCGAAAGCAGACGGGCGGTCTCGCGCGCCTTCACATCGCTGCCAAAGGGCACGCGACCGAGCAGCGGGCTGTCGAGCCGCTGCTCCAGTGAGGCGATGTTCTCGGCGAGGCCGTCCATGGACGGATCGATGCAGTTGGCGACCCAGCCGGCGCAGGCGAGGCCGCTCGCGGCGATGGCAAGGCGCGTCAGCAGCGCGTGGTTGAGACAGCCAAGGCGCATGCCCACGACCAGCACCACCGGCAGCGCCAGCGCGCGCGCCAGATCGGCGCTGGTTTGGCGTTGGTTGAGCGGAATCATGTAGCCGCCGGCTCCTTCCACCACCACCACATCGGCCAACGCCGACAGGCTGGCATAGGCGCTGGTGATCCGCTCCAGCTCGATTGCGACACCCGAGCGCGCCGCTGCGATATGCGGCGCGATGGCGGGGTCGAAGGCATAGGGATTGACCAGCGCGCCGGGGGCGGCAACGCTGCTCGCCGCCATGAGGGCCGTCACATCATGGAAGTGACCATCCTCGCGACCGGCGGCAACCGGCTTCATGCCGACCACCGAACACCCGGTTGCGGCAAAGGCGTGCAGCAACGCGCAGGCCACCCTTGTCTTGCCAACACCGGTGTCGGTGCCGGTGACAAAAAAGCCGCGGGCTTTGGCGCTGGTTTTCACGCTCATGTCAGGGCTCAGGCGGGCAGAATTTCGTTGAGCGCCGCCACCAGCCTGGCGATGTCATCGGGGACATGCGCAGCGGAGAGCGCAATGCGCAGCCGCGCCGTGCCTGCTGCGACCGTCGGCGGCCGTATCGCGGTAACGAGGATGCCGCGTTCGCGCAGTGCGGCGCTGGCGGCGAGCGCCGGTTCGTTGCCACCGACGATCAGCGGCTGAATCGGCGTGTCCGAGGCTGCAAGCCTCGCCCCGGCGCCGATACGAAGCCCGCGTTTGAGCGCCGCAACAAGATCGCGCAGGCGCTCGCGCCGCCATTCTTCATCACCGATGATCTCAAGACTCGCATCAACCGCCGCGGCCAGCATGGCCGGGCTGGCGGTGGTAAACATGTAGGTGCGCGCCTGTTGCAGCACCGTCTCAACGATTTCGTCGGCAGCCGCGACAAACGCGCCGGACACCCCCGCGGCCTTGCCCAGCGTGCCGACATAGACGATGCGCGGCGAACTGAGTCCAAAATGCGCCAGCACACCCGCGCCCCGCGCGCCGAGCACGCCAAAACCGTGCGCATCATCGACCAGCAGCAGCGCATCGTGGCGATCGCACAAGGCGAGCAGACCGGGCAGCGGCGCAATATCCCCATCCATGCTGAACACGCCGTCGGTCACCACCAGTTTGAGCGCCGCGTCCGATGCGCCCATCAGGGCATCGAGCGCCGCCAGATCGCAATGCGGGTAACGGACCACGTCGGCACGCGAAAGACGCGTGCCGTCAATCAGCGAAGCGTGATTGCGTTCGTCGGAAAACACCGCATCGCCGCGCCCGGCCAACGCGGTCAGCGCGCCGATATTGGCCTGGTAGCCGCTGCAGAACAACAGCGCACGCGGCAAACCGGTGAATTGCGCCAAGCGCAACTCGAGGCGCTCGTGCAGCACGCTGTGGCCGGTGACCATGTGCGACGCACCGCTGCCAACGCCAAACAACTGCGCTGCCTCGACGGCCGCCCGGACCACACGCGGGTCATTGGCAAGACCGAGGTAATCGTTGCTGCAAAAAGCCAGGTACTCACGCCCGTCGATGCGCGGCCGCACACCCTGCGGCCCCTCCAGCGCCTGGCGGCGGCGCAGCAGCCCGTCGCGGCCGAGCGCCGCCAGCTTCGCGCTCAGGCGCCGCGACGGCGTATCGCGCAGCATGGGTGTTGGGGTGAGGGGTGCATGGCCACGAAAGGACGGAATCGTATTGGTGGGCCCACCTGGACTCGAACCAGGGACCAAAGGATTATGAGTCCTCTGCTCTAACCAACTGAGCTATAGGCCCAACCGAACCCATATTATAGCCGCGCAGGGCGGCACGGGTCAGGCTTCGCCGCGACTGACGGTGCGTTTTTCACGCAAGGTCACAAATTCCTCGGCCGCCGTCGGGTGGATGCCCACCGTGGCATCGAACTGCGGTTTGGTCAGGCCCGCCTTGACCGCAATGCCCACGCCCTGGATGATTTCGGCCGCATCGGCGCCGACCATGTGCGCGCCAAGAACACGCTGGCTGGCCTGGTCAACCACCAGCTTCATCAGCGTGCGCTCATTGCGTCCCGAGAGCGTCGCCTTCAGCGGCCGGAAATCGGCCTTGTACACGTCGATCACCCCGTGCGCCGCCAGCGCGGCGGACTCGGACAGGCCGACAGTGCCCACCTGCGGCTGGCTGAACACCGCCGTCGGGATGTCGGCATGGTCCACCGGCACCGGGTCGCCGCCGCCAAACAATGTCCGCGCAACCGCATGGCCTTCGCGGATGGCGACCGGCGTCAGCGCGATGCGGTTGGTGACATCGCCGACCGCCCATATCGATTTCACGCTTGAGCGGCAATAGGCGTCAACCTTGACCCCGCCGGCGGCGTCCAGTTCGACGCCCGCCGCTTCAAGGCCCAGCCCGCGAGTGTTGGGTGCGCGTCCGGTGGAGAACATCACCGCATCCACTTCGGTTGTGCTGCCATTTGCGGCACTGACCACCAGACGGGAAGCGCTTCGCGCAATGGTCGTGACCTGGTGCTTGAGCAGCATCGTCACGCCGCGTCCGGCCATCTCGGTGGAAAGATGTGCACGCACATCGTCGTCGAAACCACGCAGGATCTGCTCGCCGCGATAGGAGAGTGAAACATCGCTGCCAAGGCCCTTGAAGATTCCGGCAAACTCGACCGCGATATAGCCGCCGCCGACGACCATCACGCGCTGCGGCAATGCGGCCAGCTCGAAGGCCTCGTTCGAGGTGATGGCGAGTTCTGCACCCGGAATATCCGGCTTCACCGGCCAGCCGCCGGTGGCGATGAGCAGATTTGCCGCGCTGAACCGCGTTGCGCCAATCTCCACGGTGTGCGCATCAATGACGCGGGCACGACCCTGCATCAGTTCAACGCCGGAGTTTTGCAGCAGCTTGATATATATGGCTTCGAGCCGGGCGATCTCGGCATCCTTGTTGGCCATCAGCGTCGCCCACGAGAACTGCGGCGGCGCGACGGTCCAGCCGTAACCGCGCGCATCCTCGAAGTCTTCGTGAAAATGCGCGGCGTAAGAGAACAGCTTTTTCGGTACACAGCCGCGGATGACGCAGGTGCCGCCGACGCGATAGTCCTCGGCCACCGCCACCCGCGCGCCAAAACCGGCCGCGATGCGGCTGGCGCGAACGCCGCCGGAGCCGCCGCCAATGACAAACAAGTCGTAGTCGTATTGCCTGGTCCCGGTCATCATGTTCTGCGCTCCGCGAAACCCGCCCTGCCTTTTCGGCCGCGGTTGCCACAAAAACCAACGCCCCGCTTGGCGGGGCGCCGGAAATACTCAGCCAATCTGGATGCCGCAGCCGCGCAAACAGCGGTCAGTTGTTGTCCAAAAAGCTTTTCAGCCGCTCTGAGCGCGAAGGATGCCGCAACTTGCGCAGCGCCTTGGCCTCTATCTGGCGGATGCGTTCGCGCGTGACATCGAACTGCTTGCCGACTTCTTCGAGCGTGTGGTCGGTGTTCATCTCGATGCCAAAGCGCATGCGCAGCACCTTGGCTTCGCGCGGCGTCAGCGAATCGAGGATGTCCTTGGTCACATCGCGCAGCGA
>CAYLPI010000163.1:0-4313 GCA_964385505.1 uncultured Bordetella sp.
GGCGCGCAAACTCTACCGCTTCATGACCATTCTTGCGGTGCCGGCCATCGTGCTCGGCCTGTGGCTGTGGCTCGGTTACGGCTTCCGTGGCGGCTGGCTGCACGCCAAGCTGGCGATCGTGCTGGTGCTGATGGGCTATCACCACGGCTGCAACCGCATCCTGAAAAAATTCGAGGCCGGCACCAATACCCGGTCGCACACCTTTTATCGCTGGTTCAATGAAGCACCGGTGTTGCTGCTGGTGGCCGCGGTAATCCTGGTGGTGGTCAAGCCGTTCTGAGCGCCGCGATGCCCGACGCCCGCCGCCGTGCCCTGCTGCTTCGCCTGCCGGCGTTGACTCTTGGCCTTGACTGTGCCCTTGCGCGCGGCGCGGGTGCGCGAACCTTGCAGCAGCCGGCGGAGGCAAACCATGCCGGCTTCATGCAACGCGCCAGCGAAATGCGCCGCCGTGCCGTTGCGCGCGGCGACCAGGCCTATGGTGCGGTGCTGGTGAAGGATGGACGGGTGGTGGGCGAGGGCGTCAGCGCGGTAGTCGTCAACAGGGACCCGACCGCCCACGCCGAAATGGAGGCGATACGCGATGCCCGCCTGCGCCTCGGTACGCGCGATTTGTCAGGCTGCGTCCTGTATGGCACCTCGCGCGCATGCCCGATGTGTGAGGCGGCGGCCTGGCAGGCCGGCGTGTCGCGCATGCTGGCCGGGGACCCGGTCAGCGACCACGGGGCGCCGCGTCCGCCAGGCTAGCGGCTAGCGGGCGCGCGGCGCGACAGGTGTTCGGCAAAGGGGGCGACGCCCCCTTTAGATCCCGCGAATCGGAGGCTGTTGCGGGAGAGCACGGCATACCGGTCACACCATGTCCACCTTGGAAAGGTATGTTGCCACAGCGCGTCAGATTTTCATCATCTTTTTCGCCATCTCGTCGAGCTCGTCGCCCTTGGTGCGCCTGAGCACCAGCCACAGCAGGCCGCCGTTGACCAGCACGAATATGACCTCGAGATAGAGGATGGATACCACCAGGTTCTTCTTGGAATGGTCGCTGAACAAAAAGTAAAAGCCGTCAAAGCTCGGCAGCGCGGCATTGGTGACGGCGTAGTAATTCTGGAACGGCGGAAACAGCAGCACCAGCACGAGGTTGACGCCGGTGCCAAAGAGCACGACGCGCTGCCAGTCTATGCCCGGGCGCCTGGTCGCATCGCCGGGCTTGCTGCGGTCGCCGAGCAGCAGCCAGCCTATGGCAGCGTTGATCAGCACGACGAACAACTCGATTTGCAGGAAGTTCCAGTTCTGCACGCTGTTGCCGTGGTCGGCGAACACGAACTGGAAACCCTCGAAGGTCGGCACGTTGTTGCGTGCGGCCGACACATAGTCATAGGGCGGAAAAAGCAGCAACAGCGCGATATTTACCGCCGCCGCCGCCAGTACCACAAGCTGTTGTTTATTCATGATGCGCACTCCCGGACGCAGGCCCTAGGGTACGCGAGGCGGGCGCATCACTCAAGGGCGGGAAAGAATATATAACGCGCCGACCAGGGGCTTGCGGATCGGCTGCTGCCGCCGCAGCGCCACGCTGAGCCCGCTTGCGGCGGCCAGCGATGCGATATAGGCGTGCGACTGGGCATAGCGTCCGCTTGGCTGCAACAGCCATTTTTCACGGCTGCTGAGTTCGACCGAAAAGGCGAACAGGCCGCCCGGCCGTAACAAGCGTGCGACCTCGGTAAAGATGTCGGCAAGATCGCCGAGGTAGATAAACACGTCGGCGGCGACGACGAGGTCAAAGGCCGCGCTGTCGGCGGCGTCCATCCAGGCGAGGATGTCGGCTTCGGCCAGCACGTCGTAACAGCCGCGGGCGCGTGCCGCGGCGAGCATTTTTGGCGCGAGGTCCACACCCGTCAAGTGCCGCGCGCGCGCGCGCAGGGGTGCGCCGGCAAGGCCGGTGCCGCAACCCAGATCAAGCACGTCGGCGCTGCCGGGCGCAAAGACACGCACCTCGTCCAGCGCGGCGGCAACCGCCGCGGGCACGCGGTAGTCGAGCTGGCCGATCAGACGGTCGTCAAAGCCCGGGGCAAAGCCGTCGAAAGTCTCACGCACATAGGCGGCCGGCGCGGCAACGGCAGCGCCTGCCCCGCCCTCAATCGCGGCGAGCAGATGCGAGAACGTATCGCGCTCGGCGCAGTGTTCGAGCGCCTGGCGGTAACAGGTTGCCGCATCGGCGGGACGCCCCGCCTGCTGGTGCAGGCGGCCGAGGTTGATGTAGGGTTGCGCCAGCCTCGGCGCCAGCGTGATGGCCTGCATGTAGCAGGACGCCGCATCAGCCTCGCGCCCGAGCATTTGCAGCGAGGCGCCAAGATTGTTGTGCGCGCGCGCATGGGCGGGGTCGCGCAGCAGTACTTTCTGGTAGTGCTGCGCGGCGATGGCCCACGATTGTTGCTGCTGCAGCACATTGCCCAGCTCGTAACGCGCCTCGATGTGCGCGGCATCAAGGCGCAGCGCCAGTTCGAACCCGGCCGTCGCGGCGGCGAGATTGCCGAGGTCAAAAAAGCGCATGCCGTCGCGATAGGCCTGGTCGGCGATCATGCGGGCTCCTTCGCAGCAGCATAGACGGCCTCGATCTCGCGCGCAAAGCGCGCCAGCACTTCGCTGCGCTTGACCTTCATGGTCGGTGTCATCAGGCCGTTGTCCACGCTCCAGGTTTCGGTGGCAATGATGACACGGCGCACGCGGATGTACCGCGGAAACGATTTGAGCCTGTCGTTGGCCCGACGCACCAGCAGCTTCTCGTCGCCTTGCTTGCTGACGGTGATGAAGGCGAGAAAGGGCCGGCCCTCGCCCACCAGCATGCCCTGCTCGAACACCTCGTCGGACAAAATCGCCAGTTCTACATCCTGCGGCGGCAGCTTCTCGCCGTTGGAGAGCACCAGCACATCCTTCAGACGGCCGCGTATGTACACACGACCGTCCTTGAGTTCGGCGAGGTCGCCGGTGTGCAGCCAGCCGTCGGCATCGACGCTGCGCGCGCTCGCCTCGGCGTTGTTCCAGTAGCCGGTCATCACGCTGGCGCTGCGCGCCAGCAGTTCACCGCCCCCGCCCAGGCGCAGCTCGGTGCCGGGCAGGGGCGGGCCGACCGAGGCCGGATCGTTGTTGTCGGGCCGGTTGACGGCGATGACCGGCGCGGCTTCGGTCATGCCATAGCCGTGCAGAACGCACAGGCCGAGGCCGATGAAGGTGCGCGCGATGTGCGCCTCGAGCGGCGCACCGCCGATGACCGCAAGACGCAGCCGGCCGCCAAGGCGGGCAAGAATAGGGCCGGCAACGCGCTTGAGCAACAAGGCGAGCAGCAGCCGGTCGAACGGCCCGGCAACGCCGCGATGCGCGCGCCAACCGGCGGTGACCACGCGTTCGAACAGCGCGCGCTTGAGCGCCGATGCGGCCAGCGCTTCGTGGATGCGGATGTGGAATTTTTCGAACACCCGCGGCACGGCAAAAATAATGCTGGGCTGTTGCGACGCCAGGTCCTCGGCCAACTGCAACACCGAGCGCGCGTACGGCACCTTCGCGCCGACGGCGAGAGGCAGGTAGTAGCCGGGCGTGCGCTCGAACATGTGCGACAAGGGCAAAAACGACAGGAAGCTGTCTTCCGCGCGGGCGATATAGAGCGCGATGATGGCCTGCACGTTGGCAAGAATGTTGTCGTGCGACAGCATCACGCCCTTGGGCCGGCCCGAGGTGCCCGAGGTGTAGCAAATGGTGGCGAGCGTGCCCGCATCGCACGCCTCAACGGCGAAGCCGTCCGTGGCCGCTGGCAAAAAGCCGCCGTCGGCGGCACCGACCACCACCGTCGGCGGCAGCGGCGTGCCGTCCTCGCGCAGCGCCTGCAGCATGCGTTCGTTCTCGAGCAGCAGCAGGCGGGCGCCCGAATGTTGCGTACACCAGGCCATGTTCGCGGCGTTGTCATCAACGTAGAGCGGGACGATGACGAGGCGCATGCCCAGCGCCGCCTGGTCTATCGCCACCCAGTTGATGCCGTTACGCAGGCAAATGGCAATGCGATCACCGGCGGCAAAGCCCTCGCGCCGGAACGCCTGCTGCCAGCGCGCGGCAAGCGCGGCGATGTCGCCCGCGCCAAAGTCGCGCCATGCGCCGTCGATGTGCTGCCGGTACAGCACGCGCTCCGGCGTCGCCAGGTGCGCCTGCAACAGCCCGGCGATGTTGTCGCTCATGGTTTGACCCGACAAGCCAGAAGCGCACACCACGCAGGACACTTAGGGCGCCTAGGACACATCGGACACATCGGGCACATCCCGCACATCGGGCAC
>CAYLPI010000163.1:4413-8439 GCA_964385505.1 uncultured Bordetella sp.
CACATCGGGCACATCCCGCACATCGGGCACGCAGAAAAGCTTTTCAGGCTGTTTTCCAGGATGTCCTCCGTGTTCTGTGTGCCCTCTGTGGTGCAAGGCTTTTTAGTGGCTGGTTACGCCGGGAACCCGCCGGTATTGTGTTAGTCTGCCGCGCTTGATTGATGATGATGGATTAACGATGAGCCTGCAAGCCGCCAGCCACGCGCTGTTCGCCACCTGCCCGCGCGGCCTGGAAATACTGCTCGCGGCGGAGATCGAGGCGGTCGGCGGCACTGAGGTCAGGACCGTTCCCGGCGGCGCGTCGTTTCTCGGCAGTACCGCGGTGTGTTACCGCGCCAACCTCGAGAGCCGTCTCGCCACACGCATCCTGCTCGCCGTCGCGCACATTCCCTACCGCGCCGAGCAGGACATCTATGACGCCGCGTTTGCCATCGACTGGCCGGCGTGGTTCGACGTGGCGTGCAGCATCCGCGTCGATGTCAATGCCATCAAGTGTCCGCTCAAGAGCATCGACTTCATCACGCTGCGCATCAAGGATGCGGTCTGCGACCGTTTTCGCGAAACCTCGGACGAGCGGCCCAATGTCGATACGCGCGAGCCCGATGTGCGCATCGCCGGCTTTCTCGACGCCACGCACTTCACGCTGTACATCGACACCTCGGGTGAGCCGCTGTACAAACGCGGCTGGCGCACCGCCGTCGGTGACGCACCGCTGAAGGAAAACCTCGCCGCCGGCATCCTCAGGCTCTCGGGCTGGCAGCCAGGCACACCGCTGCTCGACCCGATGTGCGGCAGCGGCACGCTGCTGGTGGAAGCCGCCCTGATGGCGCGCAACATCGCGCCGGGCAGCCGCCGCCGCTTCGGCTTTGAAAAGCTCAAACAGCACGACGAAAGCCTCTGGCGCCGTGTCTGGGAAGACGCCAAGTCACGCCGACTGCCGCCACAGCCGGGGTTGATCCATGGCAGCGACCTCTACGGCGACGAAGTGAAGAACGCCCACGAAAATCTCGTCGCCGCCGGCGTTGACGACGTGGTGCAAATCAAGCAGGCCAACGTGCTGGAAATATCGCCGCCGCCGCTCGCCAATGCGACCGGAGCCTGCATCGTCACCAACCCGCCCTATGGCGTGCGCGTCGGCGACAAGGAAACACTGGAAGGTTTTTACCCCAAGCTCGGCGACGCGCTGAAAGCGCGCTTTGCCGGCTGGACCTGTTACCTGTTTTCGGCCGACATGGCGTTGCAGAAAAAAATCGGCCTGTCGGCGTCCAAACGCACCCCCTTGTTCAACGGCGCGCTCGAGTGCCGCCTGTTCGAATACAAGGTGGTGGCGGGTTTTAATCGCAAGCCGAAGCCTGCGGGCTGAGAACGACCGGCTGGAAAGCCGCGCCAGGCGGGGCGAAGCGGGGAATTCGCTGAGAATTCTCAGCGCCTGCCGAGCGACTTCGGCCTATCGGCTGAAGTGCGCCCTGCAAGGGTTTCCAGCCTGTTACCGGTTGCGATTTCAATCTTGCACGAAGACACGCCACAGCAGCGAGGCGCCGCTCAGCATCACCAGCACGGCGATGAATCGCCCCAGTTGCTCGCGCGATATACGGCCGTGCAGGCGGTGGCCCAGCCATAGCCCGAGCGCGGCGAAGGGCAGCAGCACGCCGAACACTTTCAGCACATCGAACAACACCAGGCCGGCGATGACGAACAGTGTGGTGCGTATGGCGACGCTGAAGGTCACCATGGTGACCATGGTCGAGCGCAGCGCGCCCTTGTCTTCGAGGCGCCGCGACAGGTAGATCATGTAGGGTGGGCCACCGACGCCGAACAGCGTGCCCGAAAGCCCGCCGGCAAAACCGGCCGGCATCGCCCAGCGCTGCGACACCAGGCGCATCGCGCCGCCCTGGCGCAGCGTCCAGATGCCATAGGCAATGGCGACGATGCCCAGACTCCCCATGGCAAGGTCTTTTGGCAGCGTCACCAGCAGCGTCAAGCCGCAGATGGCGCCAACCAGCGACAACGGCACCATGCGCACCAGCTCGTCGCGCCGCGCCTCACGGCCGAAACTCATGCCAAGGGCCAGCGCTGCGGCAAAGTCGAGCAGCACGCACAGCGGCAGCACAAAAATCATCGGCCACAGGTGCGACAGCGCCGGCACCGCCACCACCGCCGCGCCGAATCCGGACACGCCGAAAATGAAATAGGCGAAGGCGACGACGAGCGCCGCGAGGGCGAGGGATTCGTAGCTAACATTCATGAAGGTCAATCAATCGCATGGCAATAGCGCGGTACGGCGTGGGGCTCCCTCATCCCCGGCCCTTGTCCCGGAGGGAGAAGGGAGATGCTCCCTCTCCCGCCGGAAGAGGGAGGGGTTTCGGGCGACATCTCGCGCATGCCTTGCGCCTGCCTCGTGCAACGGGCTGCGCGCACTGCAAGTGAGGAAAGGCGTCGGAACACGCGCCCCTTAGCGGATCACGCCGCCCGGCGGAGTGACAGCGATGAAGATTTCACGCAGGAAAATAATCAGTGCGCCGATCAGCGCCAGCATGGCCAGCACGAACAGCACGCCCAACACGCGGGCGAGATTGGCAGAGAGGAAGGCATCGAGGAAGGCCACAGCGATGAGCAGGCAGATGAACAGCGCGCAAAACACCGCCAGCACGATGGCGGTGTAAATGAGCTGGATGCGGCGCGCGATGTGCGCGAGTTCAAGATTGCCCTCGGCCAGACCGGCCTCCGTCAGTTCCGGCAACAGCTTGTTGAGCACGCGCCGCCGGTCCACTGCGCGCGAAAGGCGGTTGGTGAAGACCATCAGCAGCGTGCCCACGGCGGTGAGCAGAAACACCGGCGCAATCGCCAATTGGATGGCGTGGGTGATGTCGTCGATGCTGGTGAAGGGCAGCAGCACGGGAAAAGCCATGGTGTTCAGGACGCTGCGAGCAGCGCCTCGATGTCGGACTTGATGGCCTCGGGCGCAGTCTGCGGCGCGTAGCGCTTGAACACCTTGCCGTCGCGGCCGACGAGGAACTTGGTGAAATTCCACTTGATGGCCTCGGTGCCGAGGATCCCGGGGGCGCTGCTGGTCAGCCACTGGTAGAGCGGATGGGCGCCTGCGCCGTTGACCTCGACCTTGTCGAACATCTGGAAGGACACGCCATAGTTCTTCTGGCAAAACGCGCCTATCGCGGTGGCATCGCCCGGTTCCTGCGCGCCGAACTGGTTGCACGGAAAACCGAGCACCGCGAGGTCTTTTGCCGCGTACGCCTGGTGCAGCGCCTCGAGCCCGGTGTACTGCGGCGTGAAACCGCAGGCGCTGGCGGTGTTGACGATCAGCGCGACCTTGCCGCGGCAGGCGTCAAGGGCGAGCGGCTGACCGGCGAGGGTGTTGGCGGTAAAGTCGTAGAGGTTGCTCATGGCCACTCCTTTGATCTCAGAGGCTTTGGGGAAATTGGCGGCATGCCAAGAACCCCTCTCCCCGGCCCTCGCCCCGCAAGCGGGGCGAGGGGGTCAGATGCAAGCGCGGGATGTACGGCGCGCAAGCGTCCGTTCCAGCGCGCGCAGTCTGAACCCGCGTCCGCTGAACAAAGTTCAGCGGCGTCAGGTTCAGACGATGTTGAGGTGTTCGATACCCGCCGTGATGTCGCGGTTCTTCGATTCCTTGGAATGCAGCTTGATCATCAGGCGCAGGTCGTTGACGCTGTCGGCGTTGCGCAGCGCGTCCTCGTAGCTGATGCGGCCCTCCTCGTACAGGTCGAACAGCGCCTGGTCGAAAGTCTGCATCCCCAGCTCGCGCGACTTTTTCATGATCTCCTTGATCTCGTGCACCTCGCCCTTGAAGATCAGGTCGGAAATCAGCGGCGAATTGAGCAACACCTCGACCGCGGCGGCGCGGCCCTTGGACTCCTTGAGCGGAATCAGGCGTTGCGCCACGAGGGCCTTGAGGTTCAGCGACAAGTCCATCAGCAACTGGGCGCGGCGCTCTTCGGGGAAGAAGTTGATGATGCGGTCCAGCGCCTGGTTGGCGCTGTTGGCGTGCAG
>CAYLPI010000164.1:0-8337 GCA_964385505.1 uncultured Bordetella sp.
ATTAAAACAAGTCGGCAAGATGATGAACAACCTCATTCTGTGGGCCTGCATGTCGGCCAACGACGAGGGCCTGCGCCTGGGTGAAGCGCTGGGTGTAGATGCGGAAAAGCTGCGCGCGGCGCTGCACCACAGCAGCGCGCAAAACTGGTCCATGGACACGCGCGCCGAACAAAGCGGCATGCCCTGGGCGGAAAAGGACATGAACATCGTGCTGCAGGAGGCCGACCATGCGCGCCTCAGTCTGCCCGCAGTCTGCCCTTGTGCGGCACCATCAAGGAGGTTATCAAGGGCCTCAAGATCCGCGTGGGGCTCGGCATGCCGCGCGTGGCGGAGTCGGGCGCGCATGCGCATTCGGACTTAAAATCAGGGCCGGTGCCGAAAAAAGCGCATCGTCCCATCCATTCACGCCGGGTCGTCATCATGAACATTGCAGTTGTCGGGGGAGGCATTGCCGGGCTCAGTCTGGCACTGGGCCTCAAACAGCGCGGTATCGAGTGCCACGTGTACGAGAGTGCGCGCGAAATCAGGGAACTGGGCGTGGGCATCACGCTGCTGCCGCACGGCATGCGCGAGTTCACCGCGCTCGGTTTGCAGGACAAACTGCGCGCGGTGGCCGTCGAAAACCGGGAAAGCGCGTTTTTCAACCGCTTTGGGCAGCGCATTTACAGCGAACCGCGCGGCAAGTTTGCCGGCTACCCCTTTCCGGAGTTCGGCATCCATCGCGGCAAGCTGCACAAGGTGCTGTACGACGCGGCGCTCGAGCAGTGCGGCGCCGACCATATCCACACCAACCGGCACCTCACCGGCATCAGCCAGGACGGGCAGGGCGTCACGCTGGGTTTCAAGGAGAGTTCCTCCGGCGTGCAACTCGCGCCGGTGCGTGCCGATATCGTCATTGCCTGCGACGGCGTCAATTCCGCGGTGCGCCGCCAGTTCTACCCTGACGAGAAGGTGGTCTTCACCGGCATCAACTGCTGGCGCGGCGTGACCGTGCACAAGCCCATTTTCGACGGCCAGACCTACATGCGGGTGGGCACCATAGACACCGGCAAGATCGTCATTTATCCCATCCTCGACAACGTCGATGGCAAGGGCAACCAGTTGATCAACTGGACGACCGAGATCCGCCGCGAAGGCGACGGCATGAACGACTGGAACAAGAAGGGTTACGTCAAGGACTGTATCGACATCTACAAGGACTGGCGCTTCGACTGGCTGGATGTGGTCGACATGATGGAGAGCGCCGAGGAAGTGCTGGAATATCCGATGGTGGACAAGGATCCGGTGGCGCAATGGACTTTCGGCCGCATCACCTTCATGGGCGACGCCGCGCACCCGATGTATCCGCGCGGTTCCAACGGCTCGGCGCAGGCGGTGATTGACGCACGCACGCTGGCCGACCTGCTGGCACAGACGCGCGACCCGGTCGCCGCGCTCATTGACTACGAACAAGCGCGGCTCGAGCCGACCGCAAAAGTGGTGCGCACCAACCGTTCGACGCCGCCTGACTTCATCATCATGAAAGTGGACGAACTGACCGGTGACAAGCCGTTCAAGAACATCGACGATGTCATCAGCCAGGCCGAGTTGCGCCAGATTTCCGAGGACTACAAAAAAATCGCCGGCTTTTCCGTAGACGCCGTCAAGGCCTGATCCTGGTGGCCGGGCATGTGCAAATGATGTTCGAGAGCCTCAATTCGATGGCCGCCTTCGTGCGCTCGGGCAAGGTGCGCGGACTGGCGGTGAGCGGCGCGAAGCCCTCCAGGGTGTTGCCCGACCTGCCGACCCTGGATGAGAGCGGTGTGGCCGGTTACGACGTGACCTCGTGGTCCGGTCTGATGGCGCCGGCCGGCGTGCCGCGCGCGATAGTGGACAGGCTCAATGCCGAGGTCAACAAGGCCATCATTTCCCCCGCTTTCAAGGACAAGTTGGAAGCTCCGGGCAGCGAGGGCGGCGGCGGCACGCCGGAAGCCTTCGCCGAGCTGATTCGCAAAGACAGCGCCAAGTGGGCGGATGTGATCAAGCGCCCGGGTGCAAAAATAGATTGAGACCGGTGATCCGGGCGCCTGCCGTGTGGCCCCGGCAATACCGGCAAATCCGGCAACATAAAGGAGCGGAATGCAGTCTGTACCGGTAGTCATCGTCGGCGGCGGCCCGGGCGGCCTCACCCTGGCCATAGAGCTGGGGCGTCGTGGCGTGGAATGTGTCGTTTTCAACGACAAGCCCGGCACCGTGACCTTGCCGGCGGCCAATGCGACGCAGGCGCGGACGATGGAGCATTTTCGCCGGCTGGGCTTCGCACGGGAATTGCGCCAGCTTGGCATGCCGCGCGACTACCCCACCGATATCGCCTATTTCACCCGCTACAGCCGGCACGAGCTGGCGCGCTTTGCGCGTCCGGCTTCCGGCGAGGCCGACAAGATCGCACGCCAGGCGGGTGGTTCGTGGAGCACGCCGGAGCTGCCACACCGCTGTTCGCAACTGTATATCGAACAGGTGCTGTACAAGCACGCGGCGAAGCAGCCCGGTGTTACGCTGCATTTCGGCTGGCGCGTGGTCGCGTTCGAGGACGACGGCGCGGGCGTCAATGTCACCGCCGAAAAAATCGCCGGCGGGGAGCGCGTAACGCTGCGCTGCGCCTACCTCATCGGGGCTGACGGCGCGCGCAGCATGGTGCGCGAAGGCCTTGGCCTTGAACTCGAAGGTGAGCGCAAGGTCACGCGCAATTTTGTCGGCGGCCGCATGATGGCCTTGTATATCCGCGCACCGGACATGTACAAGAAAATCGCCGGCCCGCCGGCCTGGATGTACTGGTCGGTCAACGGCGAGCGCCGTAGTTTCATGACCGCGATAGACGGCGTCGAAACCTTTGCCTTTCACACCCAGCTCAAAGTCGATGAAGAGCGGCGTGACATCAGCGACGACGCGGCCCGCGGGTTTCTGGAGCAGTCCATGGGCTGTGCCTGCGACATCGAAATCATGGGCAAGTCGCAATGGAACGCCGGCTACACCCTGGTTGCCAATGCGTACCAGCGCGGGCGGGTCATGCTCGCCGGCGACGCGGTGCACCTTTTTACGCCCATGGGCGGCCTCGGCTACAACACCGCCGTTGACGATGTCGTCAATCTTGGCTGGAAGCTTGCCGCAGTGTTGAACGGCTGGGGCGGCGATGGCCTGCTGGCCAGTTATGAAATCGAACGCCGGCCCCTGGCCATCCGCAATACCGCCATCGCCCGCGGGTATGCCGACAGCGTCGGCCTGTTCGTGCCGCCGGATAATATCGAGGCTGCGACGCCCGAGGGCGCGGCGGCGCGCGATGCCGCCGGCGCCTATCTCAATGACCACGCCAGGCGCGAATTCAACATCCCCGGCGTGACCTTTGGCACCCGCTATGACGGGTCGCCGGTGATCGTGTCCGACGGCAAGACGCCGCCCCCGGACAATGCCAACGTCTATGTGCCCAGCGCCGTGCCCGGGGGCCGGGCGCCGCACTGGTGGCTCGCGGGCGAGCGTTCGCTGTACGACGCGCTGGGTTTCGAGTTCACGCTGCTGCAAATGCATGACAATGGCGCTGCGGGTACGGCGGCCTTTGAGCTGGCGGCAAAGACGCTGGGTGTGCCGCTGACGGTGCTGCGCCTGGCCGAGCCCGGCTTGCGCGATTTGTACGAGACCGATCTCGCCTTGATCCGGCCGGACCAGCATGTGGCCTGGCGCGGCGGCGCGCACGGACTCAATGCCGCCGGCGTATTGCGTGCGGTGACCGGCAGGAAAGAATAACCAGGGAGCATGGACATGAACGTAAAAAGCAGCTTGGCGCAGCAGGCAGGCAAAGCCGGAATCGACGCGGCGGAGTGGGAAACGCGGGTACAACTGGCGGCGCTCTACCGCCTGTCCGCCCATTACGGCTGGGACGAACTCATTTATACGCATATCTCGGCCCGGATGCCGGGCGGCGCCGAGCATTTTTTGCTCAACCCTTTCGGTCATGCCTTTAACGAAGTCACGGCCTCCAGCCTGATCAAGGTTGACCTTGACGGCAATGCCGTCGACCCTACGCCTTACCGCATCCACAAGGCCGGCTTTGTCATTCACAGTGCCATCCATGCGGCGCGCGAGGATGCGCTGTGCGTCATCCATCACCACACCGAGGCCGGCATGGCGGTGTCCATGCTCCAGTGCGGCCTGCTGCCCCTGTCACAGCACGCGCAGTTGTTTCACGACAAGGTCGGTTATCACGGCTTCGAGGGCATTGCCAACGACATCGACGAGCGCGGGCGCCTCGCCGCCGACCTGGGGCAGAACTGGATATTGATCCTGCGCAACCACGGCATGCTGATCGCCGGGCGCACCATCCCGGAGGCCTTCAGCATGTGTTTTCACCTAGAAAAAGCCTGCCGTGCCCAACTGCAGGCCATGGCCACCGGCAGCGAACTGACCATTCCCTCGGCCGAGGTCAGCCGCAAGACCGCAGACCGCGGTTTCGATGCTCCCGGCCAGTCGCTCGGGCGCATGGAATGGGACAGCCAGATCCGTCTCGTCGATCGTATCGACTCGTCTTACCGCGACTGACGCGGGCGCGCCTGCGGGCGCGTGGCGCCGTAGCGGATGCTGCGATGCAACTAGAATTTAATCGGTAGCGCGTTGCAAAACCCCTGCGTTTTGGTGAAAAATGAACATGTTCGGATATTTTCTTATACAATCTTTCGCAGGCGGCGACCCCGGCAAACCCGGCAATCCGTAATCCCGGGCGCGGTCTGGCGCATTGCCAGACCGCCCGGTTGCAAGCAGACAGCGAGGACTTCATGGCAGCAGCACGAAAAGCGGCACTGGTCACAGGCGGGGCGAGTGGCATCGGCAAGAGCGCGGTACTGGCCCTGGCCGCGGCAGGCTATGACGTCGCCATCAATTACAGTTCCAGCGAAGCTGCGGCAAAGGCCACTTCGGCCGAGGCGGAAAAACTCGGTGCAAAGACGCTGCTGTTGAAATGCGATGTCAGCGACGAGGCCGGCGTGCGTGCGATGTTAAAAAAAATCGAAGAGGCGTTCGGCAAGCTCGATGTCCTCATCAACAACGCCGGCACCACTGCGTCGTGGAAGCCAAAAGACCTCGAAAGCCTCGACCTCGACGACTGGGACCGGGTGTTCAACGTCAACGTTCGCGGCCTCTTCCAGGTGACGCGCGCAGCGGTGCCGCTGCTCAAAAAAGGCGATAAGCCCTGCATCATCAACACCGCCAGCATTGTCGGCTTGCGGCCCGGACCGCAGCCGCTGCCCTACGCCGCCAGCAAGGCCGCCGTGGTCAACATGACCAAGACCCTCGCCTGGAACCTCGGTCCGGAGATACGCGTCAACGCCGTTGCGCCGGGCTGGATGGAGGGCGACTGGATGCAGCGCATGCTCAAGGACAAGTACGAAGACCTGATGGGCAAGCGCGCCAGGGCCACGCCGCTCAAGCGCTGCGTCACCGCCGACGATGTCGCCGAGTCGATGATGAGCCTCGTCAACGGCAACCGCTTTGTCACCGGTGAAATCGTCGTCATCGACGGCGGCTTTACCGCATCGACATAGGACAAGGCTTTACTTTCTACCCTGTCATTCCGAGCGCAGCGAGGAATCTGCTGTTAAAGCCCAATGAAAAGCGAGATTCCTCGCCGCGCTCGGAACGACAGTTTCACCTGATTTGTGTTCGTAGCCGCATAAGGAGGATGCAGTAATGATAGAAGGCGTTGTTCCATTTCCGCCGGAGTTTGCCGCGCGCTATCGCGCCAAGGGGTATTGGCAGGATCGCAGCCTGCGCGAGGAGTTTGCCGATGTGTTCAGGCAATTCGCTCCGCGCGTGTTTGTCATTGATGGCGAGCGCCGGTATACCTACGCCGAGGTCGATCGCCTGAGCGGGCGCCTCGCGCTCAACCTGCTGGAACTGGGTTTGAAGCCGCTCGACCCGGTGGTGCTGACGCTGCCCAACGTGGCCGAGTTCATCATCCTGTATTTCGCGCTGCAAAAAATCGGCGCGATTCCGATTGCTGCCCTCGCCACGCACCGCCATACCGAGGTCAGCCAGTTCGTGCGCATCGCCTCGGCCACATGCTGTGTCTATCCGGAATCACAGGGCGATTTCCAGTTCGGACCGATGATCAAGCGCGTGCAGCAAGAGTCGCCCGGCATGCGCTTCGCCATTGTTCTGGGCAAGGCCGGTCCGGGCGAGCATTCGCTGACCGACCTGATCGCACGCGAGCCGGCGCTGGTGCGCGCGGAACTTGACAAGATCAAGCTTGACCCGACCGATCCGTGTATTTACCAGTTGTCGGGTGGCACAACGGGGGTGCCCAAGCTCATTCCGCGCAGCCACAATGATTACGCCTACAACTCAAAAAAGGCCGCGCCGGTGTGCGATGTCGGCGCTGAGTCGGTGCTGCTGCTGGTGATTCCGATCGCGCACAACCTGGCACTGGCCTGCCCCGGCATCCAGGGCTACGCGTTCAATGGCGGCAAGGTGGTGGTGGCGGCCAGTGCGCGTCCCGAGGAAATGTTCGCCATTATCGAGCAGCACCGCGTGACCCATCTCAAGGTGGTGCCGGCGCTGCTGATACGCCTGATCAACAGTCCGGAGATCGGCAACTACGATTTGTCGTCGCTGAAGGTCATCCAGAGCGGCGGCCAGCGCATGCAGCCCGAGGTGCGTATCCGTACCAAGCAGCTCATTCCCGGCGTCTGGGTGCAGGAGAATTTCGGCATGTCCGAGGGCATGCTGTTCTTCGTACGCGCCGGCGACCCGGAAGAGGTGATGCTGGAAACCTGCGGCCGGCCGATTTGCGACGACGACGAGGTGCGCCTGGTGGACGATGATGGCAAGGAGGTGGCGCCCGGCGAAGTAGGCGAGCTGACCTGCCGCGGTGCCTACACGCTGCGCGGCTATTTGCGCGTGCCCGAGTACAACGCCAAGCAGTTCACGTCCGACGGTTTTTACTGCTCCGGCGACCTGATGCGCCTGCATCCTTCGGGCAATTACGTCGTCGAGGGACGAAAGAAAGACCTCATCAACCGCGGCGGCGAAAAAATCAGCGCCGAGGAAATCGAGAACCTGATCCTGATGCACCCGGCGGTCCAAAACGTCGCCTGCGTTGCCATGCCCGACCCGGCGATGGGCGAGAAGACCTGCGCCTGTGTCATTCTGCGCGCCGGCCAGGCGCTGACGCTGAAGGAACTGGTGGCTTTTCTCGCGACCAAGGAAATTGCCCGCTTCAAGCTGCCCGAGCGCCTCGAACTGATGAACGAATTTCCGCTGTCCACCTTCGGCAAGGTGTCGAAAAAATCGCTGGTGGAGATGGTCACCAAAAAACTCGAATCGGAGAAAAAATGAGAATCATCGACCTGCATTGCTATCCGGGGACGCAGGAATGGATTGCCGCGCAGGGCCCCTATGTCGATGCGCTGGCCAAATACTGGAACCGCACCTGGGCGCCGAAAAGCGAAGAGGACGTGCTCAAGGAATTCGCCGGTGCCGGCGTCGAGGCGCTGCTGGTGGCCCTCGACCTTGAAACCACTGTGGCGACGCCGCCGTGCACCAATGAGTACGTACATGCGATGTGGAAGCGCCATCCTGAGCGCATCATCCAGGCTTGGGGGTCGGTGGAGCCGGCCAAGGGCGAAATCGCCATACAGCAGGCGCGCAAGGCGGTGAAGGAACTGGGCTTCATCGGCTTTCACTTTCATCCGATCATGCAGCACTTCGCCGTGAACGACCGCCAGTACTACCCGCTGTTCGAGGAAATCAATGCCATGGGCGCAGCGGTGATGATTGACGTCGGCACCACAGGTATGGGCGCCGGCATGCCCGGCGGCATGGGTGCGCGCATCCGCCACGCCCATCCGGCAGCCATCGACGATCTCGCGGCGGATTTCCCGAACCTGAAAATCATCATGGCCCATCCGGGCTGGCCCTGGGTCGACGAGACCACCGCCGTCGCGCTGCACAAGGGCAACGTGTATTGGGAAATGTCGGGCTGGGCGCCGAAGTATTTCCCCGGCAACCTCAAGATCGACATGCGCGCGAGGCTGCAGGACAAGATCATGTTCGGCAGCGACTACCCGAGCATGCCATACGAGCGCATCCTGCGCGAATGGGGCGAACTCGGCTACAAGGACGAGATCATGGAAAAAATCATGCACGGCAACGCCGAGCGCGTTCTTGGCTTGTAAAACCCGCAAATGTCATTCCTAGGCTGAAAGCCGAGCAATCTGCTTCTGTGTTGATGCAATAACAGATTCCTCGCTGTGCTCGGAATGACTGGCTTTATGTCAGCCGTTATATGGTCTTACTGTGTCATTAAAAAAAATG
>CAYLPI010000165.1:0-8334 GCA_964385505.1 uncultured Bordetella sp.
CGCCAGTATTGGCTTTGCGGCGGATGGCATCGGATAGTGCGGATAGGTTGAAGCGAGCCTCGCCCCTTTTTTTCGCACATACCGCCCCAATGTGGCACACCACACAGAGCGTTACCGCCGGAAGCCATAGCATTGCCGCTTATTAACCCAGCAACGAACCCGGCGCATGCACATGCCCGACGTGTGCCGGTGCCCGTTAGCCAACCGAATCAGCCCCCGCATCAACCTCGATTCCGTGACCAAAACCGATCAGCCGCGATTGCATCCCTTACCGGAGGGCGTCGCCGTCAAAATGACTGCTCTGCAATTCAGGAACATGCGTCCAAAAATGAAAGCTGCTGCCTCGTTGCTGCTGTCGTTTCTTGCAATCACTCACGGAGGTTTTGCGATGGCCATCGAGGAACCGGCATTCGAGGTCCTCAGCAAAGAGGCCGACTACGAAATCAGGCAGTACCGGCCCTTCATCGTCGCCGAGACCTATGTCGATGGCGACATGAGCGAGGCGTCCAACAAGGGATTCCGCCTGATCGCCGATTACATCTTTGGCAACAATGAGTCCGCCAAGGGTTCCCCGGACAAGGCCGCCGAAAAAATAGCGATGACCGCTCCTGTTACGGTCGAACCCGCGGCCGCTTCAGCCAAGATCGCGATGACGGCACCGGTGACCGTCGAGCCGCAAAGCGGCGGCGGCGGCAAGATGACGCAGGCGAAACGATGGAAGGTGCATTTCGTAATGCCCGCCGAATATTCGATGGCGACGCTGCCCAAACCGAAGAACCCGGCGGTCAGCCTGCGCGAGGTGCCGGGAAAGCTTCAGGCGGTGCTGGTCTTTTCAGGACTCGCCTGGGAATCCACGGTGCAGGAAAAGACCGATGAACTGGTCGCCTGGCTGGGTACAAGGCAGATAACGGCACTCGGCGCGCCGCAACTGGCTCGCTACAACCCGCCCTGGACCCTGCCCTTTCTAAGGCGCAACGAGATTTTGGTCGAGATCGCCAGGCAGCGCTGACCCGCAAAAATCAAATCGGTCCCGGCCCCGGGGCTTTTGCGTTCAGAACGCGATGATTACTTTCAGCGCCTTGGTTTCCGCCGCTCTGCCAAAGGTGTCGTAGGCATCCAGAATCTTGTCCATCGTGAACCGGTGCGTGATCAGTCTGGCCGGGTCGATGGTTTTTGCCTGCACGGTTTTGAGCAGCATCGGCGTGGTGACGGTATCGACCAGTCGGGTGGTAATGGAAATATTCCGGGACCATAGTTTTTCAAGGTGCAGATCCACCATTTTTCCATGCACGCCGATGTTGGCGATGACACCGCCGGGCGCGACGATGTCCTGGCAGATCTGAAACGTCGGGCCGATGCCGACTGCTTCGATGGCCGTATCGACACCACGGTTTTCCGTCATGGCCATGATTTTTTCGGCCGCCTTGCCGTCGGTGCTGTTGACCACGTCCGTTGCGCCGAAGCGCTTTGCCACTTCGAGCCGGTTGTCATCCAGATCGACCATGATGATCCTCGCCGGGGAATAGAGCTGTGCCGTAAGCAGTGCGGCCAGACCGATCGGCCCTGCGCCGATTATCGCCACGTTGGTGCCCGGCGCGACCTTGCCGTTGAGGACGCCGCATTCAAATCCGGTTGGCAGTATATCGCTCAGCATCACCAGGGCATCTTCGTCCGCACCGGCTGGAATGGGGTAAAGACTGGTATCAGCATGCGGGGTACGGACGAATTCCGCCTGCGTGCCGTCAATCTCGTTGCCCAGGATCCAGCCGCCTGTGGTGCAGTGCGAATACATACCGCGCCGGCAGTATTCACATCTGCCACACGAGGAGATGCAGGAGATCATTACGCGATCGCCGGGCTTGAACGTCAGCACGCCGGCACCGACCGAATCAACGATGCCGATACCTTCGTGACCGAGGACGCGGCCGGGCTTGCAGGTCGCGAGATCGCCCTTGAGAATATGCAGGTCGGTACCGCAGATCGTGGTCTTCACCATCCTGATGATGGCATCACCCGCTCCCTGCAGCGCCGGCTTGGGTCGATCTTCGACCGCCATTTTTCCGGGACCGTTGTATATGAATGCTTTCATTTTTTTGTTCTGTAAATCGACCGGCTGCGTCAACCGGACTGCAACCATTGGCGCAGCGCCGTCGCAGGCATTGCGACAAGGTTCAGGGCGGTTGCCCTGCGTGTATGAACGATATACAGGGTATGGGCATCCGGTCTGTGTGCAATCGCACTTAACGATGTGCCGATATGCACCAACGATAGGGGTGCCCGTCTGCCCGCATCAGCACGAGCGCCATACCAGCGAATGGTCCGCTTCTCCACCCTTTCCATTTCCGGTTGGGGCGCCGGTTCAGGTTGTCCGGGATGAAAAATCCGGACAGCCCCGCCAGACAAGGGTTTCCAGCCGTTACGCCTGAAAACCCGCGCCAGTATTGGCTTTCCGGCGGATGGCAGGCCGTTGACGGGACCAATTTACCGCTGCGTCACCGCAATCGATTTCGCACCTTTCGCAAGGTCCAGCAAAAGGTGGCGAGTGGCACCAGAAGCCATTGCGCAAGCGGCGCCAGGCCCACGCCGATCCAGGGCAGTAGCGGCATCCATGAGGAGTACGTCCAGCTTCCCCGGCTTAGATTCAGCCGCTCGCTAAACACGGTGTAGGAGATGCTGAGCACAATCGTCGTGGTGATGACCCGTGTCGCTGGCCAGTCAACGGGTTCGCCGGCACGATTCAACACCAGTGCAAGCAGAAGTGCGGCGGTGCCGATCAGCACATCTCCCGCAGTGCAATGCACCACAGAAAAAGCGATCCAGCCCGGCGTAGCATCGACCCATAGCGTGTAGAGCGGTAGTTGCAGCAGCTCCCAAAGCAAGCTGAAGAGTGCCAGCGACGGCACATAACGTCGAAGAATCAGCGACCATGACTCCCGGCACATATAGCGACTCATTCGTTTCATTGGTGACCTCACGCCGCCAAACCAGTTAAAGCAGGAAAATAAGCGTTGACCATGTAAAGACATGAAGGTCGGCATTTGGCAAGTAGGCATGAGTTCAGCGTCTTCAGCACTGGATCAGAGGTTATCCCACTTCGACTGACAGTTTTAAAAGATTCATAAGGGAGTGCGCGGCCCGGCTGAGAGCCGTCCACTAACGGCGATGCGTCCCGTTATGTGGCAGAACGCACAGAACCGGTGCGGGCTTTCACGCATGTTCATCTACCTCGCTGCAATCCATGCGCTTCAGTCCGAATTTTTTCCATCCCTTCTGACCATGCTGGTCAGGAGAACGCCGTATCCAGGAAATCAGTCAACACCAACTTCGGCCGTTCCGTTTGAACCGCCGTGACACAGCAATAGCCATAGTTGCCGCGTTTTGCGACCTGATGTCGAATTGCGCCAGCCCATGTGGATGGAGCACGCAGTCGCCGCGCAAGCGCGCGCAACCCGATCCCCGAAGTAGCGCCGGAATCTTTGAGAGGTAGCCATGTCCACCAACGTGCTAGAGATGGCAGAAACGGTCGCATTGCTCATGACGGCCGGCAAGGGAATTCTCGCCGCCGACGAAAGTACGGTCACCATCGAAAAACGCTTCAAGGTCCTGGACGTGGTTTGTACGGAAGAAACCCGGCGCGACTACCGCGCGTTGTTGTTCTCCGCACCCGGTTTGGGCGCATTCATCAGCGGCGTCATCCTGTTCAAGGAAACCCTCAAACAAAATGCAACGTCGGGGGCGTCACTTCCGCATTTGCTGCGGGCGCAAGGCATCGTTACCGGCATCAAGGTGGACAAGGGCACGCTGGCCCAGGCCGGTTTTCCCGGCGAAACGGTGACGCAGGGTCTGGACGGGCTGGCAGACCGGCTCGCAGAATACAAACACCTGGGCGCGCGTTTCGCCAAGTGGCGTGCCGTGTTCACCATCGGTGCCGACACCCCGACGCCGCAGGCGATTGCAATGAACGCGCACGCTCTAGCCTGCTACGCCGCGCTGTGCCAGGAACAGGGCTTGGTGCCGATCGTCGAGCCCGAGATATTGATGGACGGCGACCACACGCTCGCGACCTGCGCAAGGGTCACCGAAGATGTGCTGCACGCCGTGTTTCACGCGCTGCACCGGCAACGCGTCGCGCTTGAGCACATGCTCCTCAAACCAAACATGATCGTGCCGGGCGCCGCGTTCCCCGGCCAGGCAACACCCGGGCAGGTCGCGGCGGCCACCCTCGAATGCCTGCGGCGCACCGTACCGGCAGCGGTGCCCGGCATCGTTTTTCTGTCCGGCGGGCAAACTGAAACAGACGCGACTGCCAACCTCAACGCGATCAACAGCCCTCCGGCGAAGCAGCCTTGGGTCCTGAGCTTTTCGTACGGGCGCGCCCTGCAGGCGCCGGTACTCGAAAAATGGCGTGGCGAGGGCGCGAACACGGCTGTCGCGCAGCAAGCGTTGCTCAAGCGGGCGCGTCTGAACAGCGCCGCCCGCGACGGAAAATACACGCTCGCAATGGAACAGTGACCCCTCTGATGCAGTGGCAAGATGCAAACCGGCCGGAATTGAGTGCACCGGGGCTGGACGCACTGCAGCGCCGCGCCTTCGACTACTTCCTGCATGAAACCAACCCCGCGAATGGTCTTGTGGCGGATTCATCCAAGCCCGATGCGACCGGGCACAAAGGCTTCTACTACCATTTTCTCGACAGGAGCGGGGACCACCGCGCCGGACTGTGCGAATTATCCACAGTCGATACCGGTTTTCTGCTGGCCGGCATGCTCGCGGCAGCGGCGTTTTTTGATCATGAAAACGAACAAGAGCATGAGATACGAACCTTGGCCCGGTCGTGCTGATGTGCGAGAACCACCGGTCGGCGTTGTTGTGGCGGCTGATGCGCGCCTGTCCTTATATCGTCACCGGACTGCGGCGGGCCGGATTCCGGAACGGCTGCTTATGACATGGACCGGCCCTCACGCGTCTGTGGAGGTTACGCGATCGCCTTGTCGACTATTGCCTGCGCCTCCCCAAGGATGCGCTGCAGATGGTCGGCGCCACGGAAGCTCTCGGCATAGATCTTGTAGAGGTCTTCGGTGCCCGAGGGCCGCGCCGCAAACCAGCCGTTCCTGGTGATCACCTTTATCCCGCCGATCGGCGCGCCGTTGCTGGGTGCGTGGGTGAGGATGCTGTCGATTTTCTCACCGGCAAGATCGGCCGCTGCAATGCTCTGCGGTTGGAGCGCGGCGAGTTGCTTTTTTTGCTTCGGCGTTGCCGCCGCTTCGATTCGATCCGCCACCGGACTGCCGAATGCCTGCGTCAGCTCGGCGTAGAGAGCGCCCGGATCGCGACCGCAGCGCGCGGTGATTTCGGCCGCCAGCAACGCCGCGGCGATGCCGTCCTTGTCGGTAGTCCAGACTGACCCGTCGCGACGCACAAAGGCCGCGCCTGCGCTTTCCTCGCCGCCAAAACCCAACGATCCGTCGTACAGGCCGGCGGCAAACCACTTGAAGCCGGCCGGCACTTCATACAGCGCACGCCCGAGCCGGGTCGCGACGAGGTCGATCAGGCGCGTGCTGACCACGGTCTTTCCCACGGCAGCCTGCGCGCTCCATTGCGGCCGGTGCCGAAACAGGTACTCGATGGCGACCGGGAGGTAGTGGTTCGGCGGCAACAGCCCGGCCTTGGGCGTAACGATGCCGTGGCGGTCGTGATCGGTGTCGCAGGCGAATGCGATGTCGAAGCGGTCCTTGATGCCGATCAGGCGCTGCATCGCATAGGGCGACGACGGGTCCATGCGAATCTTGCCGTCCCAGTCGAGCGTCATGAAGCCAAATGCCGGGTCGATTTCGTTGTTGGTCACCGTCAGATCGAGCCGGTAGCGCTCGGCGATGCGCCCCCAGTAGTGCACGCCGGCGCCGCCGAGCGGGTCGGCACCAATGCGGATTTTCGCGTCACGGATCGCATCCATGTCGATGACATTGCCCAGATCGGCGACGTAGGCGACGAGAAAATCGTGGCGATGCGTGGTCGGCGCACGCAGCGCCTGCGCATGGCCGACGCGCCTCACGCCTTCAAGCGCGTGTGCGAGAAAGCCATTGGCGGCGGCCTCGATCCAGGCGGTGATATCGCCGCCGGCCGGGCCGCCGTTCGGCGGGTTGTACTTGAGGCCGCCGCTCTCGGGCGGATTGTGCGATGGCGTCATCACGATGCCGTCGGCCAAGCCCCGGCTGCGGCCGCGGTTATGGGTCAGGATGGCATGCGAAATGGCGGGCGTCGGCGTGTACTCGCCGTGCGCCGCCAGCATCACCTCAACGCCGTTGGCGGTCAGCACTTCGAGTGCGCTTGCGCAGGCCGGCTCCGAGAGCGCGTGGGTGTCGATACCAAGGAAAAGCGGACCATCAATGCCCTGCTTTTCGCGGTACTGGCAAATCGCCTGCGTGATCGCGAGCACATGCGATTCGTTGAACGAGACATCGAACGACGAGCCGCGGTGTCCCGAGGTGCCGAAGAGGACGCGTTGCGCGGACACCGACGGATCGGGAACGCTGCTGTAGTACGCGGCGACGAGTGCGGGCACATCGACCAGCATCGAGCGCGGCGCGGGCTGACCGGCGAGCGGATTGATTCGCGTGGTCATGGCGCCGCACGCGGCTGCTCCGCCGGTGCCGGTAATGCCGCGACATCCAGACCGGCGACGCCGCCGGTGCGCTCGGGCGTCAGGTCGGGCGCGGGGCGGCCGGCCATCGCGGGCGGATCGAAGGCGCAGCGGCCCTGGCGGGCTGCTGCGATGGCGCCGGCGGTGTCAGCGACGAACAGTGGTGGGATCTCCATCGAGACCCCGCCGTCGGTTTGGTCGGTGGCGTCGAACACCGGTCTGACCGGGTCGGCCGCGCGTCGCAGGCGTTCCAGCGCCAGTGCCGTGAACAGCGCTTCACCGGTCAGCCCGGCCGGCGTCCTGGCGTGGATGGCCGCGTTGCAGGCATCGCCGCCGCCGATGGCGGTATCGAAGATGCCGGGGTGGGAGGTCAGCCCGGTGATGTTGTCCGGCCACGGTCTCTGGCCGGGATCGTGCGGTTGACGGATCGATTTCATGCGGTCTTTGTTCCGGCCTGAGATGGGCTTATTGATGATACCGGGCAACATGGGGCGTCCAGCTTCAATTGCAGCCACAGCTCCAGCAGCGCCTGCGCCGTGGAGGCAAAGCACAGCCACGATCCGTTCAGCGTGTAGTACAGCGCCTTGATGCCAAAGCGGTCGCACGCCATGCGGTCGCGCGCCATGAAGAGGCTTGCGTAACGCCGGTCCCACACCGCAAAGGCGAACCTACCGAAGAAGCGCTGCACATAATCCGCGCCCCAGGCGAGATAGGCCTTCAGGATGACTTCGCTGTCACTCCCAAAGAAAAAACGGTAGCCCATCGCGACCGGCTCGGCGCGCAGTTCCTTGTAGTTGTAGCTGGTGCCGTTGAAGACCAGCAGCAGCTTCAATTCGCCGTCAACCATCGGTTGGTCGACAGCGGTGCTCAAGTCGATGACCGCCAGGCGGCGGGGGTCCAGGGCCAGCGGGCCGTCGCTGAAGGCGCCGCTGTGATCGGGGCCCCGTCGGGCGATCCTGTCTGGGATGCGATCGACCGCCGACGTGTCGGCCGGCAAGCCATCGAATCGCAATTCACCGCAGATGCCGCACACCGGGGGACGAAGTTTCAAGGGGGGACGATGCTTCAAGCTGGGACTCACTTCAAGCGGGGATGGGTGCGTTGTGTGTCGTAGCGGGCACATCAGTACAGGATGCGACAGCGGATCGTTGCTGGAACCGTGCACAACCGGGCCAGTGCCGGCTGCGATGCCGCGTGGTCAACATCGATCACAACGTAGCCAACATCCTCGTTTGTGCTCAGGTATTGCGCCGCGATGTTGATACCCGCCGCCGACAGCGTATCGTTGACCTGAGCCAGCACCCCGGGGACGTTCTTGTGAATATGCAACAACCGGCTGCGTCCGGCGCGCTCGGGCAGCGCGACTTCGGGAAAATTCACGGCCGAGGTGGTCGAGCCGTTGTTGCCATACCGTATCAGCTTGGCTGCGACCTCCTTGCCGATGTTCACCTGCGCTTCCGCGGTCGAGCCACCGATGTGCGGCGTCAGAATGACGTTGTCGAAACGCGCCAATGGCGAGACGAAGGCAGAATCATTGCCTTGCGGTTCGAGGGGGAAGACATCGATCGCAGCACCGTGCAGGTGGCGGCTCTCCAGCGCGGCAGCGAGTGCATCGATGTCAACCACGGTGCCGCGCGATGCATTGATCAGGTGGCTTCCCGGCTTCATCGCCGCCAGTTGCGCCGGCCCGATCA
>CAYLPI010000166.1:0-8287 GCA_964385505.1 uncultured Bordetella sp.
CTGCTCAAGGACGAAAAAGTGCTGGCCTATCGTTTTGACGGCGTGCGTTACGACTGCGGCTCGAAACTCGGCTACCTGCAGGCGACCATCGCCTATGCCCGCAAGCATCCCGAAGTCGCCGCCGAGTTCAATGAATATTTACGCACACTGGAACGCTGATGCTCGGTTCTGAACAGGCCTGGAAAATGCTCTACGAGGCAGATGTCATCTGCAGCGAAGAAGCCGTCAACGCTGCGATCACGCGCCTCGCCGGCGAGATCACCGGTGCGCTGGCCGATTCCTATCCGCTGGTGCTCGCGGTCATGGGGGGCTCGGTCTATTTTGCCGGCAACCTGCTGCCGCGCCTGCGTTTTCCGCTTGAGTTCGACTTCATTCACGCTTCGCGCTATGGCGATGCGACGGTGGGCGGGGGCATCATCTGGCGCATGGAGCCGAGTGACAACGTCAAGGGCAGGGTGGTGCTGGTCCTTGACGACATACTTGACGGCGGCGACACGATGTTTGCCATCCGCGAGCGCATCATGAACCTGGGTGCGACGGCGTGCCACACCGCCGTGCTGACCGACAAGGACAGGGGTGTCGCCAAGCCGATTCATGCCGATTTTGTCGGACTGAACATTCCGGACCGCTTTGTTTTCGGCTGCGGCATGGACGCGCATGGTGCGTGGCGCAACCTGCCGGCCATCTACGCCATGAAAGGAACCTGATGCTTGCAGTCATCGGCGGCAGCGGACTGACCCGGCTGGCATGCCTTCGCGACACCCACCGCCGCGCCGTGCGCACGCCTTATGGCGAGCCCTCGGGCCCGGTTACCTTCGGCAAGATCGGCAATTGCGAGGTGGTCTTTCTCGCACGCCACGGTTACGGCCATACCGTGCCGCCGCACGAAGTGAATTACCGCGCCAATATCTGGGCGCTGCGGGAGGTGGGGGTGACGGAGATCATTTCTGTCGCGTCAGTTGGCGGCATAGCGGGGGGCTTCGGTCCCGGCGTGCTTGCCGTCCCGCACCAGTTGATCGACTACACCTGGGGGCGCAAGCAGACTTTCTTCGACGGTGGCGACAAGCCGGTCACGCATGTCGATTTTACCCATCCCTACACCGAGCAGACGCGGCAATTGCTGCTCAAGGCGGCGCTCTCGTGCGGCGAGACGGTCACCGACGGCGGTGTATATGCGGCAACGCAGGGGCCGCGGCTCGAAACCGCCGCCGAGGTCAACCGGCTGGCGCGCGACGGCGCCGACATGATAGGCATGACCGGCATGCCCGAGGCCGCGCTGGCGCGTGAACTCGGGCTCCACTATGCCGCGCTGGCGGTGGTGGTCAACCATGCGGCCGGACGCGGCGACAGCAGGGACGGCATCGCGTTCGCGCAAATCGAAGCGATACTCCAGGCATCGATGGAGAGGGTCCGGGCGATTGTCGAAGGGGTGTGCGCATGATTCGTCCGGTGCTGCGCATGGGCGATCCGCGACTGCTGGAACAGGCCCGTCGCGTGGAGGCCTTTGACACGCCGCAACTGCGCGCTCTGATCGGGGACATGCGCGACACCATGGCTCATCTCGACGGCGCGGGCCTCGCGGCGCCGCAGATCGGGGTCGGGTTGCAGGTCGTCATTTTTGGCGTGAAGTCCAATCCGAGATACCCGGACGCGGAGGAGGTTCCGCAGACGGTACTGATCAATCCGGAGTTGACGCCCGTCGACGACACCATGGAAGACGGCTGGGAGGGCTGCCTGTCTGTCCCCGGCTTGCGCGGCATCGTGCCGCGGCATGCCGCCTTGCGTTATGTCGGCTTTGACGAGACAGGCCGGCGCATTGACCGAACGGTGTCCGGGTTCCATGCGCGCGTCGTACAGCATGAGACCGATCATCTGCTCGGTATTCTTTACCCGATGCGCATTCGCGACTTCAGCAGTTTTGGCTTTACCGAGGAGTTGTTTCCCGGCGAAACTATCGTCGACGACTGAGTCGGCAACACGCCGGAAACGCCCGCCTGGCGCGGGTTTCCAGACGGTATCTGTGTTCTGGACGGGAACGGTCAGGACTGCAACTGCTCGAGCAGATCCTGCTCGAGCAACAGCACCGCACGCGGATTGCGCAAGGCGTCGCCGCTCAGCACAAACACATCCTCTACACGTTCGCCCAGGGTATTGATGCGGGCGGTTCGCAGGCTGATTTCGTATTTGTTCAGTATCCGTGCGACACCGTACAACAGGCCGGGGCGGTCACCCGCGGTGATCGACAGCAGGTGATATTGCCCCTTCTCATCCGGCCTGATGTGCACGTCGGGTGTGATGGGAAAATGTTTGAGCTGGCGCGACAGCCGTGCCAGTCCGGGCCGCGGCAGCGCGGTGCCACCCTCGATGCGATGCATCAGTTCGTCCTCGATGAGATTGATCATATCGCGGTAATGTGGCGACTTGCCCGGCCCGAGCACGAGAAAGGTGTCGAGGGCGTAGCCGTGGCGGGTGGTGTGGACCTTGGCGTCGGCGATGTTGAAATTGAGCTCGCCGAAGTAGCCGCAGATGCGCGCGAACAAGTCCTTCTGGTCCTTGACATAGACCATCACCTGCAATCCCTCGCCTATGGGCGAGAGCCTCGCCTTGACCACCGGGCGCTCGGCATTGACGCGGTAATGCAGCGTGCGTGTCTGCCAGGCGATGTCCTGCGCGTCATGGCGCAGGAAATAGGCGACGTCGAGCTGTTTCCAGAAGTCCTCCTTTACCGCATCCGACAAGGCGTAGAGGCGCAGCAGGCGCAGCGCCTCTCCCTGGCGCTCCTGCAGGCCCTGGTCATTGGTGATCGCACCGCCCCGCAGGCCGCGCAGCGTGGCGTTGAACAAATCCTCGAGGAGCTTGCCCTTCCAGGCGTTCCAGACCTTGGGGCTGGTGCCGCGCACATCAGCAACGGTCAGCAGGTAGAGCGCGATGAGGCGGCGCTCCGTTTTGACCATTCGGACGAAGTTTTCTATGATGTCCGGGTCGGACAAATCCTGTTTTTGCGCCACCGCCGACATCGTCAGGTGATGCTCGACCAGAAATTCGATGAGCTGCGTGTCGTCTTTCTCGATTCCGTGCTGACGGCAGAACTGGCGCGCGTCCACTTTACCCAGTTTCGAATGATCGCCGCCGCGACCCTTGGCAATGTCGTGAAACAGGGCGGCGATGTACAACACCCAGTGTCGCTCGAAGCCCGCAATCAGGCGGCTGCAAAGCGGATACTCGTGGGCGAATTCAAGCATCGTGAACCGGCGCATGTTGCGGACCACGGTGAGGATGTGCTGGTCGACGGTGTAGACATGAAACAAATCGTGCTGCATCTGGCCGACAATTTTGCCGAAGGCCGGAAGGTAGGCGCCAAGGATGGAGTACTGGTTCATCCGCCGCAGTTCATGCACGATGCCACTTGGCTGCCGGAAAAATTCGATGAACCTGGCGCGATTGGTCGCGCTGCGCCGGAACTTTGCATCGATATTCAGGCGCCCGCGCCAAAGGGCACGCAGCGTCGCCGCCGTCATGCCTTTTAGTTCCGGGTGCTCCTGCATCAGCAGGAAACTCTCGAGTATCGCGCCGGGCTCGCGTTCGAACAGGTCGGTATCGCGGGCATCGAGCAGTTCCTGCACCGCCTGAAAGCGCTCATTGATGGGTATCGGCGCGGTGTCGGACACCGGAAACAGCGCGACGCCAAGGTTCTGCAACAAAATGGTATTGAGTTGCGTGATGGCTTTTGCCGTCCGGTAGTACTTTTGCATGAATTGCTCGCTGGCGCGCTTGGTGGTGGTGGGCGCGAAGCCAAACTGGCGTGCCAGTGCGTCCTGGTAGTCAAACAACAGGCGGTCTTCACGCCGACCGGCGAGGAAATGCAGGCGGGCGCGTATTTCCTCCAGCAGCGATTGATGGCGCTTCAGTTGTCGCGCTTCCACATGCGTGATCAGGCCGCGCGCGGCAAGGTCTTTCCAACTCTGCCCCAATCCGCCAGAACGGGCGATCCACAGGATGATTTGCAGGTCGCGCATCCCGCCAGGCGCTTCCTTGAAATTCGGTTCAAGACTGTAAGGGGTGTCCTGGTACTTGGCGTGGCGCTGGTCTTGCTCCAGGCGCTTTGCCTTGAAAAACGACCGGGGCTCAAAATTCTGCCTGGTGGCCGCATGAAAAGACCGGAACAGCTTGCGACTGCCGACCACCAGTCTGGATTCGAGCAGGCTGGTCTGTACTGTCACGTCCTTGGTCGATTCGGCGATGCATTCGTCCACGGTCCGCACGCTGTGCGCGACTTCGATGCCGATGTCCCACAAATTGCCGATCAGTGCCTCGAGCTGGCCGCGCAGCGCATCGTCCGGCGGGGTCGGCAGCAACAACAGGATATCCACGTCGGAGTGGGGGAACAGCTCTCCGCGGCCGTAGCCGCCGACGGCGGCCAGCACCAGCGACTGCGGCATGTGGTGCCTGCGCCAGACATCGCGCAGCGTGCGATCGACCAGACGGCGCGACTGGCGCAGCAGCAAGGCGGTATCGGGCCTGGCGAGAAAGCGCTGGCGCAGTGCCGCCCTGTCAGATTGCAACTGCTGGCGCAGTGTCGCTGTGGTGCGGCTGAAAGCGGTGGACGCTTCTGCAGGGGTGGTGCGGGCCACCGTTTGGCCTTAAATGGCGGGCGCGGCGGGCGCCCCTGTCGAAACCGTCAGGACCTCATACCCGGAATCCGTAACCAGAACGGTGTGTTCCCATTGTGCCGAAAGGCTGTGGTCCTTGGTGACAATGGTCCAGCCATCGGCCAGTTCACGGATGGCCGACTTGCCGGCGTTGATCATCGGCTCAATCGTAAATGTCATGCCGGCTTTCAGTGTCATGCCGGTTCCCGGGCGCCCGTAGTGCAGTACCTGGGGGTCTTCATGGAATTTTCGTCCTATGCCATGGCCGCAAAATTCGCGCACCACGCTGTAGCCTGCGGATTCGGCATGTTGCTGGATCACTGCGCCGATGTCTCCAAGTTGGGCGCCGGGCCTGACCTGGCGGATGCCCAGCCACATGCACTCATAAGTGATGTCGCAAAGCCGCCTGGCCTGGATACTGGGCTCGCCAACGCAGAACATGCGACTGGTGTCACCGTGAAAGCCGTCCTTGATCACGGTGATGTCCAGATTCACCACGTCGCCGTGCTTGAGCACCTTGTCACCGGGGACGCCGTGGCACACTTGATGATTGACGGACGCGCATATTGACTTTGGATAGGGCTTGTAACCGGACGGGGCGTAGTTGAGCGGTGCAGGGATGGTGTGCTGGACATTGATCATGTAGTCATGGCACAGACGGTCAAGTTCGCCGGTACTGATGCCCGGCTTGACATGAGGCTCAATAAAATCAAGCACTTCGGACGCAAGGCGTCCTGCGACCCGCATTTTTTCGATTTCTTCTGGAGTTTTGGGGGAGGTCGACATGGGAGGCCGTTGAGCGACGAAAAAGCGCGAAGGATACGGGATGCTGCCAGGCAGCGCAATTTAAAGCCGGGCTGGCAAGTCTAGCCCTTGCAGAGCAGTGCAGATGGTCGCCCGCACATACTTAAGCCGCTGTTGCTAAACAGCTTGTTATACGGGTATAATAACGGGTTAGTTGATCAGTGCTTTTGATTCTGAGCGCTGTGACGCGACAAGCCTCCGTTGGTGCCCGTTTTAGCGGGCTGCGGCGGCAAATTTTGCCGCCTCCCCCTTAGGGTGCCCTTTATCGCCGCAATGCGCGGCCTTGATAGAAGGTTCATGGGAAGAGGTGGGCGATTCTAACCCTAAGAGGAGCATCAAAGCGTGTCGACAACAATGCGTGAAATGCTGGAAGCGGGGGTGCACTTCGGACACCAGACCCGTTTTTGGAACCCGAAAATGGCGCAGTATATTTTCGGCCACCGCAACAAGATCCACATCATCAATCTCGAAAAAACCATGGTCCTGTACCAGGCGGCCATGAAGCACGTGCGCCAGCTCGCCTCGAACAAGGGCACCATCCTGTTCGTCGGGACCAAGCGCCAGGCGCGTGAAATCGTGCAGGAAGAGGCACAGCGTTGTTCCTCGCCGTATGTTGATTATCGCTGGCTGGGTGGCATGCTGACCAACTTCAAGACGGTCAAGGTTTCGATCAAGCGCCTGCGTGAACTCGAGGCGATGGCCGAAGACGGCACGCTGGAAAAAATGTCCAAGAAGGAAGCGCTCGGTTACCAGCGCGAGATCGTCAAACTGCAGCGCAGTCTGGGCGGTATCAAGGACTTGAACGGCCTTCCCGATGCGCTGTTCGTGATTGATGTCGGTTACCAGAAGGGCGCCATCACCGAGGCGCGCAAGCTGGGCATCCCGGTCATTGGCGTGGTTGATACCAACCATTCGCCCGAGGGCATCACCCATGTCATTCCCGGCAATGACGACTCCAGCCGCGCAATCCGCCTGTACGCGCGCGGCGTCGCTGACGCCGTGCTTGAAGGGCGCAGCCAGGTGGTGCAGGAGATCATTGGCGGCCAGGCCGACGAGTTCGTTGAAGTCGAAGGCGAAGAGCAGGCGCGCTGAACCGCGCCGCAGGCCGATAATTCAAAAGGGGCTTGAAGCCCCTTTTTTTCAGCATATCACCGGCAAAACCCGGGCAACTTAACTTAGGAGCAGGCAATGGCGGAAATTACCGCTGGCATGGTGCGCGAACTTCGGGAAAAAACCGACGCGCCGATGATGGAGTGCAAGAAGGCGCTGACCGAGGCGAACGGCGACCTCGGCAAGGCCGAGGAGATCCTTCGAGTCAAATTGGGCAACAAGGCCAGCAAGGCCGCCGGGCGCATCGCGGCAGAGGGCATTGTCGGCATCCACATCTCGGCCGACGCCAAGCTGGGCGCGATGGTGGAAGTCAATTGCGAAACGGACTTTGTCGCCAAAAACGATGACTTCCTCCGCTTTGTCGCCAAACTGGCCGAACTCGCTGCCGTGAAAAATCCGGCTGACGTCGGGGCCTTGTCTGCCCAAACCTTAGAAGGCGGCTCGGTGGAGGAGGCGCGAAAAGCCCTGGTCGGCAAAATCGGCGAGAACATCTCGATCCGCCGCTTCGTCCGCTACCAGGCCGGCGGAAAACTGGCGCAGTACATCCACGGCGGCTCCAAGATCGGCGTCCTGCTTGACGTGGTCGGGGGAGACGATGTACTCGCCCGCGATCTCGCAATGCAGATAGCGGCGTCAAAGCCTGTCGCGCTGTCGCGTGAGCAGGTTCCGGCGGAACTCATCGAAAAGGAGCGCAGTGTCGCAGCGGCCAAGGCGGCCGATTCGGGAAAGCCTGCCAATATCGTTGAGAAAATGATCGAAGGCAGCGTGCAGAAATACCTGAAAGAGGTGACGCTGCTGGGTCAGCCCTTTGTCAAGGACGACAAGCTTAGTATCGAAGCGCTGCTCAAATCCAAGTCGGCGTCGGTAGCCGGATTCTCACTCTACGTTGTCGGGGAAGGGATCGAAAAGAAAACCACCGATTTCGCCGCAGAGGTGGCGGCCCAGGCCGGGCTGGCACGCTGAACGGAGCGGGCCGATGAGCACCACGACAAAATACAAGCGCATCCTGCTCAAGCTCTCGGGCGAGGCGCTGATGGGCGACGACCCTTTCGGCATCAACCGCGCGACGATTGACCGGATCGTCGCTGAAATCGCTGAAATCGCCAAACTCGACCTCGAAATGGGCGTGGTTATCGGCGGGGGTAATATTTTCCGCGGTGTCGCCCCCGGTGCCGCCGGAATGGACCGTGCCACTGCGGATTACATGGGCATGCTGGCGACGATAATGAATGCGCTTGCGCTGCAAGACGCAATGCGCCGCGCCGGCCTGAATGCGCGTGTGCAGTCGGCACTCAACATCGAGCAGGTGGTCGAGCCCTACATCCGAGGCAAGGCGATTCGTTACCTTGAAGAGGGCAAGATCGTCATTTTTGCGGCAGGCACCGGCAATCCGTTTTTCACCACGGACACGGCTGCGGCGCTGCGTGCATCGGAGATTGGTGCAGAAATAGTCCTCAAGGCAACCAAGGTGGACGGCGTATACACGGCTGATCCGAAAACCAATCCGGACGCAAAGCGCTACACCAGCCTGACATTCGACGAGGCTTTCACGCGGAATCTCAAAGTAATGGATGCGACGGCGCTGGCGTTGTGCCGCGACCAGAAGCTGCCGCTTATCGTGTTCAGCATTTTCAAGTCTGGCGCGCTCAAGCGGGTCATTCTTGGCGAGGACGAAGGTACGCTGGTTCACGCATAATTGCCTCGGGCATTCCGCGCGGAATGCC
>CAYLPI010000167.1:0-8195 GCA_964385505.1 uncultured Bordetella sp.
AGGAAAACCTCTACGTCGCGGTGTTGGAGAGCGCCTACACGCACATGCGCCGCGAGGAGAGCGGGCTGTCGCTGGACAGCCTCGATCCGCTGGCGGCGATCCGGGCTCTGGTGTTGTTCAAGTTCGATTACTACGAGCGCCATCCGGTGCTGATCAGCCTGCTCAATGCCGAGAATGTACACGGCGCGCGCTACCTGCGCCGGTCGCGCAATGTCACCAAGCTGAGCATGCCGCTGGTCGAGACGCTGTCTGGCATCCTGAAGCAGGGTGCAAAAAAAGGCGTGATGCGCGCCGCCATCGACGCGGTCGAGCTGTATGTGTCGATCGCCGCACTCAGTTATTTTTATTTTTCCAACCGGGCGACGTTGTCCAACGCCTTCGGCCGGGCCTTCGACAGCGCGGCGGCGCGCCGCGCTCGGCGCACGCATGTGGTCGAGGTCATTCTGGGCTATGTGCGGCCCTGATTTTGCGCGTCCGGCCGGTCCGCTATTGCAGTGCGAGATTGACGACCGGGCAGTGATTGGTAATAATTAACCAAACGTTTAATTAGGAATCTGGCTGCGATGCGGGCCGGGTCCGCCGGCATAGTGCGTCGCCCGGACATTGCGGCTTGCGGCTCCATGGCAGGCAAGGGGAGGGTGTGTGAAATTCGGTGACTTTGCGAAAATCAAATCGTTGCAGACCACGGCGGGCTTCCGCGAGAACCTGCAGCGCCTCGGTCTTGCCATGCCCTGTGACGATGTTGTCGCGGCGGGGCCGTCCTCGCCGCTGGGCGCGGCGCTCAAGGTCGGGCCTTTCACCGTCGGCAATCGCTTCGCCATCCAGCCGATGGAGGGCTGGGACGGACACGAGGACGGCAAGCCCTCTGCCAACACCATCCGTCGCTGGCGCAATTTCGGGCTCTCGGGGGCCAAGCTGATCTGGGGCGGCGAAGCGGTGGCGGTGCGCCACGACGGCCGCGCCAATCCCAACCAGCTCACCATGAGCGCAGCCAACCAGGCCAGCATTGCCGCCCTGCGCGAAACGCTGGTGGCTGCGCACCGCGAAGTCATGGGCGATGACAAGGACTTGCTCATCGGACTGCAACTGACGCACTCAGGGCGTTTTTGCAAACCCAATGACAAGGCGAAAATGGAGCCGCAGATCCTCTACCGGCATCCCATTCTCGACCGCAAGTTCGGCCTTGGCGCCAATGGTGCAAAGGTCACGGTGTTCTCCGACGGCGACATCCGCCGGTTGATAGCCGATTACGTCATCGCCGCCAGGCGGGCGTACGACTGCGGCTACCAGTTCGTCGATCTCAAGCACTGCCACGGCTACCTCGGCCACGAATTCCTTTCGGCCAAAACGCGCGAGGGCGAATTCGGCGGCTCGATGGAAAACCGTACGCGCTTCTTGCGTGAGCTCGCCGCCGGCATCCGCGCCGAGGTACCCGGGCTGGAACTGGCGGTGCGCGTCTCGGCGCTGGACCTGGTGCCGTTCAAGCCCGATCCGGCGCAGTCCGGTCCCGACGCGCTGGGTCCGGGCGTACCCGATGACTATGCGCAATGTCTGCCTTACCGCTACGGCTTTGGCACCAACGAGGCCGATCCGGTCAGCTTCGACCTGTCGGAAACGCGGGCTTTTCTGGAGGTGGTGAAAAGTCTGGGCATCCGCCTCGTCAATATCACGCTTGGCAGCCCGTACTACAACCCGCACCTGACGCGGCCGGCGCTGTACCCGCCGTCGGACGGTTACCAGCCGCCCGAGGACCCGCTGATCGGTGTGATGCGTCACCTCGAGACGGTACGCGACCTCAAACAGGCGTTCCCGGGCATGGCGTTCATGGGCAGCGGCTACACCTATTTACAGGAATTCCTGCCCAATGTGGCGCAGGCCGTGGTGCGCCAGGGCTGGACCGATTTTGTCGGTCTCGGGCGCATGGTGCTGTCCTATCCGGAACTGCCGGCCGACGTGCTGGCCGGCCGGACCGTGCAGCGCAAACGCCTGTGCCGCACCTTCAGCGACTGCACCACGGCGCCGCGCAATGGCATGGTTTCGGGCTGCTACCCGCTGGACACGCACTACAAGAAATCACCCGAAATGGTGCGTCTGACGCAGGTCAAGAAGGCAGCCAATCTGGCCTGAGCCGGATTGCGGGCGCCCTGCCCGGTGTGGCTTCCTGCCCGCGCAAATTCCATGACTCCGGGGTGGCGAACAAGCCGCCCCCGCCACGCGCTCTCCGGTAAAATATCGGTTTCCCAAATGTCAGCGTTTGCCGGGGAAGGTTTTCCCCGATTTTTCCTTGGAGTCCGTCATGCCTCTCGTATCGATGCGCCAACTGCTCGACCACGCCGCCGAAAACGGCTACGGCCTGCCCGCGTTCAACGTCAACAATCTCGAGCAGGTGCAGGCCATCATGGAAGCGGCCAGCGAAACCAACAGTCCGGTGATCATGCAGGCCTCGGCCGGTGCGCGCAAATACGCCGGCGAAACCTTTCTCAAATACCTCATCCAGGCGGCGGTCGATTCCTACCCGAACATCCCGGTGGTGATGCACCAGGACCACGGCCAGTCGCCCTCGGTGTGTGAGTCGGCGATGAGGCTGGGTTTTTCCAGCGTGATGATGGACGGCTCGCTGCTGGCCGACGGCAAGAGCATCGCCGAATACGATTACAACGTCGAGGTGACGCAGCAGGTGGTGACGGCGGCGCACAAGATGGGCGTCACCGTCGAGGGCGAACTCGGCTGTCTCGGTTCGCTCGAGACCATGATGGGCGACAAGGAAGACGGCCACGGCGCAGAGGGCACGATGACGCGCGAAATGCTGCTGACCGACCCTGACCAGGCGGCCGACTTCGTCAAGAAAACCGAGGTCGATGCGCTGGCCATCGCCATCGGCACTTCGCACGGCGCCTACAAGTTTTCGCGCAAGCCCACCGGCGACATCCTCGCCATAGAGCGCATCCGCGCCATCCACAAGCGCATCCCCAACACCCACCTCGTCATGCACGGTTCGTCTTCGGTGCCGCAGGACCTTTTAGCGGTCATCCGCGCCAACGGCGGCGAGATGAAAGAGACTTATGGCGTGCCGGTCGAGGAAATCCAGGAAGGCATCAAGCACGGCGTGCGCAAAATCAACATCGACACCGACATCCGCCTGGCGATGACCGCGGCCATCCGCAAGTTTCTCAACGAGAACAAATCCGAGTTTGATCCGCGCGGCTACCTCAAGCCGGCGCGCGAGGCGGCAAAGCAGATCTGCAAGCAGCGTTACGAGCAGTTCGGCTGTTCCGGCATGGCCTCGAAAATCACGCCGGTGCCGATAGAGAAAATGGCGCAACGCTACGCCAAGGGCGAGCTCGCCCAGGTCGTCAACTGATTCCATAAAAACAAAGTTGGAGTGAACGATGGGCGCAGTAGGCATAGTCATGGGCAGCACCTCCGACTGGGAGGTGATGAAAGAGGCGGCGCAGCAACTGAAAAATTTCGGCGTCAGCTACGACGCGCGCGCGTTGTCGGCGCACCGCACACCGGCCGAACTTGAAGCCTGGATCAGGGACATGGAAGCGCGCGGCTGCAAGGCTTTCATCGCCGGCGCCGGCGGCGCGGCCCATCTTGCGGGCGTGGTCGCGGCAACCACAATGTTGCCGGTGCTGGGCGTGCCCATCCCGTCCAAGTACCTCAAGGGACTCGACTCGCTGTTGTCCATAGTGCAAATGCCCAAGGGCATTCCGGTCGCCACCTTCGCCATCGGCGAAGCCGGCGCGGGCAATGCCGGCCTGTTTGCCATCGCCATGCTGGCGCTCAATGACAAGCCTCTCGCCGACAAGCTGAAGGCGTTCCGCGCCAAGCAGGCCGAGACCGTCAACAACGCCAAACTTCCCGACCTTTAAGTCTTAGCCATAGCCTTAGCCTTAGCCTTAGCACACAACCATGCCAACTTTGCTCAAAACCAGTATCAAGAGCCTGCCCTTCCTGCACGCCGGCAAGGTGCGCGATATTTACGCCGTCGGTGACGACAAACTGCTGGTCATCCAGACCGACCGCCTGTCGGCCTTCGACGTCATCCTCGACGATCCGATCGAGGGCAAGGGCGAGATGCTGACCTCGCTGTCCGACTTCTGGTTCAAGAAACTCGGCCACCTGATGCCCAACCATCTCACCGGCATTGATCCGGAGTCCGTGGTGCAGGGCGAGGATGAGCGCGCCCAGGTGCGCGGCCGCGCCATGGTGGTCAGGAAATTCAAGCCGCTGTCGATCGAAGCGATTGTGCGCGGTTACATCATCGGATCCGGCTGGAAGGACTACCAGAAGACCGGAATGGTCTGCGGCATCCAGCTTCCCTCAGGTCTCAAGGAAGCGCAAAAACTGCCGCAGACCCTGTTCACGCCCTCGACCAAGGCTCCGATGGGTCAGCACGACGAAAATATCTCCTTTGAGCAGGCCGAGGAGCGCGTCGGCAAGGACATCGCGCGCCAGGTGCGCGATGCCTCGATCACGCTCTATACCCGGGCGGCTGAATACGCCGCGACGCGCGGCATCATCATCGCCGACACCAAGTTCGAGTTCGGCACCGACGCCGCGGGCAAGGTCTATCTGATCGACGAAATCCTCACCGCCGACTCCTCGCGCTTCTGGCCGGCGGCGCAATACCAGGTCGGCATGAGCCCGCCGTCTTTTGACAAGCAGTTCGTGCGCGACTGGCTGGAAACGCAAAAGTGGGACAAGAAGCCGCCCGCGCCGCGGCTGCCGGCCGATATCCTCGCCCGGACCGCGGAGAAATACCGCGAAGCGCTGCGTTTGCTCACCGCATGAGCGAGGAGACGGGGGGCGTTGCGGTTCCCGTTGTTGGTGACCCGCCTGCAGTAGCGGCAGTAGCGTCGCCGGCAGCAGTGGAAAAACACAGGCCGGCGGTCCCCGCCGACCTCGAAGGACTGGACCGCGCGGCGCAAACCCTGTTGCAGGGCGGCGTGGTGGCGTTTCCGACTGAAACCGTCTATGGCCTTGGCGCCGACGCCGCCAACGATGCCGCAGTGGCGCGTATTTTCAAAATCAAGAAGCGACCGCAAAACCACCCGCTGATCGTGCACATCCCCGACGCGAGTCATCTCGAGCGCTGGGCGGTGGATGTGCCCGACACGGCGCGCCGCCTCGCCGCGCGCTACTGGCCGGGGCCGTTGACGCTGGTGTTGCGCCGCGCCGAGGGCGTGTCCGACCTGCTGACCGGCGGGCAGGACACGATTGCGCTGCGCGTTGCGGCGCACCCGGTGGCCGACGCCTTGTTGAAGGCCATGGCTATCTCCGACGCGGACGAGGACGGCGTGCGCCGCATCGGCATCGCCGCGCCCTCGGCCAACCGCTTCGGCCGCATCAGCCCGACCACTGCGGCGCATGTCATCGCCGATCTCGGCAATGATGCCGACATGGTGCTCGACGGCGGCGCCTGCGAGGTCGGCATCGAATCGACCATCATCGATTTTTCGCGTGGCGAGCCGGTGATGCTGCGCCCGGGCCGCATCAGCGCGCAGGACGTGGCTGCCTTGATCGGCATTGAACCGCATGCGCCTGACGCCGCCGCGCCGCGCGTGTCCGGATCACTCGAAGCGCATTACGCGCCGCGGGCCAAGCTGCGCCTGATGAAACGCACGGCAATGATTGACGCCTTGTCGGCGCACAAGGGCCAGCGCGTGGCTGCGCTGGCCCTTGAAGTTAGCGTGTCGCGACTCGCGCCGGGCCTCGTAATCGTGGTGCCGGCGGTGGCTTCGCGCTACATGCAGTCGCTGTATGCGAATCTGCGCGCGCTGGATGCGGCGGGCGCCGATCTCATTCTGGTCGAGACGCCGCCGGCATCGCCGGCGTGGGCGGGCGTGCATGACCGCCTTGGCCGTGCTGCTGCGGCGCATCCGGACAAGCCGGCAAAAACGCCCAAACCGGATGCGGCGGAGACGGTGGAAAGCGTTGTCGCCGCGGATCCGCCCCTGGTCGCTGTCGCCGAAACACCGCAGGCATCCGGTGGGGCGGCGTAACCGATAGGCTGGAAATGCCCGCCAGGCGGGCGTTTCCAGCGTATTACCCTCAGGCTGCGGGGGGTGTCTGGCCCTTGCGGTTCATCAGCCGGGCAAAATTCTCCAGCGAAATCAGGTGGGCGTAAATGCGGCCCATGATGCCCTTCTTGATCAGGTTCTTGTGCTGCGCGGCATTAAGAAACTCGAGTTTTTTCTCATCGACGCGGTACATGCCAGACAAATTGAGCGCTGCACCGCCGCTGACCTGGGCCTGCAGCGTGAACTGCTCGAGTAGCGCGTAATCGGCAAGAATGCCGCACATCTCGCGGCTGCGCTCGATATCGGCCTCGTATTCGCGCAACAATTGCTCGATCGGCTTCCAGGCGTCGAGGGGTGCGCCGGCCGCATCGAACAACATTTCGCCGTCCTCGGCGAGGAACGCCTCTTCGACGCAGATCAGGCGCTGGTCCTGCTCCTTGCCGTCCATGGTGACGCGCGACATGCAAAACGGATAACGGCGCACATAGGCCGGCAGATAGACCTGCGGATCCCACTTGCCGTTCTTGACAAACAGGTTCTCGCCGTTGGCAAGGCCGATCACCGCAACCGGCGAAAAGCTTTTGCCGTTGTCCGAACTCGCGAACACCAGCGGATAGTCATGGCAGGCGACCGAGAACTCGACGTAGCTGACCGGAATGGCATTGGTCGAGCCGGCAAAGCCGGGCAATTCCCCGGCGTGCGGCAGTTTGACCTTTTTGGTGCGGTCAAACGGGACGATGTCCTTGTAACCGTAGGGAGGGCTGATTTGCATGGTGAAGGCTTTCCTTGAAGTCAGCCTGAATCATAACATCGCGGTCCCCGCGGTGATTGCTGCAAGAGGCTGTTTCGTCTAGAATAACAAGGTGTTATTAAGGTAGAAAACACACGGGGAAGTAGCTCAGCTGGGAGAGCGTCGCGTTCGCAATGCGAAGGTCGGGAGTTCGATCCTCCTCTTCTCCACCAGAACACCAAAGCCCGGACTTGCTCCGGGCTTTTTCACGCCCGCGAAGGGCCAGTAGTGGCGTGGTTTCGCGGTCAGTGCGAAATTCGCCACGTCCGATCCGGTGTTGATTTCTCCCCTGCCACCGCCGAAATCTATCTCTCTTCTCTGTTTTTGTCTTGCCCGGTACAGGCTCGACGCCCTGTAATCATGCGGGGTTCCAGCCGGTGGTTTGCACCACACAACGCATGGCGGTGGCGATTCGAACCGCTCGCTGACGATCATTTCGCCAGTCCTTCGATCACCCGGCGCTGCTCGTTCCAGTCATCCTGCAAACCGAGGTTTGCAGGGTTTGCGGTTTGCACCCGGGCATGCCGGTCGGAAGCCGGGATGTCACGCCAGTGTTGGCGTTTCTGGCGATGTGGCATACGCCACGGGTGCGAACCGAAGTGCGCCCCCGGTGCTCAGGTTCGCACCTGCGACGGTTGTGCGTCGAAATCGTCACCCCTTGCGCGGGGTAGCGGACACCGATCAACCAAAAACGGCTGACGAGTCAAAGTCAATACTGGCTGGCGTTTCCAGCGGATTTGGCCAAGAAAATCGGCAAAACGGCTACCGTGGCCGATGGCAAAGGGTGTGAATTTAATTCCCACCCTTCGCGTCAGAAGCTCAGGCGATTCGCTACGTCCGTTCGCCGCCGCGCAGGTTCGTTGGTAGCGGTTCGATTTTGCCATCCGGTCGGGCGGCGGCGGTTTTGATTACGGTGGTTTGGGTGGCGGTCAGTTTGATGTTCATGGTCATCTCCGGTGGTTGATTGATGTCGTCACTCACAGTCGCCGCCAAAGATCGCCAGCAGTTCGTCCAATCCTGCCTCCACCCGCCCGAGGTTGCCGACGTGGCCCCAATGAATGGCATCGGGGCCGTGACCAAAGTGCTCGTCGGCGAGTTGTTGCAGCCGTTCCAGTTTGACGCGGATGGCGGCAGTGCGGGCAAGGTAGGCGTCGAGGGCGGTTTGCTTGGCGTTCATCGTGGGCTCCGCGATGTGATTGATGACGAACGTATGAACGCGCTGTTCGATCAGGAAGCCAAGCTATTCAGCTAATACCCCGTGCAGATTGCATGACACTGCCCCGGGTATTACAATGAGCATTGCCGTAATACAAAAGGAGTTGTACCATGTCGACGACACTTACCAGCAAGGGTCAGGTCACCATCCCCAAGCAGATTCG
>CAYLPI010000168.1:0-8148 GCA_964385505.1 uncultured Bordetella sp.
CAATCGCGCCCACCGTCCCCCAGAGAATGGCCTTGCGCTGCAAATGCTTCGGCACCCCGCGCGCGGCGAGGGCGATGACAATGGCGTTGTCACCGGCCAGGACCAAGTCGATGACGATGATGGCCGCGAGCGCGGAAAAAAATTCGGGTGAAAAAATTTCCATTCAGTCCTCCGTCGCCCTGTCGGCATTTCCAGCCGGCGAGGAAGGCGGATCCCTTGCCGGACGGCAAAGGTCTCGCCGGTGCCCGGCTCTGCAATTGGAACCGGGCATTCGCACAACCGGAGCCCGTGAAGACCCGTGATGACGGCGGTACGACGCGCAAACCGTGATACCGCGCGTGGCTACTCCCCTTTGTGGGGTATATGGTGCTGCTGATAACCAAACGATTATGTTCATGCCGCCAATGCGGAACCACTTTATAAGGACAATAGTAGGCATTGCCAATTGCAATATCATCCGGCTTGCCGGACTGACAAACGCATGTTATAAAGCGTTGTTTCTCAGGAAACGGTCCCTCCAAAGGGGAGTAGCTTTTCGCAGCCCGTCGTCAATACGGAGCCAGTTGGTTCCCGGCGCGGCTGACAGCCCGAAAGTGGGTTGTAAGCGAGACCTTTGCCAGTATGAGCATTGGTCAGTTGTGCGCGCGGCCTTTGCCCTTCGAGGTAAAGGCCGTTTGTTTTTTGGTTGCGCGCGTTTGGAGATCAAGCGCATGAAATACGCTGGATTACGACGGTATTACCGCCATGGCGTGCTCACCCAGTTGATGGTGTTCGACGCCGTGGTCCGCCATCAAAGTCTCACCCGGGCGGCGGCAGAGTTGCATCTTGCACAGCCCACCGTATCCATCCAGATGAAAAAACTCGCTGAAACGGTTGGTGCACCGTTGTTCGAATCACACGGGCGGGGCATCCGGTTGACGCAGGCGGGCGAAGAACTCGCCTCGGCCTGCAAACAGATTTTTGAATACCTCGGCAGCCTCGAGGGGCGACTGGAGGCATTGCGACCGTCCGCCATCAGACTCGGCGACATCGTGATGTCCAATACGATGAAACCGACCACCCCCTAGCGGGCGCATCGGGCGCGGCTGAGTGGCGTTGCAGCCGAAGCCATCGCACCCGCCTGATGCGCGGGGAACCAAATCCGGGTTGATTGTGGCGTCACCAGCCGGCCCGTAAAATCCGCAGCATCCCTTCTGCCATCCGGCGGTCGGGGCAGACCCATCCCCGCGACGCTCGTCAGCCCGCCCGCCAGCATTTTGCAGACCCCCTCAAACGCAGGAAACCACCGCAAGGGCGTGCTGCTGATGTTGAGCGCCGCCCTTTGCTGGAGCCTTGGTGGCATTCTGGTGCGCAAGGTGTCCGTGCCCGACCCGTGGGAGATCGTATTCTGGCGATCGGCGTTCATGACTGTCTTTGTTGCGGCAGTCTTATGGGCACAACACGGTCGTACTGCATTGGGACAGGTACGCGCTGTCGGCCGCGGCGGCATTGTTTCCGGACTGATGTTCGCGACGATGTTTTTTTGCTACATCCTGTCGCTGTCCCGAACCACGGTCGCCAATGCCATGGCGCTGACCGCGGTGGCGCCGTTCTGCGTCGCCATTTTCGGCTGGCTGTTCCTGTCCGAGCGAATCGCGCGACGAACCTGGCTGGCAATTCTCGCTGCGGTCGGCGGCGTGGTGCTGATGTTCGCCGAGGGTATGAATGCCGGGCAGCTTGCCGGCAACCTGCTGGCGCTTGGCGTTCCACTCGCCTTCACCGTCAACGTCTATGTACTGCGCCGCATGCATGCTCGCGTAGACATGATCCCGGCGGTGATGATCGCCGGAATCATCTCGGCCGCGATCGCGCTGCCGCTCGCCTGGCCGCTGACGCCCTCGCTGCCCGACCTGGGCTTTCTGATGCTGCTCGGTTTCGTGCAGCTTGGCCTCGGTTGTGTGCTGATGACGCGCGCGACACGCTATCTCTCACCCGGAGAAATAGGCCTCTACTCGCTGTTGGAAAACGTTCTTGCGCCGCTGTGGGCGTGGCTGGGCGTCGGCGAAAAGCCGCAGGACCTTGCATTCGCGGGCGGCATCATCGTGATTGCATCGCTCGCCGCCAACGGGTGGTTGGGCTTGCGCACCACGCGCTCGGCCGGGTCCGTCGTCAGCGAGCCCAAGTAAAAGAGGGGGCGTTCGCCCCCTCCTTGTCTTGCAACGCAACCGGCTTACGGCACCAGGATCAGCGAACCCGTGGTCGTGCGCGACTCAAGGTCGCCGTGGGCCTGCGCCGCGTCCTTTAGCGCGTAGGTCTTGCTGATATCGATCTTCACCTTGCCCGAGAGCACAACGTCGAACAAGTCTTTCGAGGTCGCCTCGAGATCGGCGCGGGTGCCGGCATAACTTGCCAGCGTCGGGCGCGTCAGGTACAGCGAGCCCTTGGCCGAAAGAATGCCCAGATCGACGCCGGTGACCGCGCCCGAGGCGTTGCCGAAACTCACCATCGTGCCGCGCGTGCGCAGGCAGTCGAGCGAACCGATCCAGGTGTCCTTGCCCACCGAGTCATATACCACCGGCACCTTGGCACCGCCGGTAATGGCCAGCACGCGCTCGACGAAATTCTCGGTCTTGTAATTGATGACGTGATCCGCACCCAGCGACTTGGCAAGCGCGCATTTGTCGTCGCTGCCGGCAGTGCCGATAACGGTCACGCCGAGGGCCTTCAACCACTGCACGGCGATCTGGCCGACACCGCCGGCGGCCGCGTGCCACAGCACCGTCTCGCCCGCTTTCACCGGGTAAGTGCGCTTGATCAGGTATTGCACCGTCATGCCCTGCAGCATCATCGAGGCGCCCTGTTCGAAGGAGATTTTCTCCGGCAGTATGCAAAGCTTGTCGGCCGGCATATTGCGCATTTCCGCGTAGGCACCCAGCGGGCCGGTGCCATAAGCGACGCGGTCGCCTGCCTTGACGTTGGTCACGCCCGCCCCCACCGCCTCGACCACACCGGCGCCTTCGGCACCGAGGCCGGACGGCAACGGGTGCTTGTACAGGCCGCTGCGATTGTAGGTATCGACGAAGTTGACACCGACGGCCTTGTGGCGCACCTGCGCCTCGCCCGGCCCGGGCGGTCCAACCTCTACCTCTTCCCACGAGAGCACTTCGGGACCGCCGGTTTTGGCGAATCGGATGGCTTTTGGCATTGCTGGCTCCAAGAAAAAAGCGTGCACCACAGAGCGCACGCAGACCACAGAGAACATCGGGGATTACGGCGCTTTCAAGCCGTGAAATGTAACGCAAAAGCCGTCTCAGTGCGTTTTGCGTCGGCTCTGGTACAGGCTTTTCGAAGCAGTATCTCTAGAGGAACAGCGTGAGGACGCCGGTATAGCCATACAGCCTGTCGTGGGATATTTCACCGTTGGCAAAAAATCCGGCCAGCGGGAAATCACCCAGGTGTTCGCGAATGATGCGCATTTCCTCGGACCGTTCGCCGAACATGCCGGCACCACGCCCGACGCAGGCAAAATAAAGCCCGCCGCGCGGCGGCGTCGCCGGCCGTATGTCATTGAGCATGCGCAGCAAGTCCTCGCGCGCGCCGGCGCCGTCGCGACGGCAGAACATCAGTTGCATACCCGTTTGCGGGTAATCGCCAATGGCGAGCAGCTTGTTACCGCGGTCTATGCCGGCCAGATTACGTACCAGATAGTCGCCCGAATCCGAGCCCTCCACCGGCAACCCGACGCTGAACATGCGTCCCGCCTCTTCCAGGTCGCCGGCAAAACGCGGACCTATGTCCTCTATGAACACGTCGAGCGCGGGGCGGTTGTCGAGCGTGACGAGGATATTGCGCTCGCAGGCGGTGACGCGATGGCGGGCCTCGAGCGGCGCACAACCCTGGGTCAGGCGGGTGCTGATTGCAATCCCGGACGAAAGCACCAGCCCCGACAAGCCGCCGGAAATCAATTCATCGGCAATCTGCCAATGTTCAGAGCGTGAACTCGACAGCCCGCCGACCAGGAATCCGCTGGCGAGCTTTTGCGCCATGTCCTCGATCAGTCCGGCCACATCGTCGGTGCGCGGATCGGCGTGCACCACGGCAAAATGCGCCGCCACGGCTCCGCTCGCGGTCAACTCTCCCCGCGCCGGCGGGCGGGCCTTGCCAGAAAAAACACGAAAGCCGTCTTCGGGCAGGGCCGCAACCATCACCACCATCGCCGGTTCATCCAGGTATTCCACGCCGCCCGCAAGCACACCGACACCGACCGACCCCACCCAGTGGACAATTCCCGTTTCCGACTTCAGATACGTGAGGATTTCCGCAGCGCTCGCGGCAAAATGGTCGGTGAAATACAAAAATCCCAGATTCACCGACGGCGGCATCGGGCTGAGCGACTGCACGCATTTGCGGGCTGCATCCTGCCATCGCTTCGCGCCGGCGTGGCCGACGCTGAACGCCGTCATTTCTTTTTGTCGGCGGGTGCGGCCTGGTCCTGGCTCGCCTGCGGTTGCAGCATGTTCCACCACATCGCCGGGTCGGTCAGTGGATTGACCGCTGCTCCGGCTGCAGGCGCGGGCCCGGGCGGGCTGAACCCGGGCGCGTTAAACGCCTGATTCGCGCCGTGTCCGGACGCAGGCTGGCCGGCAGACATGCCCTGCTGCGCCGCCTGCATGCCCTGCTGCATCGCGGCGATGGTGGCGCGCTGCATTTCAAGACCCTGGATGCTCATGCGCAGCATGTTGAGATTCATGCTGAGCCAGTTCTCGACCGACTTCAGGTCGGTGATACGCTTTTCGATGTCGCCGACATTGAAGCTGGGCGTCACCATGCCGGGCATTCCGGGCATCGGCAGCCCCATCGGCGCCCACATTTTCTTTAGCATTTCGAGGGGATCGGGCAGTTGCGGGGAATCGCTCATGGAAGCACCTGGCTGGGAATCCGGAGAACTAGTGTAGCAGTCTGAAAAAAGCCCGCTGGACGCGGTTGCGTCAAGCCCCGGCCGCTAGCCCTTGGCCTTCAGGCCGATCCGCCGAGGAAGTCGCGCATCTCGGCGCGGCGCGCCATGGTGTCCTCGTAACCGAGGTCGATCAGCGCTCGGCAATAGCTTTTTTCAAACAGCAGGTAGCTGGCGAGGTTGGATCCGTTGCGATTCATCGCGCCGACGGCGCGCAGCAAAAAGCGCATGGACTGCGGCAGGTCGCGCACGTGCAGCGCGGCGATGCGCTCGATCTGGCGCGACGGCGACACCACCATCACCTTGACCGGGCGCAGCGGCAACCCGCCTTGCGTCAGGTGTTCGCGCGGGATCAGGCTGATGGTCTTGTTGATGCGCTGCAGCCGCTCGATGTCGACGTTGAGGCTGTCGAGGAAAATGCTGTTGAGCGCATGGCCGGCGATCTGCGCCAGCGACGGATAGACATTGGAGCGCTGACGCATGGTCTGGGCGTTCTGCCGGCCGGTGCCTATCACCAGCACGCGGTCGGCGCCAAGGTGCAGCGCCGGGCTGATCGGCGCGATCTGACGCATCGAGCCGTCGCCAAAATACTCGCGGTTGATCTTCACCGCCGGAAAAATGAAAGGCAGCGCCGAGGACGCCATCAGGTACTCCGCGCGCAGCGTCGTGGCACAACCGATGCGCTGGGTGCGTTCCCAGGCGACGCAATCCGGCCCGCCCTGATAGAAGGACACGCTCTGCCCGGAGCTGTAGCCCGAACAGGTGATGGACACCGCATACAGGCAACCGGCGTCGATGTTTTCCTGGATGCGCGAAAAATCCAGGGTACGCCGTATCATTTCTCCGAGCGGAGCATTGTCGAGCAAAGAAATCGGGTTATTGCGATAGAGCAGCGTCATCGCCCCCAGCCAGCGCGCGCCGCTCGCGGCGATGCCGCGCCAATCCGAGCGATAGACGTGGTGGACACGGAAGTTTTCCCAGACGTCGAGCAAATGGCCCACGGCCTGGTCGAAATTGTCGGCATAGACCGACAGCGCCGCGGCATTGATGGCCCCGGCCGAGGTGCCGCAGACGATCTGGAAGGGGTTACGGTCGGGTTCGGGCAGCAACTCACGCACCGCCTTTAGCACCCCGACCTGGTAGGCCGCGCGCGCGCCGCCCCCGGTCAGAATCAGTCCGGCCTTCGTTCCTGTTGTTGCCGCTGCCGTTGCCATCGTCCCTGCGCCTCCCGCCTTCCGCACTCAGGCTACTGCATCCGCGGATACTGCCACGTCCTTGGAACCCGTTTTAAAAAAACTCTTTCGCACATTGTCATTCCGGGCGCAGCGGGGAATCTGCTTTTGAATCCGGGCAAAAACAGATTCCCCGGCCGGAGCCTGCACTGAGCGCAGTCGAAGGGGCCGCGGAATGACAAGCCGTTGTGAAATGGGTTCTTAAAGCAAAGCCGACTGCTGCCCCCGTTGCGCATTGGCATCGACCACCGTCAGCGCAGTCATGTTGACGATGCGCCGCACCGTCGCCGTCGGCGTGATGATATGCACCGGCTTGGCCGCACCGAGCAGGATGGGGCCGATGGTGATGCCGTCACCCGCAGCCGTCTTGAGCAGGTTGAACGAGATGTTGGCCGCTTCGAGCGTCGGCATGATCAGCAGGTTGGCCTGGCCCTTGAGGCGCGAATTGGGGAAAGCGGCCATGCGCACCGACTCGGACAGGGCCGCATCGCCGTGCATCTCGCCCTCTATCTCCAGGTCCGGATCGCGCGCCGCGATCATTTGCAGCGCCAGACGCATTTTTTTCGCACTGGCCGAATCGCTGCTGCCAAAGGATGAATGCGACAGCAGGGCCGCCTTGGGCACGATGCCGAAGCGGCGCATCTCCTCCGCCGCGAGCAGGGTCATTTCCGTTATCTGCTCGGCGGTCGGGTCGAGGTTGACGTAGGTGTCGCAGATGAACACCGTCTGCTGCGGCAGCATCAGCACGTTCATCGCGTAATAATTGTTGACCCCGCTGCGCCGGCCTATGACCTGGTCGATGAACTGCAAGTGCAGCGCGTGGGTGCCGAAGGTGCCGCAAATCATGCCGTCGGCGTCGCCGCGATGGATCAGCATGCTGCCCACCAGCGTGGCGCGGCGGCGCATTTCTATTTTCGCGTACTGCTCGGACACGCCGCGCCGCTCGGTCAGGCGGTGGTATTCCTTCCAGTAATCGCGATAACGCGGATCGCTCTCCAGGTTGACGAGATCGAAATCCTCGCCCACCTTGATGCGCAGGCCGAACTTCTCGATGCGCTGGGCCAGGATGATCGGACGGCCGATCAGGATCGGACGGGCAAGGCCTTCATCGACGATGACTTGCACCGCGCGCAGCACGCGCTCGTCCTCGCCCTCGGCGTAGACGATGCGGCGCACCGGCCCGCTTTTGGCGCCGGCGAACACCGGTTTCATGATCAGGCCGGAGTGATAGACAAACTGCTGCAACGAATCGAGGTAGGCCGGCCAGTCGGTAATGGGCCGCGTCGCCACGCCCGACTCCATCGCGGCTTTGGCCACGGCCGGGGCGATCTTGACGATCAGGCGCGGATCAAAGGGCCGCGGGATAAGGTACTCGGGACCGAAGGCGATGTTCGGTTCACCGTAGGCCATGGCCACCACATCCGACTGCTCGGCCTGTGCCAGTTCGGCGATGGCATGCACCGCCGCGAGTTCCATTTCCGGCGTGATGGTGGTGGCGCCCACATCCAGCGCGCCGCGGAAAATGTAGGGAAAGCACAGCACGTTGTTCACCTGGTTCGGGAAATCCGAACGCCCGGTGGCGATCACCGCATCGGGCCGCGCCTCGCGCGCGAGCGCCGGCTGGATTTCCGGCTCGGGGTTGGCGAGCGCGAGGATCAGCGGCCGCCCGGCCATTTTTTTCACCATCTCGGGCTTGAGCACCTTGCCCGCCGACAGGCCGAGGAACACGTCTGCGCCCGCGATCACGTCACCGAGGGTGCGACCCTTGATGTCCTTGGCATAGCGCGCCTTGTTGTCATCCATCTCCTCCTTGCGTCCGGTGTAGACCACCCCGGCGATGTCGGTGACGATGATGTTTTTCATGTCCACGCCGACCTTGACCAGCAGGTCGAGGCAGGCGAGCGCTGCGGCGCCGGCGCCCGAGACCACCAGCTTGATTTTGGCGATGTCCTTCTCGACCACCTTGAGGCCGTTGACGATGGC
>CAYLPI010000169.1:0-4784 GCA_964385505.1 uncultured Bordetella sp.
GGCGCTGGCGTGGGGCGGCATTGGCGGGCCTTTGTTCAAGGGAATGACTTTCTGCAATGAATTCACCGAAGATCCCGCCGCTGACCAAAGCGGCCAGCGGCACCACCCGCGCCAGCTTCATCACTGCCGCGCTGGAGGGCGAAATTCTGGCCGGGGAACTGCGCCCCGGGGTGCGGCTGGACGAGGAAGGCATCGGCAGGCGCTTCGGCGTTTCGCGCACACCGGTACGCGAGGCGCTCAAGCACCTTGCTTCGGCCGGCCTCATCAATATCAAGCCGCACACCGGCGCCTTTGTCACCAGCCTGACCGTGGATGTGGTATTCGAGATGTTCGAAATGATGGCGGTGCTCGAGAGCGCCTGCTCCGCCCTCGCCTCGCGCCGCCACAACGCCGAGGACAGGCTGATGCTGGTGGCGGCCCACCATGCCTGCGGCAAAGCCGCCAAGCACAAGGATTCGCAGCGCTTCTACGAATCGAACAAGCGATTCCACGAGGCAGTCTATGCGGCCAGCCACAACAGCTACCTTGAGGCGCAGACGCTCAATCTGCGCAACCGGCTGGAAGCCTACCGCCGTGCGGCAACCTTCCATTCGGGGCTGATGTCGGTGACCATGACCGAGCACGAACGCATCGTCGAGGCCATACTCACCATGGACGAGGCAGGGGCCGCCGAAATGATGCGTGGCCACCTCGACACGCTGCGCGACGATGCGGTGTCGATCACCAAGGCGCTGAACCGGCTGGCCGAACCGCGCTAGGCAGTCGGGGCGCTACAAGGCGTCCATCACGCCGGCGACGCGTTCGACAAAGGCCTGCTGCACACTGCCCTCCTTCTTGTGCAGCCCGTACAGCGGCATGTAGCGCACGCTGGCATCGGGCGCGACAAACCAGCGCAGGTAGCGCGTCACCAGTTTGCGCGGCGGATCGCCCAGCCACCACGACTCGAGCCGGTCGCGGCCATAGGTGGTCACCGCAACGAGACGCTTGATGTGGCGCAGATTCGATTGCATCACGCCGCGCTCGTCGAGCGCGAACGACACACCGGGAATCATGACCCGATCCATGAAGCCCTTGAGGATCGCCGGCGGCCCGAAACACCAGACCGGAAAGCACAGCACCAGCGCCTCGGCTGCGAACAGTCGCTCGACATAGCTTTCAACGCCCTGCCGGTTGGTCGCAAGGTCAAAATAACGGCGGCGGCTGCCGGCGTCGAGCACCGGATCAAAACCCTCGGCATACAAGTCGCAGTCATCGACCTCGTGTCCGGCCGCGCGCAGCCGCTCGACGATGGTGTGATGCAGGAGGCCGTGGAAACTCTCGTGCAGCGGATGGGCAAACAAGACCAGCACACGCATGATGGGGCGCACCTCAATGGATAATACCCGCATCAAAACAGGCGGCCCTGCCGCGCGTCAAGTGCCACATCACTTGAGGCGCGGCAGGGCCGCAGTCGGTCGAGGTCCGCTTCAGTCCGCGTCAGTCGATTTTGGCGCCCGACTCCCTCACCAGACGCACCATCAGTTTGTCGTCCTCGGCCAGAAAGGCGGCAAAGTCAGACGGCGAGCGTGACGCCGCGGTCTCGGTGCCCTCGCGCGCGAAGGCCTGTGCCACAGCGGGTTCACGCAAAGCCGCCGTCGTCGCGTCGAAAATCCTTTTGACAACATCCGCCGGCGTGCCGGCGGGAACAAAAAAGCCGTACCACAGCGACATGTCGTAACCGGCGAGGCCGGCCTCTTCCATTCCGGGCAAATCGGGAATCAGCGACGAGCGCTTTGGCGCAGTGATGGCAATCGCCTTCAGCCGCCCGGCCTTGACCAGGGGCAGCACCGAGGGCGGCGTGGCGAAGGTGACCTGGGTGTCGCCGGCGAGCACGGACTGCACGGCGAGCCCGCCGCTCTTGTAGGGCACGTGCACCATTTCGGTCCCGGTCAGGCGGTTGAACAGGATGGTCGCCATGTGCGGCGCCGACCCGTTGCCCGAGCTGGCGTAATTGAGCTTGCCCGGATTCTTTTTGGCATAGGCGATGAGTTCCTTGATCGAACCGACGCCGATGGACGGGTTCACCGCCACCACCTGCGGCGAGGCCGACACCTTGGTCACCGGCAGCAGGTCACCCGGCTTGTAGCCCAGCTTGGGATTGAGCGCCGGATTGACCGATATGGCGGCCGCGCTGGCGATCAGTACCGTGTAACCGTCGGGCGTCGCCTTGGCGACAAAATCAGCGGCGATGCTCGAACCCGCACCCGGCTTGTTGTCCACCACCACCGGCTGGCCGAGAGCGCGGCTTAGCGGCTCGCTCATGGCGCGCGCGACATAGTCGGCAGCGCCGCCCGGGGCGAAGCCGAGCACCAGGCGGATCGGCTTGTTCGGGTAGGCCTGCGCAAAAACGTTGATTGAGGCGCACAGCAGCAGCGCAGCCAGTACGGCGGTGATTCGTTTCGATTGCATACCCTCTTTTCCTTTCAGTGCCGGCATTACCTCTCGCCTGGGGCCATCAACCCTAAAAAATAACAGGTCATGCGGAGGTTAAAGGCCGGGGAATCTGCTTTTCGGTTCAGTTCTAAAGAAGATCCCTCGCTGCGCTCGCAATGACAAGCTCTGGCAGGGTCAGCTAATAAATGATCCCTACTTCCCCTTGAACTGCGGCGTGCGTTTTTCCATGAAAGCCGTGCGGCCCTCCTTGTAGTCGGCGCTGGCAAAGCAGACATCGACCATGGACTGCACCTCGTCCTGCACCGCCTGGTCGGCCTGGAAACTCATATTGGCGATGGTGTACTTCGCCGCGGCAACGGTAAGCGGCGCGTTCTCCGCGATCATCGTGCAATAGTCGGTGACCGCCTTGTCGAGTTCTGCCGCGGGGACGAGTTTGTTGACAAATCCCATACGGAACGCCTCGGCGGCATTAAATTTGCGTGCCGAGAAAAAAATATCGGCCGTATTGGCCTGCCCCATCAGATCGACCAGGCGGCGCAACCCGCTGTAACCATAGCCAAGGCCCAGACGCGCTGCCGGCATGCGGAACACGCCATTGTCTGCGGCAATGCGTAAATCGCACATCGCGGCAAGGCCAAGTCCGCCGCCGACGCATACGCCGCTGATCTTGGCGATGACCGGCTTGCTGCAACGCGCAGGCGCAAGATAGGCCTCGGCGGTGGCGGCGTTGTACACCGCCACGGCATCGGCGGTACCGCGGTTTTTTTCGAACTGCGAAATGTCGGCGCCGGAGACATAGGCCTTTTCGCCTTCACCGGCGGTGACGACGACGCGCACCTCGGGATCGGCATCGAAGGCGGCCAGCGCCTTCGGAAAACCCACCCACATGTCGTAGGTCATGGCGTTGAGCTTGGTCGGGTTGGAAAAAATGACCCAGCCTATGCCGTTTTCTTTTTTGGTGATGAGTTCAGCCATGAAATGTCCGCTCAGATGTGATTCGATACGCTGGGGCGGCGCGCGGCCGCTCAGACGGCCTTGATCTGGCGCAGGTGCGCGATCTCGGCGTCGCTGTAACCGGCCTCGCCCAGCACCTCGGTGGTGTGCTCGCCGATTTCCGGCGTCGCGGTGGCAAGGCTCGCCGGCGTGCGCGACAGGCTGGCCGGCTGGTTGACCAGCCTGACCGCGCCCAGGCGCGGGTGCTTCACCGTCGCCGCGGCGCCGATGTGCTGCACCTGCGGATCGGCAAAGACCTGATCGACGGTGTAGATCGGGCCGCAGGGCACGCCGCCCTCATTGAGAATGGCGATCCACGCATCACTCGTTTTGGTCTTCAGCGTGGCGTTGATCTCGGCGTTGAGCGCGATGCGATTCTTTGCGCGGCTGGCGTTGCCCTTGAACTCGGCACGCTCGAGCAGCTCGGGGCGGCCGATTGAATTGCACAGGCGCACCCACATGCCCTCGCCCGAGGCGCCGATGTTGATGTAACCGTCGGACGTGGTGTAGGCCGAGGTCGGCATGCTGGTCGGGTGATCGTTGCCGACCTGCAGCGGCACTTCGCCGTCCATCAGGTAGCGCGCCGCCTGGAAGTCGAGCAAGGCAATGCCCGACATCAGCAGAGAGCTTTGCACCCACTGGCCCTCGCCCGACACTTCACGCTCGAGCAGCGCGGTCATGATGCCAAGGGCGGCATGCCAGCCGGCGGTGAGATCGGCGATGGCGGCGCCGGTCCGCATCGGGCCCTTGCCCGGTTCGCCGGTGACCGACATCAGGCCGCTCATGCCCTGCGCGATCTGGTCAAAGCCGGGGCGCGTCAGATAGGGACCGTCCTGGCCGAAACCGGAAATGCTGGCAAGGACGATGCGTGGATTGATGGCCTTCAGCGATTCGTAATCAACGCCGAGGCGGTACTTCACGTCGGGGCGGTAGTTCTCGACCACGACGTCGGATTTTTTTGCCAGGCGATTGAATATCTCGCGCCCCTCGGTCAGCTTGAGGTTGAGCGTCATTGAGCGCTTGTTGCGATGCAGGTTCTGGAAGTCGGCGGCATCACGCGGACCGCCCATGCCCTCGTTGGCATCGACACCGGGCGGCGATTCGATCTTGATGACATCGGCGCCGAAATCGGCCAGTTGCTTGACGCAGGTCGGGCCGGCGCGCACGCGCGACAAGTCGAGCACGCGAAAACGGGAGAGTGCGGTTGATGCGGGAACGTGAGGCATGGTTTTATGCGCTGCTATGCGCTGCAATGTCGGCGCGCGGCGCCGGAGGTGACCGGGCCCTTGGGGGACCGGATGGGATGTGATTATCGCGTCACGCGCCGCCGCTCGCAAGCTTTGCCGGGCTTTTGCCCA
>CAYLPI010000169.1:4884-8014 GCA_964385505.1 uncultured Bordetella sp.
TTGCCGGCCTAGTTGCAGCCATCGCCGCCCCGGCAGCCCTCGCCCAGGCCTTCCCGAGCAAACCCATCACCATGGTCGTCGGTTTCGCCCCCGGCGGCGGCACCGACACCGCCGCCCGCATCATCGCCAAAAAGCTCGCCGACAACACCGGCCAGAGCGTCATTGTCGAGAACCGCGCAGGCGCCGGCGGCAATATCGCCGCCAACAACGTGTCCAAGGCCGCGCCCGACGGCTACACCATCCTGCTGACCGCCCCCGGATCGGTCGCCGTCGCGCCGCACCAGAACAGCAAGCTGCCCTACGACCCGCGCACCGATCTCACCGCCATCACCATGGCGGTGGTCTTCCCCAATGTGCTGGTGGTGAACCCGTCGGTGCCGGCCAACAACGTCGCCGAATACGTCAGATTGTCGATTGCCAAACCGGGCAGCATTGCCTACGGATCGTCGGGCATAGGCAATGCCGGCCACCTTGCCGGCGAATTATTCAAAATCGTCACCAAGGCCGACATCACCCATGTGCCCTACAAGGGCGGCGGTCCGGCCATGGCCGACCTGCTGGGCGGCCAGGTCGCCTCGGTGTTTGCCTCGGCGCCTTCGGCCGTGCCGCAAATCAAGGCTGGCAAGATCCGCGCCCTCGCCACCACCGGCGCAACGCGCTCGAGTTCACTGCCCGATGTGCCCACGGTCGCCGAAGCCGGCTTTCCCGGCTTCGAGGCGACCAACTGGTATGCCTACATGGCACCGGGCAAGACACCGCGCGCCATTGTCGAGCAACTCAACCGCGAACTGGTCAGGGCCATCAATGCGCCCGATGTGCGCACGCAATTGCTCAACCAGGGCATGGAGCCGCAACCGGGCAGCGTTGCCGAACTCGCCAGATACATCGAGCGCGAATACGCCACCTGGGGTCGCGTCGTCAAGGAAGCCGGCATCCAGGCCGAGTAAACCGCGACCCGATACTTGGGGCCGATTTGGCGCCGCCGTGCGCCGAGCGTCAAGATCCGCCGCCGACCCGGTCCGGGCTCATGCGGCGGAGCACACGTTCAGGCCGCCGCCACGCGCAACACGATCTTGCCGAGGTGGGCGTTCGACTCCATGTAGTCCTTGGCCGCCTGCATTTGCGCAAACGGGAAGACCTTGTCTATCACCGGCTTGATGCGGCCCTCAGCCATCAGCGGCAGCACATCATCGACAAAGCCCTTCACCGTGCCGGCGCGCTGCTCTGCATTACGCAACTTGTTCGACACGCCGAACAGCGTCAGGCGTTTGGTGTGCAAGGCCTCGATGTCGATCTCGGCCTTGAGCACTTCATCGACATAACCGACGGTGGCGTGACGGCCCTCGAAGGCAAGCGCCTTGATGGTTTCGGCAAAGACCGAACCGCCGACGTTGTTGACCACCAGGTTGGCGCCCTTGCCCTCGGTGGCCTGCAACACCGCAGCGGCAAAATCGGCGCTGCGGGTATTGATGCCGACATCCAGGCCCAGCGCCTTCAGCCGCGCCAGCTTGTCGGCCGAACCGGAGGTGCCGATGACTTTGGCGCCCAGCGCCTTGCCCAGTTGCAGCGCCGCCACGCCCACGCCCGACGAAACGCCGGTGATCAGCAGCCACTCGTCTTTGGACAGTTTGCCCTTGGCGACCAGCATGTCGTGCACCACCATGAAGGTCAGCGGGATGCTCGCCGCCTCTTCCCACGACAGTTTGGCGGGAATGATGACGGCCTCGCGCGCATCGACCAGCGCATATTCGGCAAAGGCACCGGGGCAGCGCGCCATGACGCGGTCGCCGGGCTTGAAACCGCTGACGCCCTCGCCCGCCTTGACCACCTCGCCCGCCGCCTCCTGTCCCACCGCCTTGGTCGCGCCCGGTTTGGTCAGGCCGCCGACGATCAGTTCGCCGCGATTGAAGCCGGCCGCGTGCACGCGCACCAGCAACTGTCCGGACTTGGGCTCGGGCACCGGCACCTCACGCAGTTCGATAAGGGTTTTGGTTCCGGCGGCTTGAATCCAGTAAGACTGCATGGCGGGGGCTTCCTTGTTGAAGGGGACGTTTTTTTTCGAGCCAGCATCATAGCAAAGCCGCGGCGCCGGGCGGTGCGCACGTGCCCACCGCCAAAGCCGGCCGGCACACCTGCCTGCACCTTGATGGCACCGGCTGGAAATGCCCGTCCCCCGGGCGTTTCCAGCCACCACCCAGGACACTGCCAGGCGCATGGAACCGACGGCCCATCGGCATCAGCTTCATCTTCGTGCGGCGCGATGGCGCGCGCGCGCCGCCTTCGCCTCCTTCAGTAGGACAGCGCACATCGCCCTGGCGCGCAATACGCTACCCTGTCCGTCATGAACACACCCAAGCGCACCAAGCCCTTTGCCATGATCCGCGAGTTTCATCTCGCCGACTGGTTCACGCTCGCCAACGCCGTCTGCGGCACCGGCGCGCTGTTCTCTATGATGAGTTACATGCAGAGCGCCGAGCTGAGGCATGTGTACTTTGCCTGCGCGCTGGTGCTGGCGGCCTTTGTCTTTGATGTGTTTGACGGACGCATCGCGCGCTGGCGCCAGAAAACCTCGGCGCTGGGGCGCGAACTCGACTCCCTCGCCGACGTGATTTCCTTCGGCGTGGCACCGGCGGTGATTGCCTTCGGCTGCGGCATGCAGGGCTTTTACGACCGCGTCATCCTCGCCGGCTTTGTCGCCTGCGGCGTGTCGCGGCTGGCGCGTTACAACGTTACCGCCGAGGCGCTGTCAGGCGACGACGGCAAGGTCTCGCACTTCGAGGGCACGCCCATTCCTTCATCGCTGCTACTGGTGATGCTGCTGGCCTTCGCCGCATGGCAGGGCGCCATCGGCGACGCGCTGTGGTTCGGCGCGCTGCAGATCGCCGGCCTGACGCTGCATCCGCTGGCGCTGTTGTTTGCGGCCTCGGGGGCGCTGATGGTCAGCCGGATTCGTATTCCGAAGCTCTGAACCGGAACGCATTGCCCGAGCACTGCATTACCGCGGGCAACCCGGCATACAGGCTGGAAACGCCCGCCCAGCGCGGATTTCCAGCCGATACGCTGAAAAAAAAACGGTCCGATCCCGCATTTTTGCATTTTCTTCTCTGATTGTTCGGTGTCGTGTCTTTCT
>CAYLPI010000170.1:0-7974 GCA_964385505.1 uncultured Bordetella sp.
CTAGCAGGGTGTTAGAAAGGGGCCATGCCCCATTTGGATTTCCCGAATCAACCGTTGTTGAGCGGGAATCCTGCATGCCGGTCGTATCAATCCCGTCGGGGATTTGTTTTTTTTGTTTTTTTTAAAGCCTGTAAGGCTGCAACTGCGCCGCGCCGGTCTGGAAGGTCACGACGTGGTCGACGTCGAGGCGTATGCCGATTTTTTCGCCGACGGAATGGTTGTGGTGGCTGGGCACCAGCGCCAGCACGCTGCGGCCGCTCGACAGTTTAAGGGTGTACAGGATGTCGGCACCGCGAAAAGCCTTGTGCATGACCTCGGCCTGCACCTTGCTCGCGTCATCGTGAATGATGTCGTCTGGGCGCAGCAGCACATCAACGTGGCAGCCCTTGCCGCAACTTTCGCAACTCTCGCCGCAGGCGCCGGGGATGACGCCGTTCAACACGCCCAGTTCGATGCGCACCTGCCGGCCGCTCATGACCTCCCCGGGCACGAATACGCCCTGTCCGACGAAGTCGGCAATGAAGCGGCTGCCCGGCCGGTGGTAGAGGTTGTAGGCGCTGTCCCATTGTTCGATTTCGCCCTGATGCATGATGCCGATTTCGTCGGCAATGGCGAAGGCCTCTTGCTGGTCATGCGTCACCAGCAGTGCGGTGGTGTTGCTGCGCTTGATGATGTCACGCACCTCGAGCGACAGGCGCTGGCGCAACTCGGTGTCGAGATTGGAAAAGGGCTCGTCCAGCAGCAGCAGGTCGGGTTCGGGGGCGAGCGCGCGCGCCAGCGCGACACGCTGCTGCTGCCCCCCCGACAATTCGTGCGGGAAGCTCGCGGCCAGGCCACCGAGGCCGACCAGCTCGATCAATTTCGCCGCCCGGGCGTCGCGTTCGGTGCGGGCAAGGCCGCGCAAGCCGAAGGTGACATTCTGTTGCACCGAAAGGTGGGGAAACAACGCGTAGTCCTGGAACACCATGCCGATGTGGCGATGCTCCGGCGGGACCAGCAGGCCCGAAGCGCTCATGCGCTTGCCGTTGATGCGTATTTCTCCGGCCCGGATGGCTTCGAAGCCGGCCACGCAGCGCAGCACGGTCGTCTTGCCGCAACCACTGGGGCCGAGCAGGCAGCCAATGCTGCCGCGCGCGAGCGCGAACGACAGGCCTTTTACGACGGCGGTATCGCCGTAGGACTGGTACACGCCGTCCAGTTCAAGCACGCTGCCAGAGTGTGTTGTCATGCCGATATTATAAATTAAATCCACGACATATCGATGAAAACAAGAATCATTCTTGATAAAATGCCAAAGTGAACACCGCCACTTCCGTCGCCGCAAAACCCGCCGCATCCTTGCTGCCGCGCTGCTGGCGGTCTGTCCGCGCGCCCGGGGTTCTGGGCTGGTCGGCTGTGCTCGTTGCGGCGTTGATAGTCGCCCCCATCGTGGTGGTGGTGGCGAGTATTTTTGTCCGCGACCGGGGTACATGGGCGCACCTCGCCTCGACCGTGCTCGGTGGCTATATCGGCAACACCATTTTGCTGGTGCTCGGCGTGGGCGTCGGCGTGATCGTGCTCGGGGTGGGCAGCGCATGGCTGGTCACGACCTGCCGCTTCCCCGGGCAGCGTGTGCTCGAATGGATGCTGGTGCTGCCGTTGGCGGCACCAGCCTATGTGCTGGCCTATGCCTACACCGACTTCCTGCAATTTTCCGGGCCGTTGCAATCGTCGCTGCGCGCGGCCACCGGATGGCAGGCGGGAGACTACTGGTTTCCCGATGTGCGTTCGCTACCCGGTGCGATTGCGATGTTCTCCTTTGCGCTCTATCCCTATGTCTACCTGCTCGCGCGCACGACCTTCCTCGAGCGGTCGCGATCTGCGCTGGAAGCGGGCCGCCTGCTCGGTTACGGCCCGGTGCGCGGCTTTTTCGCCATCGCGCTGCCGCTGGCGCGACCGGCCATTGCGGCGGGCACGGCGCTGGCGCTGATGGAGACGCTGGCCGATTTTGGTACGGTGTCCTATTTCGCCGTGCAGACCTTCACCACCGGTATTTATCATGCGTGGCTGTCCCTCGGCGATCGCGTCGCTGCCGGACAGTTGTCGACGCTGCTGCTCGCACTGGTGTTTTCGGTGCTGCTGCTGGAGCGCTGGAATCGCGGCCGGGCGCGCTTTCATGCCACGGCGTCGCAACGGCGCGAGACGCTTTATGTGCTGAGCGGGGCGCGCCGCTGGATTGCAGGTCTGGTTTGCGCACTGCCGGTGACGCTGGGTTTTGCGCTGCCCGCGGGAATTCTGCTGGTCATGGCGCTGCGCGAGACCGACAGCCAGCATGGTGCGCGCATCTGGGTGCTGATCGGCAACAGCTTTACGCTGGCCGGTATTGCCGCCGTGGTGGTGGTGGTGCTGGCGCTGGTGATGGCCTACGCCGCGCGCATCGCCAAGAGCCCGCTGGTGAGCGGAGCCAACCGGCTCGCGGGCCTGGGCTATGCGCTGCCCGGCGCCGTAATCGCGGTGGGCATCCTGGTGCCGGTGACGCGGCTGGATCATGCCCTTGTCAACGCGCTTGCGGCAATGGGAATTTCGAGTGGCCTGCTGCTTACCGGCGGCATTCTTGCGCTGATCTACGCCTATCTCGTGCGCTTCATGGCGATTGCGCTGCAAACGGTCGAGTCCGGACTCGCCAAGATTACCCCCAGCATGGAGGATGCCGCACGCAGCCTCGGCTACCGTCCGGCCGAGACCATGCTCAAGGTGCATCTGCCGATGCTGCGCGGCAGCGTGCTTACCGCCGGCCTGATCGTGTTCGTCGACGTAATGAAGGAACTGCCGGCGACGCTGGTGATGCGGCCGTTCAATTTCGACACGCTTGCAGTCCAAGCCTACAATTATGCTTCGGATGAGCGCCTGCCCGAGGCGGCTGCGGCCTCGCTGGTGATCGTCGCCGTCGGGTTATTGCCGCTGCTCGTGCTGTCGCGGTCCATTGCAACGGGCGGACGGCCGAAATAAAAACGACGCGCCTTTGACGGTGCGCCGTTTCGCCGCCGCAGGTCCGGGCTTATTTCCAGCCGGCCCGGTCGTAGATTTTTTGCGCCTCAGGCTGGTTGCGTCCCAGCACCGCGATATTCTGCGTGTCGTAGCGGAATTTACCCAGCGCGTTGAGAGCCGGATTGCTGATCTGGGTGGTCGGCACCGCCGGCCATTCGTTGTTGCCATCGGCAAAATAGCGCTGCGCTTCGTCGCCGGCGAGGTACTCCAGAAACTTCACGGCGTTGTCGCGGTTGGGCGCGTTTTTCATCACGCCCGCCCCGGAGATGTTGACGTGAGTGCCGCGTTGTCCGGCCGCCTGGTTGGGCGTGACAATGCCGACTCGCTCGGCCACCGCGCGCTCCTCGGCTCTGCTTGAGCGGGCGAGGCGAGCGTAATAGTAGGTGTTGACGATGGCAATCTGGCATTCACCCGCCGCGACGGCATTGATCTGGTCGGTGTCGCCACCCTTGGGCGAGCGCGCAAAATTCGCCACCAGGCCCCTCGCCCAGGCCTCGGTCTTGGCCTCGCCGATGGCGCCTATCATGCTGCTGCCCAGCGACAGGTTGTAAACGTGGCTGCCCGAGCGCACGCATATCTTGCCTTTCCATTTCGGATCGGCGAGGTCTTCGTAGGTGGTGATTTCGCCGGCCTTGATTTTGGCCTTGTCATAGGCGATGACCCGCGCGCGCACGGAAAAGCCGAACCACAGGCCTCCTGGGTGGTGCAGGGCGGCCGGAATGCGCGCATCGAGAACTGCCGATTTCACCGGCTGGAAAAAGCCCATTTGCTCGGCGCGCCACAGGCGGCCGGCATCGACGGTGATCAGCACATCGGCCGGACTTTTGTCGCCTTCATTGCGCAAGCGCTCGATCAGCGGATCTTCGCCCGCTTCGATGCGATTGATCTTGATGCCGGTCTGTTTGGTGAAATTGCCGTACAGCGCCTCATCGGTGTTGTAGTGGCGCGACGAGTACAGGTTCAGGACTTTTTCCTGCGCCGGCGCGGTCAATGGCATGGCCATCCCGGCCACTGCGGCGATTGCGCAGGGTAACCACTTGTTCATGGCATTTCCTTTTCAAGCTAGTGAGGAATTGACGATCCATCAGTCTGATTTGACTGCCTAAGGCATGGATACTATCGAGAATAATTCTCGATAGCAATAGTAATAAGAATTATTCGCATTTGAGCAGGGTTGTCGTCCATTTCACGCAGATTGGCAAAACAGCAGGTTCATCACCGCGGTGGTGGGGCGGGGCAACAGGGCTGGGTGGGCGGCCGGGGAATCGGCACCGGCATGTATCGCCTGCCGTACCGACGTGTCAGAGTGCGGCTATGCGCCGCGCGCCGTTGTATCGCCGCGTCCAGTAACCGCCGCGCATGCTCTCGATGCGCACCGCGCTGCCAGGTTTGGGGGCGTGGATGAATTTCGCGTCACCCAGATAAATGCCGACATGCGAGTAGGGCTGGCCCTGGGTGTTGTAGAACACCAGGTCGCCCGGTTGCAGCGCTCCGGGCGGGATGGTTTCTCCGAGTCTGCTTTGCGCGCGCGCATTGTGCGGCAGCGCCAGGCCGAATGCGGCGCGGTACACATGCGCAACCAGCCCGCTGCAGTCAAAGCCGGTGGCGTGTGACTTGCCGCCGCGCTGGTAGGGCACATCGGCGGCGGCAAGGGCCTGAAAAATCATTTCCGGTGAGCGTTGAACTGGCGCTGGTGCAGCCTGGACCGGCGGCGCGGGCACAGCGGCTGACGGTGCGTGTGCCGGAATTTCGCTTGCAACGCGTGCCGGTGCCGACACGGGCTCAGGCGCAAGCATGCCGGCGCAGCCGCCAAGAAGCTGGACTGTCGCAGTAAATATAATTATAAACAGTATGTTAAAGCGCATATATTAAGTACTTTAGACCTTCAGGTTCTGGTTGTAAAGCCGTTTGCATGGGTCCCGGCCGTGGTACCGATTGCGGTAAGCTAAACGCCTGTCTGGTGCGTTAATGCATCAGGGGTCCCTGCCCAACCCGCCGCCGGCTTCATACCGACGGACGTTTGCCGATATCGCACACATGGACACAAGATCACAACTGCTCCGCCACTTGCTCGGGCTTCTACTCGTCGCCGTCGCCGGACTCGTGCACGCGGACGTGGAGGTGCTGACGCTCAAGTATCGCAACGCCGAACAGGTGCTGCCGATACTGCGTCCGCTGGTCGAACCGGGCGGCGCCGTCTCGGGCATGAACAACCAGATCATCCTGCGCGCCAGCCGGGGCAACATTGATGAGTTGCGGCGTGTGCTCGCCAGCATCGACACCCGGCCGCGGCGCCTGATGATTCTGGTGCGCCAGGACACCGCTGAAAACATCCAGGGCAGTGGTGGTGGGCTGAGCGGCAGCATCAACTCCCGCGGCGGTGGCGAACTCGGCGCGCGCGTGTTCGACAGCCGCAATGCCAGCGACGAGCGCCTGATCCAGCGGCTGCAGGTGCTCGAGGGCTACCCGGCGACGATCAACGTCGGCCAGTCGGTTCCGGTTCCGAGTCGCAACGTCACCGGCGCGGTGACCGGGGCAAACCAGGGTTTTCTGATTTCCGAGACCATCACCTACCGCGATATCGGCACCGGCTTTGAAGTGGTGCCGCGGGTGTCCGGCGACACGGTGCAACTGGAGATCAGCCCGCGCCGCGAGACGCCCGGCAATGCGGGTCCTGGCAGCGTCAACAGCCAGCGCATCACCACCACCGCCAGCGGACGGCTGGGCGAGTGGTTCGAACTGGGCGGCGCGAGCCAGCAGGAGTCGCGCCAGAGTTCGGGCCTCCTCTATGGTTCAAGCGGCGAGCGTCGCGACGTGCGCCGGGTATGGGTCAGGGTCGAGGAAATAAAATAGCTTTGCTGCGATCGTTCTGCTCCTGTTGCGGGTGTTGCAGGGGTTGCAGGTGTCGAACGTCCGTTGCGAGCGTTCTGTGCCCTGCCCGCGGGTGATACCATGCGGGCGATATGACAGTACCGACGCTTGAGCAGGTGTTCGCACCCGACGGCCTGCTGAGCCGCAGCATCCCCTCCTACCGGCAGCGCCCGCAGCAGGTGGAAATGGCCGGCTGCATCGCCGACGCCATTCGCGACAATGCGGTGCTGGTGGCCGAGGCGGGCACCGGCACCGGCAAGACGGTGTCCTATCTCGTTCCGGCGCTGCTCTCCGGCGGCAAGGTCATCATCTCCACCGGCACCAAGACGCTGCAGGATCAGTTGTTCACCCGCGACCTGCCCGCGGTACGCGATGCGCTCGGCGTGCCGGTGACCACGGCCCTGCTCAAGGGCCGCTCCAATTATGTCTGCCATTACCACCTAGCGCACAACCTCAAGGAGGCGCGTTTGCCGACGCGTGAGTCGGTGCGCGACCTGCGCCTGATTGAGCATTTCGCGCGCACGTCGCAAAGCGGCGACAAGGGCGAACTGGCGGAGGTGGCCGAGGACTCGCCGGCATGGGGCTACGCCACTTCGACGCGCGAGAACTGCCTCGGGCAGTCCTGCCCCAATCACAAGGAATGCTTCGTCCTCGCGGCGCGGCGCGAGGCGCTGGTGGCCGAGGTTGTGGTGGTCAACCACCATCTTTTTTTCGCCGACGTGGTGTTGCGCGACGAGGGCATGGCCGAATTGCTGCCCGCGTGCAACACCGTCATTTTCGACGAGGCGCATCAATTGCCCGACACGGCGACGCTGTTCTTCGGCGAGACCGTGTCCACCGGCCAGATACAGGACCTGTGCCGCGACACCCTGGTCGAGGCGCTGAGCGTGGCACGCGATGTTGCAGCGCTGCCTGATCTCGTGCGCCGCACCGAAAAGGCCGGACGCGACCTCAGGCTTGCGCTGCCCGAATCCAACACCCGCCTGCCGTATAAATCCATCGCCGACCGCGCCGGATTCGAGGCTGCGCTGAAGGCCATGATCAGTGCCTTGCAGACCATGGCGGCGGCGCTGGAGAGCCAGGCCGAGCGCGGCGAGGGCATCGAGAATTGCTGGCAGCGTGCGGCTGAACTCGCCGCGCGGCTGACGCGCTGGCAGCGCCACGACGAGGCTGAGATGGTGCGCTGGGTCGAGGCCTACAGCCAGGCGATGGCCCTGCATGCGACGCCGTTGTCGATCGCGGAAATTTTTCGCGGCCAGTTGAGCGGCCGACCGCGTGCCTGGGTGTTCACCTCGGCGACGCTGGCGGTGGGCGGCAAGTTCGACCACTACTGCGCCCAGCTCGGCCTCGAGTCGGCGCAGACCGCCTGCTGGGGCAGTCCCTTTGACTACGCCAACAACGCGCTGCTCTACCTGCCCTGCGGACTGCCCGAGCCCAATTCACGCGAACACACCGAGGCGGTGGTGAATGCGGCGATGCCGCTGTTGCGCGCCAGTCGCGGCCGCGCCTTCATGCTGTTCACCACGCTGCGCGGCATGCGCCTCGCCCACGAGTTGCTGCGCAGCCGCCTTGTCGAAGCGGGCCTCGATTTTCCGCTGCTGTTGCAGGGCGAGGGATCGCGCACCGAACTGCTGGCGCGCTTCCGGCGCCTCGGCAACGCCGTGCTGGTGGGCAGCGCGAGTTTCTGGGAAGGCGTTGATGTGCGCGGCGAGGCGCTGTCGCTGGTGGTCATAGACAAACTGCCGTTCGCGCCGCCCGATGACCCGGTGCTCGCCGCGCGGCTGGAGGCGTTGACCAAACAGGGACGCAACGCCTTCATGGAGTACCAGCTGCCTTATGCGGCCATCGCGTTGAAGCAGGGTGCGGGCCGCCTGATACGCGACGAGTCGGACCGCGGCGTGTTGGCCATATGCGACCCGCGCCTCACAGGCAAGGCCTATGGCCGCACCATACTCGCCAGCCTGCCGCCGATGCGCCGCAGTCGCAGCGAAGCCGAGGCCGTTGATTTTCTCGAATCCATCGTCGCCTGTGCCGATTAAAATCACGCTGCGCGCAACGTAAGACACGCGCTACCCG
>CAYLPI010000171.1:0-7899 GCA_964385505.1 uncultured Bordetella sp.
ACCTTCGCGCCCTCGGCGCCAAAGCCCTCGGCAATACCGCGACCGAGACCCCTGCCACCGCCGGTGACCATCGCCACCCGCCCCGCCAGTCTTTTTTCGCCGCTCATGATTCGTCTCTCCCGGAAAAATTAAACAACAAGATTGTCAAGCTTCACTTCCCGTCCAGCCGTTCCAGCGCCCGCTGTTGACGGCGGTGATGAATTTGAATACAGCCTCGTTGAAAAGCGCCGGATCCTCGAGGTTGGCAAGGTGGCCGGCGCGCGGCAGCACGCACAGCGCGGCACCCGGAATGGTGCGCTTCAGGAACAGGCCGGGCTCAAGACAGGGATCGTCCTCGTCCCCGGCGAGCAGCAGCACCGGCAATTGCATGTTGCGCAGCTTGTCCTCGAGATGCCACAGCGAGGGCCGCGTGGCGAGCACCGCGCGCAGCGTCATTGCCGTGCCCTGCACCGAATGCGCCGCCAGTTGCGCGGCAAAAACCGACCAGCCCTGCGGGTCTTTTGCGTGCAAGGGCATGGCGTAGGGACTGGCGGCAAGTTCCGCGGCAAACGCCACCATGCCGATTTTATCGGCATGGTCGGCCTCGGCGCGCATGCGCTCACCGTAGGCGGGCTGTTGCTCCGGCTTGGCACCGTAACCACAGCCGGCAATCACCAGCGATTTGGCCAGTTGCGGATGACGCAGGCCGAAGTGCAGCGCGGCAAATCCCCCCATCGACAGGCCGACGACATGGGCTGGGCCGAGGCCAAGGCCGCGTATGACATCGGCGACATCGTCGGCCGCGCGCTCCTGGCTGTAGGCTGTTACGGCGGCGGGCACATCCGAGGGCAGATAGCCGCGCGCACTATAGGTAATGCAATGCGCGTGGCGGCCAAAAAACGCCACCTGCGGGTCCCAGCTGCGCTGATCGCCGGAGAATTCATGCACGAACACGATGGGTTCGCCCTGCCCGGTCTGGCGCACATGCAGGCGCACGCCGTCCGAGGCCTCGAGCATGCGGCCTGCCGCGGTCGCATTTTTATCGCTCGGCATGGGCACGCCTACCATCAGTCGCTTGCGAGCGCCTGCATCGCCAGCGGCGGCAAACGCGGCGTCGCTTCGGCGAGGCAGGCCTCAAAGCTGCGCGCCACCGCCAGCACCAGGTCGTCCTGCCCCCAGGGTCCGACGATTTGCAGCCCGACCGGAATGCCGCCGGCGGTGAAACCGCAGGGTATGGAAATGGCCGGCTGGCCCGACAGGTTGAACGGATAGGTGAAGGGCGTCCAGCCTATCCACGGCAGGGGCGCCCCGGCGTCACCGCCTGCGGGCACTTCCTTGTCGGCGTCAAAAGGCAGCAGCGGCATGGTCGGCGTGACCAGCACATCAAAGCGCTCGAGCACATCGCAGGCGGCGGCAACGAACTTGCGCCTGTCGCCTATGGCCTTGAAATAATCGGCGACGGCATAGTCCCCGGCGAGCCCGTCGAGGCGGGCGAGGCCGGGGTCCATTTTTGCACCGTGTTTGGCAATCAGGTCGGCAAAGCCGAGGCCGCGGCCGGTAACCCACAGGGTTTCGAACGCTTCATAGGGCAGCTCGGCGTCAATCGTGGTGTTCTTGTAGGCGCCCTTGACCGTGCGCTTCAGGCGCGACACCGCGCGCGCGAACACCGCGCTGACCTCGTCGTCCACCTTGACGCCAAACAGCGTCGCCGCGACACCGATGCGCAACGCGCCCGCGCGCAGGCGTTTTTGCCGTGCCGGGTCGGCGTTCGCGGCCGAGTTGTACGAGAGCGGATCGCGCGCGTCCGGCCCGGCGCTGGCGCGCAACACCAGCGCGGCATCAGCGACAGTGCGGCACAAAGGCCCCTGGTGCGACAGCGTTTCAGTCACCGTACCCGGCCACACCGGAATACGACCGAGCGTGGGCTTGAGCCCGACCGTGCCGCAAAAGGCGGCGGGAATGCGGATCGACCCGCCGGCGTCGGATCCGAGTGCGATGGGTACCGCACCGGTCGCGACGGTCACCGCCGAACCGGCGCTGGAGCCGCCGGAGTTGCGTCTCGTGTCCCAGGGGTTGCGCGTCACGCCGGTGAGCGGCGAAATGCCGGTTCCCTTCCAGCCAAACTCGGGCATGGTGGTCTTGCCGATAATGACCACACCCGCCTCGAGCATGCGCTCTATCATCGGTGAATTGGTGTCGGGCACGTAATCGGTGCTGGTGCGCGAGCCGCGTGTCGCCGGAAAACCCTTAAGATAAAAATTGTCCTTGATGGCGATGGGCACACCGTGCAGGGGACTGCGCAACTGCCCTTTGCGCGCCTCGGCCTCGCGCGCCGTAGCGCCCTTGCGCGCATAGGCTTCAAGAAACATCACATAGGCGTTGACCGCCGGTTCGAACTGTTTCGCCAGCGCGATCGCGCATTCGGCCAGTTGCACCGGCGAGACGCGGCGCTGCGCCACCAGTCGCCCCAGCCGCGCGGCGGAGGAACGTGCGAATTCCGCCGGTCCGAGTTGCTTGAATGCCATACCTGCCCCCCCCCTCGCTTGCGTCTGCTGTCTGCTGATGATCCCGCCGCCGGGTACTTTCTTAAATGGCCTTGAGCATCTTTGCCGTGGCGAGCGTGTAGATTTTGGTCGCCGCCTCGATGTCGGCGAGCGCCAGCGATTCGTTCGGCTGGTACACCGGTTCGCCGCCCGGTCCGAAAATCACCGTGTCACACAAATGGCCGACGGTCGCCGTGTCAGCCAGCCACGAACCGCCGACGAGCGTGGGCGTCTTGCCCATCACCGCGGTCCAGGATTCGACCAGTGCCTGGACAACGGGCGCCTTGGGATCGACCATGAAGGAGTTTTTCTTGTCGGCGACGACCACTTCGAGCCTGATTTGCGGGTCGCGCGCCATGGCCTTGTCGAGCGCGCCCTGCAGCAGCTCCTGCACCTCTTCGAGCGGCACACCGGGTTGCGGGCGCGTATCGACGCGTATGGTGCAGCGATCCGGAATCATCGAGGGGCCGCCCGGGAACAAGCCGCCGTAAATACGGCCGACGGCGGTGTAGAGCTCGGCGCCGACCAAGGCTTCCATTTCCTTGCTGATCTTGGGGAAATACTTGAGCTTGGACAGCTCTTCGACGACCGGCAGCATTTTTTCGATGGCGTTGGTCGCGTGGTACTTGTGGCAGGTGTGCGCCGAATGCCCGATGGTCGAAATATCGAAGTAATAGCGGCCGCGGTGCGCGATGTAGATCTGCATGTCGGTCAGTTCAGCCAGAATGCTGCAGTCGAACTTGTGCCGGTTGAACAGATCGATGGCGCCGGTTTGCTGGCCCATGTGGTCGGCCACGCCGCAGAAGGTCAGCTTGCCCTGGAACTCGACGCCGGAATCGGCGATGGTCTTGACCGCGCCTATCAACGAGCCGAGACCCGCCTTCATGTCCATCACGCCGTGGCCGAACAGGCGGTTGTTTTCTATGGCGCCGTCAAAGGGGTCACGCTCCCAGCCTTCGCACACCGGCTTGGTATCGAGGTGGCCGGTCAGCAGCAGGTGCGGACCGGGGCGTCCGCTGTCGATTTGCCACAGCGTGTTGACCCGTCCGGGCGACACGTCCTCGCACCACACCTTGCCGATGCCAAAGGACTTCAGGGTCGCTTCCAGCTGCCGCCCGAGCACGCCTTCCTTGCCCGAGGTGCTGTCGGTACGCACCATTTCCTGGGTGATGCCGATCGCCGCGTCAGTGGCCAGCACTTTGTCGAATTTGTCGAGGATAGCGGTGCTCACGTTGACTCCTTAAAGACTGGTATGAAGCGCGGCGGAAAATCTTCCGGATTGCGATAGCAGGACCCGGGCATGACCGCCGCACCTGGCCCCGGCCAGATGACGCCCGAATCACCTAAGATTCAGAGGAAAAATCCAGATGAAAAATTCACACTAAAAATGCCACAAAACTTGATTTTAGTATATTGTATTTTTTATTTTTTGCAAGCTTGACGCCAATGCTAACGCTCTTTTCACTTCATTTTCAGGGGTCTGGACATGCCGCAAACAGTCGACATTCTCATTGAAGGCGCCATCCTGCTCACCATGGACGCCACCCGACGCATTCTCACCGACGGTGCGGTGGCCATCCGCGGCGACCGCATCATTGCGGTCGGCAAGACCGCGGACATCAAGAAAGAATACACCGGCAAGAAGGTCATCGACGGGCGAAACCGCCTGGTCATGCCCGGTCTCGTCGATGGCCACGCCCACCTCAACGAAATCGCCCGCGGGCTCATTCCGGACAACCTCAAAACCAGCGACTGGCTGAAAGACTGGTGCTACCCCTATCTTGCGGCCACCAAGCCCGAAGACGAATACTGGTACTCGCAATGCCTGATGGCGGAAATGATCCGCAGCGGCACAACTTGTTTCGCCGAACCGGGCTGCAGCTACCTGCCCTCGATCGTGAAATCCATCGAAAGCGCCGGCATGCGCGCCAGCACCGGCAGTTGGGTTTGGGATCACGGCGGGCCGGACGGCCAGAAGTGTCCCGAGTATTTCCTCAAAATGAATCTCAAGGAATGCCTGGACCTTACCGAGAACAACATCAAGTCCTTCAACGGCGCGGCCGACGGCCGCATCAAGATTTTCGCCACCATAGAGGGCGTGGGCACCTGCTCCGACGAACTGATGCTGGGTACCAAGGAAATCGCCGACAAGTACAAAACCTCCACGCTGATGCACAAGGCGAGCTCGCGCGAGGAAGCCGCGGCTGAAATGCGTGCCACCGGCCACCGTCCGGTCGAGCACATGTACAAGATCGGCGCGCTCGGCCCCAACGTGTACCTCAACCACATGACCGCGGTCGATGCCTACGAAGTGGATTTTCTTGCCGAAACAGACACAAAGGTCTGCCAGAATCCGCCGGCTGCGCTCAAGCTCGCCAAGGGCACGACGCAAATGGGCAAGTTCATCGAAATGCGCAAGGCCGGCGTCACCGTGGCGCTCGGGTGCGACGGCGTCAACTCCGGCGACAGCAAGGACATGTTCCGCACCATGTACCTGGCGGCGACCCTGTCCAAGGATTCGCGCATCGACCCCGGTGTCATCACCGCCGAGGAAGTGATCGAGATGGCGACGTTGGACGGTTACCGTGCGCTCGGCTGGCAGGACGATCTCGGGGTCATCGAAGCGGGCAAGAAAGCCGATCTCATCCTCATCGACATCGACCGCCCCGAGTTCGTACCGACCTACAACTATGTATACAGCCTGGTGTATTCGGCCAACGGCGACTGCGTCGACACGGTGATGGTGGACGGCAAGATCTTGATGGAAGGCCGCGAACTGACGACCATCAACATGGAAGAAGTGCGCGCGCATTGTCGCGAGCTCGCCCCGCAACTGCTGCAGCGTTCCAACGTCAAGCCGGTGTCGCGCTGGCCCGTGGTCTGAGCGAACGCTGCTTGTGAGTCCCGGTTCACCATGAGTTCTGGCGGAAGGCCGTATATCGGACAGCGTATTGCGCGCGTCGAAGACGCACGGCTGCTCGCCGGGAACGGTCAGTACACCGCTGACCTCGAATTCGACAATCTCGCCCATATGGCTGTCGTGAGGTCCGATCATCCTTGCGCCAGAGTAGGCGCTATTGATGTCGCCGCCGCCCGCGCGATGCCCGGGGTGCTGGGCATATGGACCGGCGCAGACGCCCTGGCCGATGGACTCGGCGGCATTCCGTGGGAAGACCGCCCACCGTCTCACTACACACTGCACGCCACGGAACGCCCGCCCCTTGGCGCCGATTCGGTCGCAGTCAGGCAGCCTGTGCTGGCTCACGACCTTGTTCGCTACCAGGGCGAAGCCATCGCGATCGTCGTGGCAGAAACACAGGAGCAGGCGCGCGATGCCGCGGAGCGTGTCATTGTCGAATATTTTCCGAGGCCCGCAGTCACCGACAAGCACGCCGCCGTCCGGCATGGCGCACCGCTGGTATGGCAACAATTTGCCGGCAATATCGCCTTTGAACACGAATGCGGTGACGTGCCAGCCACAGATGCGGCGTTTGCAGCCGCAGCGCACACCGTCAACCTTGACCTGGATGTTCCCAGGCTGATTCAGAACCCGATCGAACCCAGAGCCTACGTTGGTCACTGGGATACCGTTACCGCGCGATACACGCTCTACGCCGCGGCAGGCAAGCCGCAAGCGGTCGGACGCACGATTGCCCGTGAAGTCTTCAGGATTGCCCCTGAAAAGATTCGCGTCGTTACGCGTGATGTCGGAGGTGGCTTCGGCGCGAAAAACATCTTGTATCCGGAGGAAGTGCTGGTGCTTTGGGCTGCGCGCAAGATCGGCCGCGCCGTTCGCTGGATCGCAACACGCTCCGAGGGTTTCCTGACCGATACCCAGGCCCGCGACCAGAGCGCATCCATGTCACTTGCCCTGGACGCCGCGGGACACATCCTCGCCCTGCGCGCCACCGTAGTGTCGAATCTGGGCGCCTACCTCGGCCCCAAGGGCGCCATCCCGCCGCTTATCGTTTCCAAAATCCTTACAGGTACCTACGCCATTCCGTCTGTCTCCCTGCAACTGCGCGCCTGCTACACACACACGCCGCCGACCGGGCCTTACCGCGGCGCCGGAACGCCGGAGGCGATCTTCATGATCGAACGGGCGATGGACAAAGCGGCCGCAGCGCTCGGCATCGCGCCGGCTGTTCTGCGCCGCCGCAATCTCATTCCTGCAGCGGCCATGCCCTATACCACCAGCCTCGGCGTCGCCTTTGATTCCGGTGACCTTGTGGCGGCCATGGATCTGGCCGAAACAGAAGCGGACGTCGCCGGGTTCGAACAACGCCGGATAAAAAGTGCGGCGCTGGGGAAATTGCGCGGACTTGGCTACGCCACCATGATCGAGTGGGCCGGGGTCGGTATCGCCGAAGCATCGTCAATCGCCTGCCTCCCCGACGGCTCAGTGCACGCCTACGCCGGCACCATGTCCAACGGACAGTCGCACGAGACCGTCTATGCGCAATTAGTCGCAGATACGCTTGGCATCGGGATCGAACGCGTGCACATCCACCAGGGTGATTCGGACGAGACCCCGGACGGCGTGGGCACCGGCGCGTCCCGCTCGATGACGGTGGCGGGAAGCGCCATGCTTCGCGCCACGCATGCCTTGATCGAGGCCGGGCGGTCCGTTGCATCTGACATGCTGGAGGTCGCATCGGCGGACCTTGAATTTGCCGACGGACGGTACAGGATCACCGGCACCGATCGCGAACTCACCCTCGAACAGGCAGCCGCCCACGCCGTCGCCGACAACCCCGGAGAGCCTCGCGGCTTGCGGGTGTCATCCAGGTATGAGCCGGCCGAATCAACCTGTCCGAACGGCTGCCACATAGCCGAAGTCGAGATCGACCCGGATACCGGTGTAGCGACCGTCATGCGCTACACCATCGTCCAGGACGTGGGCCGCGCCCTCAATCCGATGGTGGTTGAAGCGCAACTCATGGGTGGCGTTACCCAGGGCATAGGCCAGGCATTGCTTGAACGCACCGTGTTCGATACCGAATCCGGACAACTGCTTTCAGGATCGTTTATGGATTACGCGATGCCGCGCGCCGACGACCTGCCGTCATTTACTGTCCGCCTGCTCGAAGTCCCCTGCCCGCACACCCCATACGGCATGAAATCCTGCGGGGAAATCGGCGCCACCGGGGGCCCCGCGACCACCTTCAACGCGGTAATGAATGCGCTCGCCCCGATGGGCATCGGGGATTTGAGCGTACCGGCAACGCCGCAGGTCATCCTGGCGGCGCTCCGGTCGGCGCGCGAAGGCTAGACCTTCGCGTTCGGGTCAAGCAAAACCGCCGCCTGCTCCGTGCGCGGGTCACGCAAAGTCCAACGCCCGGCGTCAACCGTGGAGAGAAAATCCTGCAAATGCTGG
>CAYLPI010000172.1:0-7874 GCA_964385505.1 uncultured Bordetella sp.
GCCGGCCTTGCGCAGCACGGCGGCGGCGGACATCACCGTGGCATAGCCGACAATGGAACCGAGGCGCGGGTAATCGTTGAATTTTTTGCGGTAGGCGTCGAGGAATTTCTTGTGTTCCGGCGTCTTGATCTCGGCCCACGGATAACCCGTCACATACCAGCCCTCGGGGGTGTCTTCCTTCAGCGGGTCAAGGTACTCGGGCTCGCCGGCGAGCAGGTTGAACACCGCCGTCTGCTTGAACAGGCCGCGCACATTGATCTCGCGTGCAAAGCGCGACAAGTCGCCGCCGAACAGCGACGAGAAAATCGCATCGGGCTTGGCATCGGCCACGGCCTGCGCCACCGCTCCGGCGTCGATCTTGCCAAGGGGCACCGCCTGCTCGCTGACGAACTCGACATCGGGCTGGGCTTTTTTCAGCAGTTCCTTGAACGCCGCGGTAGCCGACTGGCCGTATTCGTAGTTGGGGTAAATGATTGCCCAGCGCTTTTTCTTCAGCTTGGCGGCCTCGGGAATCAGCATCGCCGTCTGCATGTAAGTGGAGGCGCGCAGGCGGTAGGTGTAGCGGTTGCCGTTTTGCCAGACGATCTTGTCGGTCAGCGGCTCGGCGGCGATGAACAGCGTTTTCTTTTGCTTGGCGAAATCGGCGACGGCAAGGCCGACGTTGGACGGGAAGGTGCCAATGAGAAATTGCACATTCTCGCGCGACAGCAGTTCCTCGGCCACACGCACGGCGTCACCGGTATTGCCGTTGTCGTCACGCGAAATCACCTCGATCTTGCGGCCGAACACGCCGCCGGTGGCGTTGACCTCGTCAACGGCGAGGTCGAGGCCGCGCTTGTAGGGCTCAAGAAAGGCCGGGAACACCTTGTAGCTGTTGAGTTCGCCGATCTTGATGGTGCCTTGAGCCGCCGCTGGTGCGGCGAAGGCGGCCGAAATGGCGAGTACGGCCGCCGTTGCGAGAAACTGCCTGCGTGCTGTCATGAGTGCTCTCCCGAAAAATGTAATGGCATGCTGATACCGTTGGATGCAAATGCCGCGTGAGTGCGCGCGGCGCCTGCCCTCTGTCCTCACTTTTTTATTTTTGTCCGTCACCCACTTTAATGTCCGAGGCCTTGAGTCCGCCTACGCGCGCGTGCACGCGCGGCCCCGTGGTCATCGCCAGAATATACACAATTTCATCCGGCCGGGGCGCGTCCGGCACCCCCATTTCCACCGAGTCAAAATGGCTGCGAACATAGGCCGCTTCGCGATGATGTATGGGCACGTCAAGACGCGTGCCGGCGGCACCGACCTTGCCCGCCGAGGGCACGATCGCCTTGGAGTTATCGAGCAGCTCGCGCATGCCGTAACCGCCGGGCACATGCCACAGCGCGCAGTGTTCGCTTTCACCCGCAGTGCCGACAATGGCGCCCTTGCCGTAGGCTTCTATTTTTTTCGGACCGCCGAGCGCATCGATGAGGCGCTTGGCCATGTCGAGTCCCAGCGGCTTCATCGCATCCATCATCGGCATGATGTCGGCGACATGCGCGCCGGCATACGGGTTCCTGATCACCACGGCGATTGCACCACGGCGGTGCGGTTTTTTGCCGACCGGCCCGCCTTCGTGATGAATATCCTCCACCATCAGCACGATTTTACGGATCTCGACCCTGGGCACCTTGCCCGCGCTTTTGCTCTCAGCTTTGCCTGCCATGCCCTGCCTCCTTCATGCTGTACTCAATTGTGCCCTCGCCGGCACGCGCCCGTGGCGCCCTGCCTGCGCGGCAAAGCCGACCACTGCGGCATTCCCTTGCAAGAACAATGCCGCCCCTAGAATCAAATGGGTATCGAGCAGCGTCTGCGCGAGGGCGCGTCCGCCGGCCAGCGCCGCTGCAATCTTGGCGTCGGGCAGTGCGCCGACGTCAACAGTGACGAGGCGCTCGCCAAGATCGCTGTCGTCCTTTAGCGCCGATGCAGACCGGCGTTCGATGGCCGCATCCTCGATATTGACGGCGTTGGCAATCATCGTCGCGGCGGCATCGGCGGCGGCCGCATCGGCCGCGAGCACGGTCACGCTGTCGGCAATGCCGCGGCTGAAACTGCGACCGCGCCAGCCGCTGGTGGCGATGCCGCGTATGCCCGACGCGGCCGTGACGCGGATATCGCCGGCCAGCCGCGCCAGGCCCTCGGCCACACCGACGGTGAATGATTCTCCGGCGGCAAGATGCAGCGCGATGTCGCCCCCATTGTTGACATAGGCTTTGCGGATGCCGGGGGCTTGCAATGTCGCGAGCATCTCGTCGGCCACCGCACCGGCAACCGCCGCCATCGGCGTGATGAAGCCGTCGCGATGCGGCCAGCAGGCCTTGAGCATGCGTTGCGCCACGGCGCCACGCAGCGCCCGCGCCTGCCGCACATCGCTGCGCAGCAGCGGCAACTCCGCGACCAGGGATTCGAGCAGTCCGTCAAAGCGCCGCCGCGCGCGCGCATGGGCCTCGCGCACCGCGGCTGCATCGCCCTGCGCTTCGATGATGAGGTCTATCGGTCCGTGCTGGAAGTGCGCACGGTGCTGGTCGAGCATGGCAAAAAAGGCGCCGCTCATGGCGTATCCAGCGGCCAGGGATTGCCTGCGTCCCAGCCGACCCGCTTGTGCCCGGCAGAGGCGATCACCTGCTGCAACGTTTGCACGCGGTCCATGTGGCCGCCGAGTTTTTCGTAGTCGGCGAGCTTCATGCTGAACTCGACCGGCGCCACAATGGCCGGCGTCGGCACCCAGCCAAAGGCCGCGTCGGGCATTTTCATGACGTCGGTCATGACCATGATGCCGCCGCCCGGCCAGACATAGGCCGGCGCGCCGCCGCAGGTGACCCGCACCAGCGCGTCCTTGATCGAGCGCGTCAGCGCGATGGGGTTTTCCGTCACGCCGGCGCGCAGTGAACCACCGGCGCCGCCCATGAACAACACCGTGCACAGCGCCGGCTCGCAGTTTTCACCGATACGCTCAACGACCTTTTTGATGACCACCGGCATTTCCGCCGCTTGCGGTTGCAGCTTGTCATCGAGGATGAAATACGCCCAGTCCTCGCCGGTGGTGGAGACGAACAGGATGCGCTCGCCCGGCCAGGCCGTCTTCGGGTCTATGGCCTTGATGATTTTCAGCGGATTGGTGATGTCGGTACCGCCCCAACCCGAACCCGGATTGGCGACCTGGAAATAACGGCCGGGGGTGGACTTGCGGCCGATGACTTTTACACCGCCGTCGCGCATGCCGAGGAATTTTCCGGCCTGGTGCTCTGACAGCACGCCGGTGATGTGGTCATCGACCACCACCACCTCATCGACATGGCCCTCCCACTGTTTGGCGAAAATACCTATGGTGGCCGAGCCGCAGCCGACGCGCATGCGCTGCTCTTCGACGCCGTCGATGATGGGCGCCCTGCCCGCCTGCACCACAACCTTGCAACCGCCTTCGATGTCGAATTCCACCGGCTGTTTGTTGCCAAGGGCCATCATCACGTCGCAGGTGACACGGCCTTCTTTTTTGCTGCCGCCGGTGAGATGGTGCACCCCACCGACCGACAGCATTTGCGAACCGTATTCGATGGTGGTGACATGCCCGACCGCCTCGCCCTCAACGCGTATGGTCGCCTGCTCGGGACCGAGGTAGCGATCGGTGTCGATTTTGATCTTGAAACTGCAATAGCTGAAAATGCCCTCGGTCACCACGGTGACCATGTCAAGGCCCTGATGCATGGACGAGACGATGAAGGGTGCGGGTTTGTAATCGGGATACGTCGTGCCTGAACCGATGCCGGACACAAAGATATCGGCCCCGGAGACATCATCCCCGGAGGCGCTCTGGACGGCCGTTTGCGCGGTGCCCGGCTGCAGCGGCGCGAGCGGATTGCCGCTCCAGCCTGCCTCGCTGGAAAAGCGCACCAGGCGGTCGTTTCCAGCCGGTCGCTGCATCAGCACCAGCGGATCGACGCGCGTCAGCACGCCGCCGACATTGGCGTAGCGGTCGCAGGCACCGGCGCGGCCCGCGGTGATATTGCACAACACCGGGCAGGCGTTGCAGACTATTTTGCCGCCGTCCCGGTCGGACGGTTCGGGCACGACGTTGGCGGCCGGATCGGCGTGTGTCGTGGACATCAGACTTGTTCGAGCAGAAGCCGGCGCAGTTTGTCCGGCGTGACCGGCGCATGGCGCACGATGACGCCGGTGGCGTGGCGAATGGCGCCAAAGATCGCCGGCGCGGTCGCGATCAGCGCCGGCTCGCCGACGCCCTTTGCACCGTAGGGGCCCAGCGGCTCGGGGTCTTCAATCAGGAACACGTCGATGGGGGGAATGTCACCGACGGTGGGAATCAGGTAGTCGTGCAGGTTGTCGGTCTTGCCGGCCTGGTAGTCCTCCATCAGCGCCAGGCCGAGGCCTTGCGCCACACCGCCATGCACCTGGCCTTCGACCTGCGTCAGGTTGAGCGCGCGGCCGACATCATGTGCCGCGCCGATGCGCATCACCCGTACCGTGCCAAGGTCGATATCGACCTCGACTTCGGCCATTTGCGCGGCAAAGGCATAGGTGGCGTAAGGCACGCCCTGGCCGTCCCGGTCGAGCGGCACCGTCGGCGGGTTGAAGGTCCCTTCGCCCGACAGCACATTGCCCTTTTCGTCGCAAGGCATTTCGGCCAGCGTGATGCGCTTTTCACCCTCGCTGTCGATCGCCACCAGATCGCCGTTCCCGAGCCGCAGGCTTGCATCGCTTTTAGCTTCGAGCAGCGACAGCATGCGCTGGCGCAGTTGTACGCCGGCAAGGCGCGCCGCGCTGCCCGACACAAAGGCCTGGCGCGACGCCGAGGTCTTGCCGGCGTCGGCGGTGAGGTCGGTGTCACCCATGATGAAATCGATATCGCGCATGGGCAGGCCCAGCGCATCGGCGAGTACGCTCAGCAAGGTGGTGTTGGAGCCCTGGCCGATATCGACGGCACCGTTGTAAAACAAAATGCGCCCGGCGCGTGTCAGGCCGGCGCGCATGGTCGAAGGATTGGCGATGACGGTATTGCCGCAGCCGTACCACATGCAGGCGACACCAACGCCGCGGCGCAGGTGCCTCGTCGCACCACCCTTTTGCGCCGCGACATTGAAGGCCTCGCACTGCGACTGCGCCTGTTGCCAGCGCGGTTTGAGCGCCTCAAGGCACTGGTCAAGGCCGGCGCTCGCCTTGAGCACCTGGCCGGTTGCCGTCGCCTGGCCGGCACGAATGGCGTTGATCAGGCGGAACTCGAGACGGTCAATGCCGGTTTTTTCGGCCAGGTCGTCGAGCAGGCATTCGTGCGCGATGGTCGATTGCGGCACACCAAAACCACGAAAGGCACCGGCGATGGCGTTGTTGGTATAGACCGCACGGGTCAGTGCCTTCACATGCGGCACAAAATACGGCCCGGACGCATGGATGGGCACGCGGTTGGCGACGGTATTGCCCCATGAGGCATAGGCGCCGGTGTTGAAGTCGCCCTGGAAGTCCGCCGCGAGCAGGCGCCCTTCGGCGTCGCAGGCAAAACGCACCTTCATTGCCGCCGGATGGCGCTTGGTGGTCGAGACCATGGACTCGGGCCGCGTATAGACGCCGCGCACGGCACGCTTCAACTTCCAGGCGGCGACGGCGAGCATGGGCTGGATGGCGATGTCGAGCTTGCCGCCGAAGCCGCCGCCTATGGCCGACGGGATGATGTGCACCTGTTCGGGCCGCAACTTGAGGATGCGCGCGATTTCGTCACGATCCATGTAGGGCGTCTGCGTGCTGGCAAAAATACGCACACGTTCGAGGCCGTTCTCGACGACGTATTCGGCATAGCCCGCCTCGGGCTCGATGTAACCATGCTCGACATGGCTGGTGGTGAAGCCACCCGAAGCGACAAACGGCGCGGTGGCAATGGCCTTGTCGGCGTCGCCTTTGACCACGCGGCCGCGAATCAGCACGTTGTCGGGGTTGTTGGCATGCAGGGGTTCGCGCGTTTCGGCCAGCGCGTCGGCCGAGTCGAGCAGTGGCGTCTCCGGCAGCCATGCGATGGGCACTTCTTCATCGCGAATGCGCAGCAGCGTCTGCTCATCGCCGACGAGGGCGCAGACCGCTTCACCGCGAAAGCGCACCCGCCCTTGCGCGGCACCGTTTTCCGCGCTACTTGTCGCTGCGAATACCGGCTGGTCTTTGACATCGGGGAATATGCCGAAGCTGTTTTCCGGCACGTCGGCAGCCGTGACTATGGTGATCAGCCCGGGATACCTCGCCTGCAGCGGCTTGAAATCGCCAAAGCTGAATCCCGCCCGCGCATGGGGCGAGCGCACGGCGCGCAACCACAGCGAACCGGCCGGCGCCTTGTCGGCACCGTATAGTTCGGCCCCGGTCAGCTTGGCGACACCGTCGATCTTGGCGGCTCGGCTGCCGACCGCACTGCCCGCCGGCGGCTCGACCAATTCCAGGTCGCCTGTCGCAACGGCGAGCACCGCTTCGACGATCTTGCGATAGCCGGTACAGCGGCACAACACGCCGCCGAGCGCATCCTGCACCGCTTGCTCGTCAGGGTTGGCGTTGCGCGCGAGCAAATCGGTCGCCGCCATCAGCATGCCCGGGGTGCAAATGCCGCATTGCGCCGCGCCGTGCTTGTGAAATGCCTGTTGCAGCCGGGTGAGCCGGCCGTTGCTTGCCGCGAGACCTTCGACCGTGGTGACTTCGCGGCCGGCGCACCGGCCGACCGCGACGATGCAGGAACAGACCTGCTGCCCGTCGAGCAACACGGTGCAGGCGCCGCAGTCGCCGGCGTGGCAGCCGATCTTGGTGCCGGTCAGGCCCAGTTCATCGCGCAAGGCATCGGACAGGCGGCCGGCCGGATGCGTCTGCAGTGCGACCGCCTTGCCGTTGACCTTGAGTGCCGTCAACACGGCTTCATCGCGCTTGTTCATGCCGAGAGCCTCGCCAGCGAGCGCTTGAGCAGCGTTTGCACCGCGTCAATGCGATATTCGGGAGTACCGCGCACATCGGCGATGGGACTGAGCGGCGCGAGTTCGGACGCTGTGACCAGCGCGGCGAGTTCGGCTGAAAGCGGCTTGCCGAGCAGTTTGCGCTCCAGGTCCGGCAGGCGCCGGGCGACGGCCGAACAGGCACCGACGGCAATGCCGCAGCGGCTGATCGCACCACCGGCATCGACGGCGATCACAATCGACACCATGGCAATCGAGATGACCAGGTACTTGCGCGAGCCGAGCTTGAAAAAATCGGCACGCGTTCCCGCTGGCCATTCTGGTATGCGGATGGCAGTCACCAGTTCCGCGGTGCCGCGCGCGGTCCTGCGGTTGGCGATGAGAAAGTCGCCAAGCGCCAGCCGGCGCAGGCCTTGCGGTCCGGACAGTTCCACTTCGGCGTCCAGCGCCAGCAGCGCCGGTACGCCGTCGGCAGCCGGCGAGGCGTTGCAGACATTGCCGACAATGGTGCCGGTGTTCTGTATCTGCACGCCGCCCACTTCGCGTGACGCCTGCTTGAGGCCCTGAAAATAATCCGGCAAGGGTGTGTTGATGAGCTCCGACCAGGTCACCAGTGCGCCGATGCGCCAGGCGCCGGCCTCTTCACGCACGCCGCGCAACTCGGCGATGCGACTGATGTCGAGCACGTCCTCGTCCACCGCCCGGCCGACCCGCGCCGGATAAAAGTCGGTGCCGCCGGCGAGCACGGCAAAGGGCCGCGCCGCCAGTGCGGCAAGGGCTTCGGACAGCGACGTCGGGGTGAGATAGGCATTCATCGGCCGGGACTCTTCATCTTTTAAGCAAACGCTACAAACCGGTCCCACTTTAGCCCAGGTCCGGTCACAGTTCAACGGCCGTGTTGTTATTCTTCATGCTTTA
>CAYLPI010000173.1:0-4270 GCA_964385505.1 uncultured Bordetella sp.
GGTCCATGCCGGTGCGCGGAAATACCGCCGCAACCGGATTGGTGCCCAGAGTCGCCGTCTGCCCGCCCCAGGCCGGCATCGCCGCCGGCGAATTGGACAGCGCGATGCCGATCTGCCCGGCCTCGACCATGGGCGAGAGCGCCAGCGCCAGCGCGCCGATGTGATGACCGTTGGTGACGCCGGCATAGGCGATGCCGAACTCGCGCGCGCGCCGCACCGCCTCGTTGGCGGCAAGCGCGCAGCCTTCGTAGCCGAGGCCACCGGCGTTGTCGATCACGCACACCGCCTTGTGCCCGGACATCACGCGCGGATGGGCCTTGCCGTCGGCGCGGCCGTTCTTGAGCATGGCGCAGTAAAACGGCACGCGCGACACGCCGTGCGTAGCCAGCCCCTGCATGTCGGCCCTCACCAGCGCCTGTGCCGTGGCCGCCGCCATGCCGGCGTGTGCACCGGCATTCAGAAGCGATGTGCGCGCGAGTTCAGTCAGGGTGTCGCGATGCAGTTTTGGCATGGGTTCAGTAGTGGGGCTTGACCGGCATGTAGCGGCCGATGGCGACGGTGGACACCACCGCCGCCGCAAAGATTATCATGCTGGCGCTGACGCTCTCGCCAAGCAGCAGCGCCGAGGCGATCAGCGTCAAAAAGGGCTGCGTCAACTGCACCTGCGACACGCGCGCCACGCCGCCCAGCGCGAGTCCGTGGTACCAGGCGAAAAAGCCAATGTACTGGCTGAACAGGCTGACATAGGCAAAGCCCAGCCAGGCCGCCGGCGAGGCGCTGACGCCGTGGGTCAGCACCGACCACAATACCGGCGGCAGCAAAAACGGCACCGACAAGACCAGCACCCAGCTGATCACCACCCAGCCTGGCATTTCCCGCGCCAGCCTCGCGCCCTCGGCATAGCCGAGCGCCGCCACCAGCACTGCGAAGAGCAACGCAATATCGGCCACATGCACCATGCCGCCGCCTTCGACCAGCGCAAAGGCGACGACCAGCGCGGCGCCGCAGCCGGCGGCGATCCAGAATCCTTGTGACGGCCGTTCCCTGCCGGCGACGGCAACCACCGCCGCGGTCGCCAGCGGCAGCAAACCGATGACGATCGCGCCATGGGCGGCAGGCAGGTGGCGCATCGCATACGCGGTAATCAGCGGAAAACCGAAAATCACGCCAAAGGCGGTGAGCGCCATGCGCCGCATCTGGTCGCGCCGCGGCAGCGGCTGGCGCGTGATGACCAGCGCCAGCGCGGCCAGCACCGCAGCGGCAAGCGAACGCCCCAGACCGACGAACAGCGGATCGAGCTCGGCCACGGCGACACGCGTCGCCGGCAGCGTCAGGCTGAACGCCAGCACGCCGGCAAAACCCCAGGCGAGGCCGTGCAGCTCGCGCCTGCGCTGCGTCATGCCCGGGGTGATGCCATCGCCAGAGCGCGCATTCAGGGCGCCAGGGTCTTGCCGACCAGCGCCGCCATCGCCGCAGCGTTTTCACCTTCACCGGCGAGCAGGCCGTTCATCACGCGTTTGCGGGTGGCGGCGGTCTTGTTCTGGCTGAGTTTCCATTTGCCGCTGATGCCGCTGATCGGGATTTCAATGCCGACGATCTGCCGCAACATGGTGTCGATATACTCGCGCGGTGCGTCCGCAACCGCCCAGGGCCGGTCGCGGCCGGCCTCATGCGTGTCCGTGAGCTTGCCGACAAGGCGCAGCAACCACTGCGCATCATGGCGCAGCAGTAGAGGTCCCCGCGCGTGCACCACAACGTAATTCCAGGTCGGCACAACCTTGCCCGAAGCCTGTTTTTCCGGGTACCACGCCGGCGTGACATAGGTCTGCGGCCCCTGGAACACCGCCAGCGTGCCGTGCGCCACGGAAAAATCGCGCCACAGCGGATTGGCGCGCGCAACATGCCCGCGCAGGGTGCCAAAGGGCGCGTCTGCCGATGGCGCGTCGATCAGCATCGGAACGTGGTTGGCGTCGAGCCCGCCGCCCGAGGCCCCGTCAAGCGTCACCAGCGTGGCGAGCGGATGGGCGCGAATGAGATCGTGCAGGACCTCGATGCGCGTTTCCTCGAAATGCGATGTCTGGTACATGCTCGTCCGCGTTAACGCTGTCCTGGCGCGAAAGGTGAAGCCCGTCAGGCCGTCGCCGCAGGCGGTGTGTTGCGGCGCAGATACTGTATCGCCAGCGCCGCCACGATCAGACCGAAACCGGCTATATCGGCGGTTGCGCCGGGATAGACCAGCGCAAATCCGGCCAGGAGGAACATCCCGCGCTCCAGCACCGTGGTTTTCTTCAGCGCCCAGCCCTGAAAGCCGGCGGCCAGCGCGGCGACCCCAAAAGCCGCCGTCACCGTCACTTCGGCGATGGACCACCAGTCCGCCGTTGCCAGCGCCTTGGTCGAGCCCATCAGCAACAAGCCCTGGCCGGCCGGGTCGAGCACGAACACAAAGGGCACGAGGAAGGCCGGTACCGTGTACTTCCAGCATTGCATCGTCGTCTTGTACGGATCACCGCCGGTGATTGCCGCCGCGGCAAAGGGCGACAAGGCCGTCGGCGGCGATACCTCGGACAGCACGGCGTAGTAGAAAATGAACATGTGCGCGGCAAAATCGGGCACGCCCAGCTTGATCAGCGCCGGCGCCGCGATGACGGCGCAAATGATGTAAGAAGCGGTGACCGGCACCGCCAGTCCGACAATCCACACCACCAGCGAGGTGTATATGGCGGTGAGCAGCAGCGAACCGCCGGCATAGTCGATGACGATCGAGCTGAATTTCAGCCCGAGGCCGGTCAAGGTGACCACGCCGACGATGATGCCGGCGCCGGCGCAGGTCGCGCCGACGTTGAGCATGCCCACCGAGCCGCCTTCCATCGCCTTGATGAACGGCGACTGGAAGATGTGCTTGAGCATCGGGCCCTTGCCGGTGAACAAGTCGTAGGAAAACAGCGCGCATTCGCGCCGCAGGAAACTGGTGACAAACGCCACCACCGTCGCCCAGAACACCGACAACACCGGCGAAAAGCCCATCAGCATGAACACCACGATGGAAATCAGCGAGAGGAAATGGAACCAGTAGCGGCGCGTCAGATTCCATACCGAATCGGTTTTGGCGAACACCGTGTTACCCATGCCGTATTTGCGCGCGTCGATTTCAACCATCAGGAACAGTCCGAGGTAGAAAAGGATGGTCGGGATGCAAGCCATCAACAGCACGTCGAGATAGGATATTTTCAGGTACTCGGCGATAAGAAAGGCCGCAGCACCGAGCACCGGCGGCGAAATGATCGCACCGAGGCCGCCGGCGGCAAGCAAGCCTCCGGCCGCATTCTTTTCGTAGCCGACTTTCTCCAGCATCGGCCAGGCCACCGAGCCCAGGGTCACCGTTGTCGCCACGCCCGAACCGGATGGCCCGCCCAGCAAAAACGAGGCGAGCACCACGGTACGGCCCGCGCCGGTGGGCTTGCCGCCCATGGCTGAAAACGAAAAATCGATATAGAACTTGCCGGCGCCCGAATACTGCAGGAAGGCGCCGAAAATGGTGAACAGGATGATCAGCGATGAAGACACGTCGATGGCCGAACCGTATATGCCCTCGAGCGTCATGTACATGTGGCCGATCAGACGCCCGACCTCATAGCCCTTGTGCGTCCACGGATGCGGCAGGTAGGCGCCGAGCAGCGCATAGAGGATGAAAGCCATGGTGATGGCGGGCATGATCCAGCCGTTGATGCGCCGCATCGCCTCCATCACCAGCAGGATCAGCGCCACACCGAAAAAAATGTCCCAGTCGTTGGGCGAGGTATTGCGGTCGGTGAGGTCGTCGCCGCCCATGATCAGATAGACGACGATGCCTATGGACAGCAGCGCCGACGCCCAGTCCCACCACATGATGCGATGGCGGTAACGCATCGCCACCGGGAACAGCAAAAAGGACAGGAACAGCACAAAGCCGACGTGCACCGGACGCAGTGTCTGCGTCGGCACGATGGCATAGGCGGTATACAGGTGGAACGCCGACATCACCACCGCCGCGAACGTCACGAAAATGGCCAGGGGGCCGACGAACTTGTTGGCCGCGCCCTCTTCCTCTTCGATGAACTCCTCGGCTTTTTTGAGCTTTTGTTCGTCCACTTCGGGCGCCGTGACAATATCGGAACCGGGGATGGGAGTGGTCTGTGCCAAGGTGTCCTCGCTTTTGCTTTAGCCACTGCACGCCACGGAGAGGGGGTGCAGCATTTTGCGGCTAGTCTAGCAGACAGGCACACAAAGGCAG
>CAYLPI010000173.1:4370-7735 GCA_964385505.1 uncultured Bordetella sp.
GCAGACACACAAGGGCAAACACACAAGGGCTGCCCCGCTACCGGCACTTGCCGTGGCAAGGTCTCGATTGTCCGTCACCGCACCGCGGCATATACTCGGCCCGCCCCGCCCTCGATCAGCCATTCCCCCCGTCACCGCCAATGGAGCGCCTCTTCGTCACCTACCATGTCAGCTGTCCGCGCCACGCCGTCGCGGCGCGCGCCGAGGCCATTGCCATCGAGCAGAGCATAGAAATGCCGCCGTCGGCGGTGCGCGAACAGGCTGTACTGGACGATTACGTCGGGCGTGTCGTCTCAATCACGCCGATAGCCGGTGATTTGCACCGCGTCGTCATCGCGCTGTCGGCGGGCACCGTCGGCGATGAGCCCGGCCAGTTGATGAACATGCTGTTCGGCAACAGCTCGCTGCAATCCGATGTCGAACTGGTGGACGCCGACCTCGGGCCGGGCGTGCTCGGACGTTTCAGCGGGCCGCGTTTCGGCATTGAAGGCCTGCGCCGGATAACCGGGGTGCACGGCCGCGCCCTCACCTGCGGTGCGCTCAAGCCGCAGGGCAGTTCCCCGGAACAACTCGCCGCGATTGCGCGCGAGCTGGCTCTCGGCGGTATCGACATCATCAAGGACGATCACGGCATCGCCGACCAGGCTTATGCGCCGTTTGCGCTGCGCGTCAGCGCGGTGCAACGCGCGGTGACTGCGGCGAACCGCGCCAGCGGCGGGCGCACCGTCTATGCGCCCAGTCTGAGCGGCGGGCCGGCGCGGCTCGCTGCGCAAGCGACGGTGCTGCGCGACGAAGGCGTCGCCACGGCCCTGCTCGCGCCGATGATCCTGGGCTTGCCATCGTTCGCCGAAACCGCCGGCAAGCTGGGTGTGCCGGTCATTGCCCACCCGGCCATGGCCGGCGCCACGCGCATCGCACCGGCACTACTCATCGGCAAGCTGTTCCGGCTGTTCGGCGCCGACGCCGTGATTTACCCGAACCACGGCGGGCGCTTCGGCTATACGCCCGGACAGTGCCGCGAAATCGCCGACGCCGCACGTCTGCCCTGGGACGGCATCCGCGGTGCGCTACCGGTTCCGGCCGGTGGCATGAGCCTCGCGCGGGTACCCGAGATGCTGGACTTTTACGGCGACGATGCCGTGCTGCTGATCGGCGGCGCCTTGCTTGCAGCGGGCGACGAACTGCGTCAGCGCACCCGCGAATTCGTCAACCAGGTGACAGGCGGCACATGAGCAAGATTTCCAAGACCTCCGACATGAGGCCCTTGCACCGGCCGCGCAGCGGCCCCGGCCGCTGGTCCGGCGTCGAACTCATGCATTACAAACAGGAGGGCAGCGCGCCGTTTCGCGATGTCAGCCGGCAGGTGCTGTTCGGCGCAGACAATCTCGCCGCGCAACTGCGTTACTTTGAAGTGGCCCCCGGGGGCTACACCACGCTGGAGCGCCACCAGCATGCACACGCCGTGCTGATCCTGCGCGGCGGCGGACGCGCCCTGGTCGGCACCGCCATTCTGGAACTGGCCGAGCACGACCTGGTTACCGTGCCGCCACTGAGCTGGCACCAGTTCCGCGCGCCACCGGACGGACCGCTGGGTTTCCTGTGCATGGTCAACGCCGAGCGCGACCGCCCGCAACTGCCCGACCCGGCGCAACTCGAGGCCTTGCGCGCGCTGCCGCAAATAGCCGCATTCCTGTCCGGTCACCAGGCCTGACGACCGGCTGGCGGGCAAAAAAAAAGCCCGCATGGCGCGGGCTTTTTTCAGCGGCTGCCGCCGCACCACAAGACATCAGTTGAGCTTGATGCCCTTTTCTGTGAAGTACTTCACCGCACCGGCGTGGAAGGGAATCGGCGAGGCCGCCGCCTTCTGGTTCTCGAGCTTGATGTTTTCCGCTTCCTTGTGCACGGCAATCACGTCGGCGCGCTTTTCGAAAATCGCCTTGACGATGTTGTACGCCGTCTTTTCGTCCATCGACTCGTTGACCAGCAGGATGTTCATCACCGTCGCCTGCTTGTTGTCGGCGTCCATGCCCTTGTAGACCGATTTCTCTATGGTGTCCTGGACATAAAGATTGCCGTATTTCTTGTTCATCGCCGCCACCACTTCGGAGTGGTCGATCATCTTGAGCTTGGTGCCGGGCGTGTTGGCGAGATCGGTCACCGCCGCCGTGGGCAGGCCGCCTACCCAGAAAAAGGCGTCGATCTTGCCGTCCTTGATGGCGTTGACCGATTCGGCCACACCCAGGCGTTCGCGTTTCATGTCCTTGTCCTTGTCCAGACCGGCGGCCTCGATGATGCGAAAGGCCATGACTTCGGTCGCGCTACCGGGCGACCCGGTCGACACGCGCTTGCCCTTCAGGTCGGACATCTTGGTCACGCCGCGACCGTCCGTGGACACCACATGCATGCGATTGGGGTAGAGGATCATCAGCGTCCTCAGCGGGATCTTGTTGCCTTTGAACTTGTCCTCGCCGCGATAGGCATCGAGCGCCGCATCGGTCATCGAGAAACCGACGTAGGGCTTGCCGCTGCCGATCAGCTTGAGGTTGTCGACCGAACCGCCGGTGACTTCGGCCGTTGCTTCCATGCCCGGAACGAACTTGGACAGCACCGCGGCGATGCCCCCGCCCATCGGGTAATAGACGCCACCGGTACCGCCGGTGGCGATGGATATGTTCTGCGCCGCGGCGACCGCCGCAAACGACAGGCTGAGGGCCGCAAGGCCGGCGCGTATCAAGTGTTTCATGGTGACTCCTCCGATTATTGATAGACCCGGTTGGAACCGGATTATTGGCTTTAACTCCCAGTCCCGCCATTATAGCCACTTGCCGGCGCTGTACCGACGCGCTGCCGGCCGGTGGCGCCCGCTGCGCTGCTATTTCGCAAACAACTGGCCGATATCCTTGAACGCCTTGAACTCGAGGGCATTGCCGCAGGGGTCAAGAAAAAACATCGTCGCCTGCTCGCCGGCCTGGCCCTTGAAGCGGATCTGCGGCTCGATGACGAACTTCGTACCGGCGGCAATCAGCTTTTTTGACAGCGATTCCCACTCCGCCATCGACAACACCAGCCCGAAATGGCGCACCGGCACGTTTTCGCCGTCAACGGCACTGGTATTGCGATGGCCGGCTTCACCGGGCGACAGGTGGGCGACGATCTGGTGGCCGTAAAAATCGAAATCGACCCAGTCCGGCGCGCTGCGTCCCTCCGGGCAACCGAGCAAATCCCCGTAAAAAGCACGCGCCTTTTCCAGGTTGGTGACGGGAAAGGCGAGATGAAAGGGATGGGCGACCGGCATATGATTCCTGTGTCTGAAGGGCGGGTTGACAAGCGCGGATTATCGCGGATTTGGCCGCCGGGTTAAAGGC
>CAYLPI010000174.1:0-7732 GCA_964385505.1 uncultured Bordetella sp.
ACATCGAAGTGACCGTGCCGTTTGCACCCGGGCGCACCGACGCGACCCAAGAGCAAACCGATGTCGAGTCCTTCGCCGTGCTCGAGCCGCTTGCCGACGGCTTTCGCAACTACGCGCGCAAGGGGCTTGAAGGCGCACAGGCCGAGATGCTGATCGACAAGGCGCAATTGATGACGCTGAGCGCGCCGGAAATGACGGTGCTGATAGGTGGCTTGCGCGCCCTCGGTGCGAATGTCGGAGGCGCCAAACACGGCGTCTTCACCACGCGCCCGGAAACGCTGAGCAATGACTTTTTCGTCAACCTGCTCGACATGGGCACGAAATGGCAGAAGTCGGCCACGGTCGAGGCCGTCATGGAGGGGCTTGAGCGCGGAAGCGGTGCGCCCAAATGGACGGGCAGCGTCGTTGACCTGGTGTTTGGCTCGAACGCGCAGTTGCGCGCCGTCGCCGAGGTCTATGCCAGCAGCGACGCGCATGAGGCTTTCGTGCGCGATTTCGTCGCGGCCTGGAACAAGGTGATGAACCTCGATCGCTTCGACATCGCGTGACCCCGCAACGGAAGTCTTGAATGACTTTCACGGCACGATCTCCTCCCGGTTTCAGCTTGCATCGAACCGGGCAGCGGCTATGCGCATTGCCTCTTCAACGCCTGCGTTCAAGCGCGACAGGCGGTGCGACCATGCCGGATCCTGAGATCCTGAGATCCTGACATCCTGAGATGCTGCGAGCCTGAGACCGGGTGCCTCCGCGACGCTTCGTCCCGGGAGATCGCCGCTACGTGCGGCGGCGAACGGATGTGGCACGCGCTGCCGCGCCATGATGCTGCAATGGCCCTCCCGGCCAGCCGCGGCTTTTCACCCGGATGCGTGTGATGCCGTGCAAACCCGGCGCTTTCCACGCCGCAGGTTCTGGCGCTGCCCGGTACTTTCCACGCTACGGAGATATGCAATGACCCAACGTCCAGACACCGCACGCGGCTCGCCCGGCAAGGTACCTGTTCCCGTTTTATCAGAAGCGCCGCTGGTCGAAATCGACGGACACGACGAATGGTTGCTTGACGAGGCGCTGGCCGAATCATTCCCGGCCAGCGATTCCATCGCAGTCACGCCAAAGCCGGCCCGCTAGTCGCCAAAAGCACTATCCCCGTGCCGCGCGCCCTTGGCGGCAGCGGCACGCGGAGGGCTTCGCGGGCGCCGGCGCAAGCTTCGAGCTGCCCGCGTCAGATGCAGGCGCGATTCGGCTGCGGGCGTCTGCGGACGTTCAGGCCGCGGCCGGGCTCCCCGCCGCGCGGTGCTGCTGCGCATGCAGCAAGGCAACATCGAGCGCGTCCATGAACAAGTCGATGCGGATCGGCTTGGTGAGATAGCCGAAGAATCCGGCGGCGAGGCCACGCTCGATTTCACGCGGCATGGCCTGAGCCGACAGTGCGATCACCGGGATGTGGGCGGTCGCCGCCGATTCGTGCAGGATTTGCAAGGCATCGTAGCCGCTGATGCCCGGCAGGTTGATATCCATCAGGATGACCTCGGGCAAAAAGCTGCGCGCCAGTGCGATGCCTGTTGAGGCGTTTGGTGCCGGCAACAAGCGCAAGTCGTCGCGCCGCTCCAGCAATTGCTCGACGAGCTGGTAGTTGACCGGATTGTCCTCGACATAGAGCACGGTGCGCCGCACGGGCAGGGCTTGCATGCCCGCAATGCCGGCGCTGTCTGCAGTATCCGCAGTGTCCATGCTGTGAACCTGCGCGCCAGGTGCTGCTGTAACTGAATGTTCCATTGCATCTTCCTCGAATGGTCGTCGCCCCCTGGCGTTTTTCGCATCGCGCGCAACGGTGTGCGGGCGACTTAACAGCACAGATCATAAGCGGCGGCCGGCCGGAATTCGGTTCGCGAACGTACAAAACGCGCAGTTTTCCGGCAAGGCGGCAACGGCACGCCGGCGCAGCGCGCCGGCCTATGCGCCGGCGAGGGCCCTGACGCCCAGCGTCAGGTATATGACGGCGCAGGCAAACAGCGTGGCGACTATCCAGATCAGCGCCTTGCGCCCGCCGTGCTTGCGCGCCACGTCGCAGCGCTCGCGCAGCCGCGGATGGTTGGCGAGATACAACTCGACGATGTCCTTGGCTTCCTTGAGGCCGATGCCGCGCGCGGTGCGCAGCGTCTTGATGGCGTCGGTGAAGCGCCCGTTCTCGAGCGACAATATGACCTCGACGGGAAAATTCACCGCATCGGGTTCGCTGCGCGTCCGGCTCAGGATGGGCATGCTGGTCCCCGGCCGCTGGTCGCTGCGGCGCCGGTGCCGCCGGCACAACGGCGGTGTGACAAGGAATAGGTATGCGGGTTCATGTTGCCTCCGTCGGCCTGTTGCGGCCGGAACGCCATCGATGCCGCCGATTGTGATCCGCAAGGCGCAGGAAATCTGTTCGCAATACCACTTAAGAAACGGTTGCTGCGCAATGCCGATGCTCGCGACCGGCACAACCGGCTCGAGACGCCCGGCGCAACGGGATGGACTCCGCCCCTCCTGAACGGCCTCGAAGCGCCAGACTGGAAGCGGTCCCCGCCAGTCAATAGAGCGGAACGGGCACCATGAGGCTTATCCTCGCCCCTTTAAAGAGCCGGGGTGGCGCCAGGCGGCTTTTACGCTCCGCATGCACGCAGCACGCAGCACGCAGCCGATCGCAGCGGGCGATCCGCCCCACCTTCAGCAGTTCGCGCGACAAAAGCTACACTATGCTTCGCTTTGCTTCCGGAATCGCCCAAGCATGAACCCGAGAAAGCCCTTGGTATTTTTCGCTGCGGCATTGGTCGCCTCGCTGGTCATCTGCCAGATCTGGAAGCCCGTGCCCTATGACGAGCAACTGATACGCCTGCAGGCCGAAGACGATCTGGCGTGGCTTGGCCCGGCTGTTCTCAAGGAACCGATCGCAATACAGGCGCTGCTGCTCGACTACGCGCCGGACAGGGTGCTCGCAATGAAGGCGTGGATTGCGCTCGCCAGATACCCGGCCATGACGCGCGAAGTCCTGCTCGCCTACGGATCGGAGCCGGAGTTCAGGGACATCCTGCTGCAGTACGGCGAGGCGGTGGTGCCGGTTATTTTTTACTTTCGCGAGAACGACCTGACCTCGCTCAAGGTAATGGACGCCGCCGGCAATGCAGTGCAGTCCGTCACCGAATACGCGAAGGATCTGTGGGCGCGGGTGGCTCGCGGCGGCAAGACCGACGCGGTCGCAAACGCCGCTGTACCGTCCCCGGGCCCCGCCCCCGCGCTTGATCCGGCGCGACGCGGATGGCTTGCCGTGAATTTCATCCGGCAGGAGGGCCACGACCTGATCGGGCAGTTTGTCGTGACGCCGGAGCTGAAAGTCAGGCGCAACCAGACCGACCGCTTTGCCAAGGCGCTGACAACGCTCTTTACCAGTGGCATTCGCAACCTCGAAACCAAGTCCGACCTTGACGCAGACATCGGCAAGGCCGATTACTTCTGGGCCGGTCTCGATGTGGCGCTGATCGCGCTGCCGGCACGGCTGCTTGTCGCGGGCAAGACCGTGGTGCGCTCCGGTGAGGGACTGAGCCTCACCGCACGCACGCGGATTTTTGCGCCGCGACTGGTGCAGAACACGCGCATGTTGCAGACACTGGGCAAATACGGCGCGGTGATGGCGACCGCCTATGTTGTGATCAGCCACCCCAGCCTGATCAACAGCATGCTGGCCGAACTCGCGAATTTTGCCGGCATCAATCCGTTGTTGATGCAGTTTGCCGGCTGGGCGATTCTCATCACCTTGCTGCTCTACCCCGTATCGTGGCTGCTGCTGCCGCCCGCGCGCATGGCGTATGCAGCGCTCGCCTGGCTTGCGCCACCGCGCAAGCCAGCACGTTGAACCGCAAGCCCCGCTTATTCGGACTTGATCCCCGCCGCCTTCACTGCGGCACCCCACTGCTTGATGTCGGCGGCTATGGTTTTGGTGAAATCTTCGGGCGATGAGCCGTCCGGGTCCACGCCTATCCTGTCCAGGCGCTCGATTACCGCCGGCTCACTGACGACTTTTTTCACTTCGGCGGCGAACTTGCTGATGATGTCGCGCGGCGTGCCAGCCGGTGCGATGAGGCCGTTCCAGGTAATGGTCTGGAAGCCGGCGTAGGTTTCGGCGATGGCCGGCAGGTCGGGCAGTTGCGGTGCGCGCTTGAGGCTGGAAACACCAAGCAACCTGATCTTGCCGCTCTTGGAATGCTGTATCAGCTCGGAGGCATTGCCAAAATACATCTGCACCACGCCGGCCACCAGGTCGGCCACCGCCGGTGCGCCGCCCTTGTACGGGATATGCGCCATCTGCACGCCGGCACGCTGCACGAACAGCGCCCCGGACAAATGCCCGATGGAGCCGTTGCCGCCCGATGAATAGTTGAGCTTGCCGGGGTTGGCTTTTACGTAGGCCACAAACTCCTGCACCGTTTTGGCCGGCACCGACTCGTGTACGCCCAGCACGAAGGGGTTGGTGCCGACGATCGACACCGGCGCGAAGTCCTTGAGCGGGTCGTAGCCCACCTTTTGCAGAAAGGGCACGATGGCCATTTGCGACACCGCCGACATCAGCACGGTGTAGCCGTCCGGCGCCGACTTGGCGACAAACTCCGCCGCAATCGCACCGCCCGCACCGACGCGGTTCTCGACAATGAACTGCTGGCCCAGCGTGGCGCTCAGGCGCTCGGCGACAATGCGCGCCTGCTGATCAGTGTTGCCGCCGGCGGCAAAGGGCACCACGATGCGCACCGGCTTGTTCGGCCAGGCCTGTCCTGGGCCTGTCGAAGTGGCCTGGGCGAGCGCATTACCGGCAAACAGGGTGGCGCCAAGGACGAGGCTCACAACGACTGCGGTGAGGGTTTTGCTCTTGATATTGCGGTTCATGCGGTATTCCTCTCTATCGAAAATGGTATGCCGACCCCGGCTGTGCGATCGAACGACAACCCGGAGCATCATGCCAGTTTCATGCCATCGGGCACAAATCAGGCACAAATCAGGCGCAATAATGCCCTCACGCGAACAAGGTTTTTCATCCATATCCGCGCCCTGTACGTACCACAGTGTATATCTGTACGGCCTTGTTGTTATCCGGTCCGCCGTTGCTGCACACCCACCCTGTCCAAGCCTGGACTTTCCGGCCCCTCGCATGTCCCGCCCCGCAGTCCTCCTATTACTCGTCACCATCTTTGCCACGCTGCTGGCCGGCTGCTCGCCGCTGGCGGTGCTGGACCGGCTCACGCCAGACGGCACCTATGTCGCATCACTCAACCTCGCTTATGGCGCCGCCCCGTCGCAACAACTCGACGTGTACCGCCCGGCGGCCGGTGCACCAGCACAACCCGGCGGCTACCCGGTGGTGGTGTTCCTGCACGGGGGCACCTGGAACAGCGGCGCGCGACGCGACTACCGTTTTGTCGGCGAGGCGCTGGCGGCGCGCGGCATTGTCAGCATCGTCGCCGACTCAAGGCTGTATCCGCAAGTGCGCTATCCGGATTTTTTGACCGACTGCGCGGCGGCAATGGCCTGGGCGGTGCGCGAGGCGCCGCGTTACGGCGGCGACCTCAGGCGCCTGCACCTGATGGGCCACAGCTCCGGCGCCTACAACGCCGCCATGCTCGCGCTCGATCCGCGCTGGCTTGCGGCCGAGGGCCTGGCGCCCTCGGTGCTGGCCGGCTGGATAGGGCTTGCCGGGCCGTATGATTTTTATCCGATCATCAATCCGCAGGCGCAACCGGTGTTCAATCACCCCGACTACCCGGCGAATTCGCAGCCCATTGCCTTTGCCTCAAAGGCCGCACCGCGCAGCTTTTTGGGCGTCGGCGGCAGCGACGGTCTGGTCAACCCCGAACGCAATACCGTGCAGTTGGCCGACAAGCTGCGCGCCGCCGGCGTGCCGGTGACGCTGCGCACCTACCCGCGCGCCAATCACCACACCATCATCGGCGCGTTCGCGCGGCCGCTGCGCTGGCTGGAGCCGGTACTCGATGACGTGGCGGCGTTTGTTAACGACATCGCGGCGCGACCCTGAGGAAAACCTCAAGACATGCGGGTCACCCTGGCGCAGGTGAAGCATTGCTCGAAGTGCTGCCGGGGTTGGGCTTGTTGTTTCGGCGCACCGAACGGCTCGCCGCATGGGGCCTCATCGCGCTGCTGCTGGCGGTGAGCCCGGCCAATGTACGCATGGCCCTGCACCCGGGACGGTTTACGCAGTTCAGCCCGACCGGATTGTGGCTGCGATTGGCGCTATAAGCGCTGTTACCGGGCTGGGTGTTCTGGTACACGCGGCCTGCGCGGCGCGGTGGATGTCGACAGCCTGTTGCGGCCGGCCGCATGGAAAGAGGCGCGGGTGCGCGCCGGGAGCGGCATCATCAGCGCTGCCGGGATCAAGGCCGATCAGGGGACCAGGGCGCGAAACTTCGCCGCCGGTTCAGAACCCTGACGCCGAACGCCCGGGCGTACCGCGGAGAAGGTCGTTCAACGTCCCCGCGCCGCCATGTACAGGGGCATGACGGTCGGCAGCAAGGACTGCATCGCCTGGATGCGGCTGGCGTCCGTCGGGTGGCTGCTGAGAAGCGCAGGCGGCTGCGATCCGTTTTGTGCATTGATCATCTTCTGCCACAGGCTCACGCCTGCGCGCGGATCAAAACCGGCGCGCGCCATCAGTTCCAGTCCCATGCGATCGGCCTCGTTTTCGTCGGTCCGGCTGAAGCGCGTTGCGATGAGCGCCTGGTAGCCGGCGCCGGCGAGGTCCGCCGACCCCTGACCGAGCCCGAACAGGGCGGCGCCGATTCCGATCGCCGTCTGCGCGGCCAGCGCCTGTGAGACCTGCTCGCGCGAATGCTCGCGCAAGGCATGCGACATTTCATGGCCGATGACCGCGGCCAGTTCGTCATCGTTGAGATTGAGACGTTTGACAAGTCCCGAGTAAACCATGATCTTGCCGCCGGGCATGCAAAACGCATTCACCTGGGCGCTGGAGATGACGTTGACCTCCCATTTCCAGCCCGGCGCGTCGGCGCGGAAAACCCGGGTCTGCGGCTCGAGCCGGCTTGCGATCATGCTCACGCGCTGCAACAGCGCACGATCTTGATTGAGCGTGCCCTGCGCAGCGGCATCGGTCTTGAGCTTGGTGTAGGCCTGGGCCGACATCTGATCCAGTTCCTGCGAAGAAACCAGCAATAGCTGCTTGCGATCGCCGCCCACCGCACCGCCTGAGGTTGTGGTTTCGCAGCCGCCCAGCAGCACCACTGCGGTGGCGCAAATGAGGCTTATTGAAAGAATCCCGGGGGCAGACATGGCGCTCTCCTGTCGGTGTTGGCGTAGTTAACGCGGCGTCGCCTTTCCGGGGATATTGTCCGGAGGTTGCGGTTGCGACCAAGGCCGGTGGGGAGCATGTCCTTGCAGCGTGATTTTTACTGTACGTTGGCGCGCATAACGCGCAAAATCATGCGCCGCAACCGGTTCGCGTCTTTCACCGCTTGACTTGCAGCGCAACCATCTCAAAGCCCCCAAGGAGATCCACACATGCTGACCCTGTTCTACGCCCCCGGCGCTTGTTCCATGGCCGCCCACATCGTACTCGAAGAATCCGGCGAGCCCTACACGCCGCAAAAGCTCGACCTGTCCAAAGGCGAGCAACTGACGCCCGACTACAAGAAAATCCACCCGCTCGGTCGCGTGCCGGCGCTCAAACTCGACGACGGCACGC
>CAYLPI010000175.1:0-7721 GCA_964385505.1 uncultured Bordetella sp.
AGTAAAGCGGCCGCGGATCTTGGCCAGCGTCATGGTCAGCAGCACCAGCGCGGTGAGCTGGGTGGTGAAGGCCTTGGTCGACGCAACGCCGATCTCCGGGCCGGCGCGCGTCAGGAAACGCAGGTCGGCGGCGCGGATCAGCGCCGATTCGGGCACGTTGCAGATCGACAGGCAGTATTGGTGACCGAGCGACTCGCGCTGCTGCAGCGCGGCCAGCGTGTCGGCGGTTTCGCCCGACTGCGAAATGGCGATTACGAGGGCGCGCGGATTGGGCACCGATTCGCGATAGCGGTATTCGCTGGCGATCTCGACGTTGCAAGGGATGCCGGCGACGCTCTCCAGCCAGTAGCGCGCCACCATGCCCGAGTGGTAACTGGTGCCGCAGGCGAGAATCAGCACCGCGTCGATGTCCTTGAAGATTTTCTCCGCGTCGGCGCCAAAGAGCTGCGGCATGATCGAATGCGCGCCGGCCACCATCTCCAGCGTGTTGGCCACGGCCATCGGCTGTTCGAAAATCTCCTTTTGCATGTAATGCGTGTACTTGCCCAGTTCCACCGCATCGGCGGTTAGCCTGGATACGTATATGGCACGCTCAACCGCCTCGCCCTTGGCATCGACAATGCGCACCCCGTCCAGCCTGATCTCGGCGACGTCGCCGTCCTCGAGGTAGATCACCTTTTGTGTCACCTGCAGCAGCGCCGATGTGTCCGAGGCGGCAAAGTTCTCGCCATCGCCCAGACCGAGCAGCAGCGGCGCGCCGTTGCGCGCCACCACCAGGTGCGAGGCATCGGCGGCATCGACCACGGCGATGGCGTAGGCGCCGGTGAGTTCTTTTACCGTCGCGCACACGGCCTCGATCAGGCTCACCCCGCCTTTGAGGCGCGAATGCAGCAAGTGGGCGATGACCTCGGTGTCGGTGTCGGAAACAAACTCATAGCCCTCGGCGCGCAGCATTTCGCGCATGGTGTCGTGGTTCTCGATAATGCCGTTATGCACCACCGAAACGGTGCCAGAGACATGCGGGTGGGCGTTGCGCTCCGAGGGCACACCGTGGGTGGCCCAGCGCGTGTGGGCGATGCCCAGTTCACCGGCCAGGGCGTCGGCCTGGGTGAGTTTCTCGAGTTCGGCGACGCGGCCGTTGGCGCGCAGGCGCAACAGCTTGCCGCCCTTGAGCACGGCAACGCCGGCCGAATCATAGCCGCGGTATTCGAGGCGCTTGAGCCCCTCGAGCAGGATGGGAACCACATTGCGTTTGGCGATGGCGCCGACGATGCCGCACATGAAAAAGTCTTTCGAAAAAACCTACTTGGGCAAATAAGGACCGTAACCGGGGCGGTGGCCGTTGTCGAAACCGGGCATCAGACGGTAGCGCGCCGGATTGAACAGCAGCGCCGGATCGGCGTCCGGGAAAAATTGATCACCGGCAAGGTCGCTGCGCACAAAAAACGCGTTCACGCCGGTGAGATTGGTACCGACCAGCGCATAGCCGTGTTGGCGCGCCAGCTGGTGCAGCGCGCACAGCGACGCACCAAAGTAATCGCTGCCGTCCCAGGCGTGCATTGCGTTATAAGGCTGCACCAAGCTTGCCGGCGGGCGAAAGCGCGCGTTGTATTCGACCACCAGCACGCGCGGCGACAGCTTGCCGTGCCGTAGCACCGCCTCAAGCACGTGATAGTCGTTGCCGTCGATGTCCACGCCCAGCAAGTCGATCCCGCCTTGCAGTCCGCCACCCTCGATCAAATCGTTGATGTTGCCGGTGTTGACGATGGCCTGTGTCAGTTGCAGGTCGCCGCCGGCAAGCGGTCCGGCGAAGCACGCGCGTATGGCCGCGCACTTGTCCTGGTCGGCTTCCATCCACACGCCGGTCCAGCCCTGTTGCAGCAGGTAAAGCGTGTTGTTCTCCAGGCCGTCACCGACGCCGATTTCGACAAAGCGCCGGTCGCTGGCGCCGATGCGCCGGAAAATCTCCTGCAGCATGCCGTCTTCGTCCTGCTGCGAATAGCCCTTGAAGCCAAAGCGTTCAAGGCGGCGCGGGTCGGCGTACTGCGGTTCGGCCAGCAAGCCGGCGATGCGTTGCTGGCAGGCCACCACCAGCTGGTCGCCGCTGAGCAGCAGCAGCTCATTGAGCGTGTGCTGCATCTCATGCTGAAGCTTGTCCATCAATCCGGTTTTTTGACTTTGACCGGGCGCTTCCAGCCGGGAATGCTGACCTGTTTGGCGCGCGACACCGTCAGTTCGCCGGGCGGCGCATCCTTGGTCAGCGTGGTGCCCGCGCCCAGCGTGGCGCCGCGGCCAACGCGCACCGGCGCGACGAGTTGCGTGTCCGAACCGATGAACACATCGTCCTCGATGATGGTGCGGTGCTTGTTGGCGCCGTCGTAATTGCAGGTAATAGTGCCGGCGCCGATGTTGACGTTGCGACCCACGCTGCTGTCGCCGACATAGGCAAGGTGGTTGGCCTTGGAGCCGGCGCCGATGTCGCTGTTCTTGACCTCGGTGAAATTGCCGATGTGCACGTCCTCGGCGAGCACGCTGCCCGGACGAATGCGCGCGTAAGGCCCGAGGCGGCAATTGGCGCCGATCACGGCGTCCTCGATATGGCAAAAGGGCTCGATGCGCGTGCCGGCGGCGACGCGCACGTTCTTGAGCACGCATTGCGCACCGACACTGACGCCGTCACCCAGCGTCACCTCGCCCTCGAAAATGCAGTTGATGTCTATGGACACGTCGCGGCCGAAAGTCAGCTTGCCGCGCACATCAATACGGTCGGGGTCGGCCAGGGTAACGCCGGCGTCGAGCAGCGCGCTGGCGATTTCGTACTGGTAAAAACGCTCCAGGTCGGCGAGGTGGGTCTTGGTGTTGACGCCCAGCGTCTCCCAGTCCGAAGCGGGTTGCGCGGTCTCGACCGCCACCTTGTCGGAGACGGCGGCGGCGATGACATCGGTCAGGTAATACTCTTTTTGTGCGTTGTTGTTCTTGAGCGCGCCAAGCCAGGCCTTGAGTTTGCGGGTCGGCGCGACGATGATGCCGGTGTTGACCTCGGTGATTGCGCGCTGCTTGTCGGTGGCGTCTTTTTCCTCGACGATGCGCGTTACCCTGCCACGGCTGCGCACGATGCGGCCGTAGCCCTCGGGGTCGTCCGGCTCCACCGTCAGCAGGCCCACGCCATCGCCGGCGACATCGAGCAGTTGCAACAGCGTTGCCGCGCGAATGAGCGGCACGTCGCCATACAAGACCAGCGTCGGGCGTGATTCATCGAGCAGCGGCAGCGCCTGCGTCACCGCATGGCCGGTGCCCAGTTGCGGCTCCTGCTTGACCCAGCCGACATCGGCGTCGGCGGCAAACTGCGCGCGCACCTTTTCGCCGCCGTGGCCGTACACCACGACAATGCGCGCCGGCTTGAGGGCGCGCGCTGCCGCCAGCACATGCGCCAGCAGCGGCAGGCCGGCGAGGCGGTGCAGGACCTTGGGCAGGTTGGAATTCATGCGCTTGCCCTGACCGGCAGCGAGGATGACGACATTCACAATAAGGGCGCGTGCAGTTGAAGACTGCACAAAGTTTAACACGCGCCCTGCGCCCCCCGTCCCGCCGGACGCGGCTTCAGATGATGGCGTGGCGCACCCGCGCCGAGACCCATTCGGACAAGACCACGGTGGCGAATATGAGCAGCAGGATCAGGCTCACCTGCGGCCAGGCGAGGGTGTTGAGCGAAGCATCTAGCTGCAGCCCGATGCCACCGGCGCCGACCAGGCCGAGGATGGTCGATTCGCGGATGTTGATGTCCCAGCGGAAGACGCTGATCCCGGCAAAGGCCGGCATGATCTGCGGCACGATGCCATAGGCGACCACGGTCGAAGCGGGCGCGCCGGTGGCGGTGATGGCCTCGACCTGCTTCGCATCGATCTCCTCGATCGCCTCATACAGCAGCTTGGCGATGAAGCCGATCGAGCGCAGCGCGATGGCGATGATGCCGGCGAGCAGCCCGGGGCCCAGGATCGCCACCAGCAGCAGCGCCCAGATGAGCGCGTTGATCGAGCGCGACGACACGATGACGAGCAGCGCCAGCGGCCGCACGAAGCGCGTGCTCGGCGTGGTATTGCGCGCGGCGAGAAAGCCCACGGGCACCGCCGCCACGATGGCGAGCAGGGTCCCCAATGTGGCGATATTGAGCGTGTCCCAGAGCGGCCGCCACAGCACGTCGATGTAAGACCACTTGGGCGGGACGGCGCGGGACAACACGTCGCCCGCCTGGCGCGGCGCATCGAGCACAAAGGGCCACAGCGTATCCTCGGTCATCACGCGCCAGCAAAAAACGAACAGCGCCACGAGCAGCAGCCAGCCGAACCAGAGGCCAAGCTGCGCCCGCGAGGTGCGCCGCCGCCAGATCCGTGTGCCGCTTCTCGAATCGACCGGCATTACTGCACCCACTTGCGGACGAAACCGGAGGAATACTCCGAGACCATCACGATGACAATGATGATCAGCATGATGGCCGCCGCGACATCGTACTCGTAGCGATCCATGGCGGTATTGAGCGTCGCGCCGATACCGCCCGCGCCGACGATACCGATCACCGCCGACTCGCGAAAGTTGATGTCGAGGCGGTAAAGGCACAGTCCGATCAGCCGCGGCATCACCTGCGGCTGCACGCCGTAGTTCACCAGTTGCGACCAGCTCGCGCCGGTGGCGCGAATGGCCTCGACCTGCCCCGGGTCAATGCTCTCGATGTCCTCGGCAAGGAGCTTGGCGAGGAAGCCGATGGTGGCAAAACTGATGGTGAGGAACCCGGCAAAGGGCCCAAAGCCGACCATTACGACAAACAGAATGGCAATGATCACTTCCTGCAGGCTGCGCGACACGGCCACCAGCGCCCGGCAGGGATAATAAATCCACAACGGTGCGATGTTGCGTGCAGCCCCGAGACCGACGGGCACTGAAATCATGATGCCCACCACGGTCGCGGTGAGCGTCATGGTCAGGCTCTCTTGCATGCCCTGCAGGATTTCCTCCCAGCGCGAACCGAAATTCGGATTAAAAAACGCATAGACGAATTTCGCGCCACGCTGCAAGCCCTCGGCGAGGCGCGCCCAGTTCACTTCCAGCGTGCCGATGGCGAGCACAAGGTAAATCAAGGTGCCCGCGTAGAGGGCGTAGCGCAGCCGCGGGCTGGCGATCAGCGGCGGCGCCGACCAGGCGCGCGCGCTCATGGCTGCCTCCGGCCCTTCGCACCCGGGCGTTCGGGTTCAGACACTGGCAAGCCGGTTCCGATCGGGTGGCGGCAGGGGCAGCGCGAGCGGGCCTTCGTCGCCTTCGTCCTCGCGCGAGACATTCCAGTCCTCCTCACCATAGATGCTGGTGAGCACCTCCGGCGTGAGCCCGCCGGGCAGGCCGTCATAGACCACCTTGCCTGCGCGCAAGCCGATCACGCGCTGCACGAACATCTGCGCCAGCGCCACGTCGTGGATGTTGATGACCGCCGAGAGCCTGCGCTCGGCGCAAATTTCGCAGATGAGGCGCATGATCTGGCGCGAAGTCTTCGGATCAAGGCTCGCCGTCGGCTCGTCAACGAGCAGGATGTCCGGGTTTTGCAGCAGCGCGCGCGCGATGCCCACACGCTGGCGCTGCCCGCCAGAGAGCGCGTCGGCGCGCTTGTCAACCATGTTTTCAAGTCCCACCCGGGCGAGCGTCTCGAACGCCTGGTCCACGGCCGCTTGCGGGAAACGGCGCAAAAAGCCGCGCCAGAAACCGACATAGCCCAGTTGCCCCGAGAGCACGTTCTCCATCACCGAAAGGCGCTCGACCAGTGCGTATTCCTGAAAGATCATGGCCATGCGCCGGCGCGCGCGGCGTAACGCACGCTGGTCGAGGACGGTGACGTCGATGACATCAGCGTCGCCCAGGAACACGCTGCCCGAGCTCGGCTCGACGAGGCGGTTGGTGCAGCGGATCAGCGTCGATTTGCCCGCACCCGAAGGCCCGATCAGCGCCACCACCTGCCCTGCCGGAATGTCGAGGCTGACGCTGTCGAGCGCAAGGTCGCCGGTGGGGTAGCGCTTGACGAGGTTTACTATTTTCAGCATGGCGATGCCTCGATCTGTTTTTTTACGCCAACCCCCACCTCAAGCTTTGGGCCGCGGGTCAGGCCGGCTTCACTTGCAGGCGTAACTTACGCTCATCGCCGCGTCAACCTTGCGTACCACCTCCCAGTCCTTGACGTAGGTGATGGGCGAGAACTTGCTCACGCCCTGTTTGCCGAATTCCTTCTCGAGTTCGGATCCGGCCCACGGGAAGGAGAAAAACGCCTCCTGGATTTTTTTCGCCAGTTCCGGTTTCAGGTTGTAGGCCGTGCCGTAGCCGGTGGTGGGAAAGGTCTGCGACTTGTAAATGGTGACGATCTGTTCCTTCTTCACCACGCCGCGATCCATCATGCGGTGCATGACTTCGTTGGCGATGGCTGCGGCGTCGTAGTCCTTGTTGGCCACCCCGAGGATGGAGTTGTCGTGCTTGCCCGAGAACACCGTCGAGTAATCCTTGCCCGCCTCCAGCTTGTATTCGCTGCGAAGCAGCGCCGATGGCGCCTTGAAGCCCGAATTCGAGGTTTCCGAGGTGAACGCCACCTTCTTGCCCTTGAGGTCTTCGATCTTCTTGATCCCGCTGGTCGGGTGCGTGATGATTTCCATCTCGTAGCCGAACTGGCCGTCCTTGCCGGCCATGATGGAAAAGGGCACAAATCCCGAGCAGTTCACCGCGAGCGGCGTCGAACCGGTGTTGAACCCGGCGATATGCAGGCGCCCCGCGCGCATGGCCTCGATTTGCGCCGCATTGGACTGCACCGGGAAGAACTGCACGCGCTTGCCTGTCACTTTTTCGAGGTGCTTTAAAAAGCCATCCCAGACCTTGGCGTACACGGCCGGGTCTTCAACCGGGGTGTAAGCGAACACCAGCACCGGAGGATCGACCTGGTCCTTGGCATCGGGGGCGTCGGCGATCAAATCTTTGTTGGCGTCCTTGAAACGCGCATCGAGCGCCAACGCCGGGGCCGGGAGCAGCACAACAGCGGACAATAAAAAGGACAGCACGGTGCAGAACTTATTCATGCAAAACCTCCGGGAAAAAGGGTGGCGAATCCGGACCAATACACCGGACGTGCAAGTGTATTTCTGTAATGTTACAGGATTGTTCCTGCGCCCAGACATTGCGCCTTTGCGCGGTGCAGCAGGCGCAGTGCAGCATCCCGTGGCAGCCAACCGATTGCCCCGCAGTGCGTTATGCATGGGTTGCAGCTGCGGCGACACGCACTGCACCGGCGTGAAAAGCGTCCGGCGAAGGGTACTATCTGAACCTGAACCTGAACCGAAACCGAAACCGAAACCGTTTGGCATGTTCAAACAAGCATGAGCCCGAAACATTTCCGCCCAACCCTGCTCCCCGCCCTGCTGCTGGGTAGCCTTCTGTTCGCCCTGCCGGCCGCAGCCCAAACCGCGCTCTACCGCTGGGTGGACGCGCGCGGCGTCGTCAATTATTCGAGCGAACCGCCGCCCGCCGGTGCGAGGGTGCAGGCGGTGACGCAGCAGCCGGTGACGAACTACGACGCCGGCGCAGCCCTCGCCGCAACAGAGCGCCAGAACCGCGAACTGCAGGCCCGCCTCGACCGCTTGCAGCGCGAATTGGACGAACTGCGCTCGCGCCAGAACACCCCCGTCGCGGCCCAGACCTATGCC
>CAYLPI010000176.1:0-5796 GCA_964385505.1 uncultured Bordetella sp.
GCCCACAGGCCGTTCGACAAGCTCAGGGCGAACGGGGGATCTTGAATTCTGAATATCCGGAGGCGTTCAAATCAAACCGCGTCTGCTGGCGAGATGACTTTTTGCACCTTGCCGCCGGTCGCCTTGTGCAGCACGAAATCGAAGTCGGCGGTGTAGAACGGCGCCTTGAGCCCGGCTTTTTTGGCCTCGGCTTCGGATTCGTTGCGCTTGAAGTCAACGATCAACGACTCCTTGACGCCGAACACCGCATCCGAATCGAGGTACTTGCCGCCCTTGACGAGCAAGTGGGTGACGCAGGATTCGTAACCGTCGGCAGAGACGATGAAATGGATGTGCGCCGGACGGAAGGGGTGGCGGCCCATGCGCGTCAGGATGACACCGACCGGGCCGTCGGTGGGCACCGGGTAGAACTCCGGCTTGATGGTGCGGAACCAGTAACGGCCCTCGGCGTCGGTGTGCAACTTGCCGCGCAACTGTTTTTCCTCGAAGGTCGGCAGTTGCACGTCGTAGTAGCCGACGTCGTCCGAATGCCAGATGTCGAGCAGCGCGTTGGCGAGCGGCTTGCCGTCGGTGCCAAGCACGCGGCCGCGCACCAGCGTCGGCTGCCCGTCCCAGCCCTCGGAAAGGTCGTCGCCATTCTTGATTTCCTTGGCGCCGTGCACGAAAAACGGCCCCAACACGGTGTTCTCGGTCGCGCCGTCGGGCCGGCGGTGGTTGATGGCATCGACCAGCATCGACAATCCCAGCACATCCGACAGCAAAATGAATTCCTGCCGCTTGTCATCGCACTTTTGCCCGGCGGCGGTGAGGAACTTGACCCCCTCGAACCACTCCTCCTCGGTCAGTTCGACCTCGCGCGCGAAAGCGTGGATATGCTTGATCAGCGCCGTGATGACGGTCTTGAAGCGCGGGTCGCTGTCATCGGCGAGGCGCGTCAGCGCCGACTCGGTCAACATGTCTTCGGTGGATCGGGCCATGGTGTCTCCTCAGGTTGTCCTCAGACCGGGCGGCGGCCGTGGAAGGCGTCGTCCAGCAGTTTGCGAATCGATGCGCGGTCTATCGGCCGCGGATTGTAATAAGGCGACTGCACCGCAATGTCGGCGGCGCGGTCGAGTTCGGATTCTTTCATGCCGATGTCCTTGAGTGCGACCGGCGCACCGAGGTTCTTGGCGAGGTCGTACAGGCCGGGCGCTGCGGCGGCAGCGCCGGACAGTCCGAGCGCACGCGACACGCGCGCCATCGCGTCCGGCGCGGCGACAGTGTTATAGGCGGCGGCATGCGGCAGCACGATGGTATGGGTCTCGGCATGCGGCAGGTTCCAGGTGCCGCCCAGCGTATGGCACAGCTTGTGGTGCAGCGCCATGCCCACGGCGCCCAGCACCGCCCCGCACAGCCAGGCGCCGTAAAGACAGTCGGAGCGCGCGCCGACATCAGCCGGCGTTTTGATCACGCGCGGCAATCCTTCAGCCAGCGCGCGTATGCCCTCCTCGGCCATCATGCCCATGATCGGGTTGGCGTCCTGCGCGTACAGGCCTTCGAGGGCGTGGGCGATGGCGTTCATGCCGCTCGTTGCCGACATACCTGCGGGCAGGCCGAGCGTGAGCAAGGGATCGTAGATCACCGTGCGCGGCAAAACCTTGCGGTCGCGCCCGGTTTTTTTCATGCCGGCCTCGGTGATGCCGTAAATCGGCGTCATCTCGGAACCGGCGTAGGTGGTCGGAATGGCAAGAATGGGCAGCGCCGATTCGAGCGCGATGGCCTTGCCGAGGCCGGTGGTCGAACCGCCGCCTATGGCGACGGCGCAATCGGCGCCGAGGCGCTTCGCTTCGTCGCGCGCCTCGCGCGCCGTTTCAATCGGCACATGCATCACCGCGCGCGCGAATATGCCGGCGCAGCGATCGCCAAGGCGCTGCGCAACGTCCTCGGCCGAGGCCTTTTGTTCCGGCGTCGAGAGCACCAGCGCGCGCGATGCCCCGAGCAATTCGATTTCACGCACCAGGTGCTCGATCGAGCCGGGGCCGAAGACGACGCGGCCGGGCAACGCGGTATAGACAAAGGCGTCCATGTCGTCCCCGGTCAGGCCGCTTTGGCGCGGCCTTCGCTGAGCGCGACACCGGTCAGGCGCTGCAATTCATCGAAGCAAAGGCCGGGAACGAGGTCGTAGGCGCAAAGCCCCTGCGGCCTGATGTCGATGACCGCAAGGTCGGTGTAGATGCGGCTGACCACACCGACGCCGGTCAGCGGGTAGCTGCACTTGGTGACGATTTTCGATTCGCCGCCCTTGGTCAGGTGCTCCATCATGATCCAGACGCTTTTGGCGCCGACGGCAAGGTCCATCGCACCGCCGACCGCCGGAATCGCATCGGGCGCGCCGGTATGCCAGTTGGCAAGGTCACCCGTGACCGACACCTGGAAGGCGCCGAGCACGCAAATGTCGAGATGCCCGCCGCGCATCATGCCGAAGGAATCGGCGTGATGAAAAAACGCGCCGCCGGGCAACAGCGTCACCGGCTCCTTGCCGGCGTTGATGAGGTCCCAGTCCTCTTCGCCCTCGGGCGGCTTGGGCCCCATGCCGAGGATGCCGTTCTCGCTGTGCAACATGATTTCGCGCCCCGGCGGCAGGTGGTTGGCAACCAGCGTCGGCAGGCCTATGCCTAGGTTCACATAGGCGCCTTCGTACATATCCTGCGCGACACGCTTTGCAATGTCGTCGCGGCTGCGCCTGGTCATGCTCATGCCGCCGCCTTCACTGCGTCGCGCGACACCCTGACCACGCGTTGCACATAAATGCCGGGGGTGATCACGGCCTCCGGGTCAAGCGCGCCGAGCTCGACGATGTCATAGACCTGGGCGATGGCGAGCTTCGCCGCGCTGGCCATGATGGGGCCGAAATTGCGTGCCGCCTTGCGATAGGTGAGATTGCCCCAGCGATCGCCCTTCTCCGCCTTGATCAGCGCGACATCGCCGAAAATCGGGTATTCGAGCACGTAGTTGCGGCCGTTGATGAGGCGCGTTTCCTTGCCCTTGGCAAGATCGGTGCCGTAGGCGGTGGGCGTGTAGAACGCCCCTATGCCGGCGCCGGCGGCGCGCATGCGCTCGGCGAGGTTGCCCTGCGGCACCAGTTCCAGTTCGATCTTGCCGGCACGGTACAAGTCCTCGAACACATACGAGTCGGCCTGGCGCGGATAGGAGCAGATGATTTTTTTGACACGGCCGGACTTGAGCAGCGCGGCAAGGCCTTGATCAGCGTTGCCGGCGTTGTTGTTGACGACGGTGAGGTCGCGCGCACCCTGTTCGATCAGCGCATCAATGAGTTCGCGCGCAATGCCGGCACCGCCGAAACCACCGACGAGCACGGTCGCACCGTCCTTCACTCCGGCGAGCGCCGCCTGGAGCGAGTCGACAATCTTGTTCACCACGGTAGTGTCCTCCTCCGGAGCAGCGGTACCGATTTGCGCGGGATATTATTGTGTCCTGCATTGAACATTCGTCCGTAATGCGTATTCGCGGTGCGCATGACGAATGTTCTATATGCGAACAAATGTTTGTTATGTGAACATGTTAATTGGCACGCAGCACAGTGTCAATTCCGCACCGCAGCATCGCATTGCGCTGCCCGGCCCAATCAATGCAACCCGGCTCAATCTCGAGCGCAGTATTTGCGGCGGCCTTGCCGCAAACATACGCACATGGGGCCCACACGCAGGCCCACCAAGAGATATCTTGTCCGACAACCGGCGAGTTTTTCGTCGCCTGACAGCGCCGCACCGCAGGCAACTGCGGTAATCTTGCCGCCTTCGCTTTGCCCTCTCTCGCTCCCGGGAAAACCATGTCGAACAAAAAAACACCTGAGCAATTGCGCAGCCACCTCTGGTATGGCGTCAAGGACCTGCGCTCCTTCGGCCACCGCTCGCGCACCGCGCAAATGGGCTTTGACCGCAGCGACTACGCTGGCAAGCCGGTCATCGCCATCCTCAACACCTGGAGCGACATCAACGCCTGCCACACCCATTTCAAGCAACGCGTCGAAGAAGTGAAGCGCGGCGTCTGGCAGGCCGGCGGCTTTCCCGTCGAGATTCCGGTGATGACGCTCTCGGAGCCCTTCCAGAAACCCACCACCATGATGTATCGCAATTTCCTCGCCATGGAAGCCGAAGAGGCGCTGCGCTCCTACCCGGTGGACGGCGCGGTGCTGATGGGCGGCTGCGACAAGACCACGCCGGCGCTCATCATGGGCGCGACCAGCATGAACCTGCCCGCCATCTTCATGCCGGCAGGCCCGATGCTGCGCGGCAACTGGGGCGGTGCGACACTTGGCTCGGGCTCCGACTCATGGAAATACTGGGCCGAACTGCGCGCCGGCAACATCAGCGAAAAAGACTGGCAGGAAATCGAACAGGGCATTGCGCGCTCGCCCGGCCATTGCATGACCATGGGCACCGCCTCGACCATGACCAGTGCGGCCGAGGCCATCGGCCTGACACTGCCCGGTGCGGCCTCCATTCCAGCACCCGACTCGCGCCACGCGGCAATGGCGACGCTAACCGGCAAGCGCATCGTTGACATGGTGTGGCAGGACTTGAAGCCAAAGGACATCATCACCGCCGATGCCGTGCACAACGCCGTCACCACGGTGCTCGCGCTCGGCGGCTCGACCAATTCCATCGTGCACATGATCGCCATGGCGCGCCGCGCCGGCGTCGCGCTCGACCTCGACATGTTCGATGCCCTCGCGCGTAAAACCCCGCTGATCGCCAATCTGCGCCCGGCCGGCAAATACCTGATGGAAGATTTTTATTACGCCGGCGGCCTGCGCGCGATGCTCGCCATCCTGCGCGACCTGTTGAAGCCCGATGCCATGACGGTCAACGGCATGACACTGGGTGAGAACATTGCCGACGCCAGGGTGTTCAACGACGATGTCATCCTGCCGCTTGCCAGGGCCCTCGTCAGCTCCGACAGCCTGGCCGTGCTGCGCGGCAACCTCGCACCCGACGGCGCGGTGATCAAACCGCCGGCCGCCGAGCCGCACCTGCACCAGCATGCCGGCAAGGCGGTGGTGTTCGCCGACTATAACGACATGGCGGCGCGCATCGACGACCCCGACCTGCCGGTCACCAAGGACTCGGTCATTGTGCTCAAGCATGCCGGCCCGCAGGGCGCCGGCATGCCCGAGTGGGGCCAGTTACCGATCCCGAAAAAACTGCTCAAGGAGGGCGTGCGCGACATGCTGCGCATTTCCGATGCGCGCATGAGCGGCACCTCCTACGGCGCCTGCGTGCTGCATGTCGCACCCGAGTCCTACATCGGCGGGCCGCTGGCGCTGGTGCAAGACGGCGACATCATCGAGATCAACGTGCCGGCGCGGACGCTGATGCTCAAAGTGGAGGATGCCGAACTGGCAAAACGCAAAGCCGCCTGGAAGCCGCCGGCGCCGCACTACGCGCGCGGTTACGGCGTGATGTTCGCCAGGCACGTGTCGCAGGCCAACGACGGCTGCGATTTTGACTTTCTTGAAGGCACCGCGCCGGTGCCCGACCCCGAAATCCACTAAGACTGTCTTCAGCGCGGATTTTTATTGCGCGCCGGGCTAAGGTTCCGGCACGGCGTGCCGATATCCAGCATATCGCCTTGTGCGCAAATGGAATCGGAATCGCCTTGAGTACAGACCCCGCGCCGGACGCCGGAAACGCAGACGCGCTCCCCGATACCGTGTTGTCTGCGGCTTCGTCCGGGGCAGAGCCCGCAGTTGTCCCCGAAGCTGTCCCCGCAGTTGTCCCCGAAGTTGTCCCCGAA
>CAYLPI010000176.1:5896-7655 GCA_964385505.1 uncultured Bordetella sp.
GCGCCAGAGTTCGACACCGCGCCCGCCAAAGAACCCATCGCAGCCGCAAACCCGGCGCAGGCGCAGCCGCGCGAAGCGGCGGAGCAGCGCGATGAAGACGAAGGCGGAGGCGGCGATGTGGAGGACGCGGTGGAGGACGCCCCCGCTGCGCCGCTGCGCTTTGGCCGGCTGGGCGTGCTACTTCACAAAAAGTCACTGATCATCGCCGGCGCCGGCATCACGCCGGTCCTCGTCGGCGCCATCGCGTATCTCGTCCTGAGTCACCATCCAGAGCCCGCCGCAGAAGCCGCGCCGCAGCAATGGACCGCGGCCATCAGCACAAGGTCCGGCGCACCGGCAGCGCAGCCACCGCAAGCCGCATCGCCGCCGGCCGACGCCGCCCTGCCCGCGGCAGAGCAGACACTGGAGCAACAGGCCGCAGAACTGGCCGAGGTGCACAAACAACTTGCCGAAGAGCGTGCCAGACGCATCGCCGCCGAGAACAGCGCCGGAAAACTGCGCCTCGCCGGGGCATCGCATCCGGCTTTCAGCAAACCCAAGGCAGGCCCCTCCGGCGGCAAGCCTTCGCGCCGCCTTGAGGACTGCAATGTCGAGAGCGGCAGCTTCGCCGCCACGCTCAAGGCCTGCATCGAAGAATTCAACCGCATGCCGCAAAGCCGCCAGGGCAGCGGCCCGGGGCGCAGCCCGGAGTAAACCCCGCAGGGCGACCCGCAGTGCCGGAGATTACTCTCCCTTGATGTTGTTCTTCTTGATGATCTCGGCAATCTCGCCGCGTTCCTTCACCAGCACGGCACGCATTTCATCGACGGTCGAAGGACGTATATCGAGACCGATTTTCTCCAGGCTCGTCTTGACCTCCGGCGAGTTCAGGACGGCACGGATTTCGGTATTCCACCGGGTCACGATTTCGGCTGGCGTACCCGCCGGTGCCAGAAAACCATACCACGCCGTGTCATCGCTGAAATTGGTCACGCCGTCCTCGGACAAGGCCGGGACACCGGGCGCCAGCCGATGGCGCTTTTGCGCCGCGACGGAGATGGCCTTGAGTTGCCCGCGCGTGACAAAAGGCATGATCGTATGCGTCGCCAGCAAGGCGATGTCAACGTGTCCGGCGACGAGGTCGGTGACCGCCGGACCGGTGCCCTTGTAAGGCACGTGCAGGAACTGCGCGCCCGTTGCGACCTGGAACAATTCGAGCGAGATATGCGAAGGTGAGCCGACGCCGGCCGACGCAAACGTCACCTTGCCCGGCGCGGCCTTTGCCTGGGCCAGCAACTCGCGCAGATTATTGAACTTGGTCTTGGGGTTGGCGACCAGCGTCGTGCCGCCCCAGGCGGCGATGCCGACCGGGACCAGGTCCTTGGCCGCGTCGAATGTCGCGGATGGATAGAGCAGGCCGGTGATGGAAATATTGCGCGCGGTCACGAGCAAGGTGTGGCCGTCGGCCGGCGCGCGCGCGGCGAGCTCTGCGCCGATATGCCCCGACACGCCGGTGCGGTTCTCCACCACCACCGGCTGCCCGAATTTCTGCGATATTTTTTCGCCGACCTGACGCGCGATGCTGTCCATGCCGGTGCCCGGCGAGAACGGCACGATGAACTTGATCGGTCGCGACGGAAAGTCGGCGGCCGGCGCAGCGCTGGAGGTGGCCAGCGCCGACAGCGCGAGCAGCATGGAAACAAGCATTGGTCTCATGGCATTCCTCTTTGGTGAAGGGCAGACGTCGCGCGCACAGCGCGCACACCGCACATCGCGCACA
>CAYLPI010000177.1:0-7647 GCA_964385505.1 uncultured Bordetella sp.
GCCATGCCGTGGACTTCGACGGCTCGGGCGAGACCGACCTGCGCGGCAGCCCCGCCGACGCCATTGGCAGCGTCGCCAATTTCCTCAAAGCCCACGGCTGGGAGGCCGGCGGCATCGTGGCGGTAGCCGCCAGGGTGCAGGGCGATGGCACGCGCAGCCTGCAGGAGGCCGGCCTCAAGCCCAGCGTGCGCGCGGCAGACCTCGGTGGCCTCGGGGTGACGCCCAGCCTTGCCCTGCCCGGCGACACCCTGTGTGCGCTGATCCCGCTCGAAACCCCCGACCAGCCGGATGAGTACCTGGTCGGCCTGCAGAACTTCTGGGTCATCACCCGCTATAACCGCTCCAGTTTTTATGCTGCATCGGTGCTCGAGCTCGCAAACGCCGTCAGGGGTGAGCAGGCCATCGCGGCAAAATAATCGAATCACGCGACGCTTTCGATTATTATTGCGTCGTTTCCCATCCGGTGCCTCCCCGGCCCGGCGTTTTTTGCTGCGGTTCCCTTACCCGCATTCTAAAAAGGTCTCGCCATGAATCAGCCGCAACGGCAGTACCGCTATTACGAATTCGTAATGGCCGCATTCGTCACCATTCTTATCTGCTCCAACCTGATCGGCCCGGCCAAGATCAGCCAGATGGATTTGCCGCTGCTCGGCGTCGTGACCTTCGGCGCCGGGGTGTTGTTTTTCCCCATCTCTTATGTGTTTGGCGACATCCTCACCGAGGTTTACGGTTACAGCCGGGCGCGGCGGGTGATCTGGGCCGGCTTTGCCGCCCTCGCATTCGCTTCGGTCATGGCGACGGTCGTGGTGGCCCTGCCGCCGGCACCGTTCTGGCAACACCAGGCCGCCTACGAGGTGGCATTCGGCACGGCGTGGCGCATCGCGCTGGCGTCAATGTTTGCCTATTTCTGCGGCGAGTTCGTCAATTCCTTCATTCTCGCCAAGATGAAGATATGGACCGCCGGAAAGCACCTGTGGTCGCGCACCATAGGTTCGACGATTTTTGGCGAAGCCGTCGATTCGGCGCTGTTCTACCCGCTGGCGTTTTACGGCAGCGGCATCATTCCCGATGACAAGCTGCCGGCGGTAATGCTGGCGCAGTTCCTCGTAAAAGTCGGTGTGGAAGTACTATTCACTCCGGTCACCTACGCCGTCGTCAATGCGCTCAAAAAAGCCGAACAGGAAGACTACTACGACCTCAAGACGGACTTTAGCCCCTTCACTCTAAAGCCATGATTTATTTGACAATGTCATATAAATTGACATTGTCATAATTTGCGTTTGACGGGCGGCAGGAATACACTTCCTAGGTGCCTGTTATTCCAGACAGCAGCGTTTTCCAAGGGCAAGGGTTGGACACTTACAGCAACGACCACGACGTCAGCCAGCAGGTCAACACGACCGACCCCGGCAATGTTCAGCAAGAAATCGACCGTATTTTTCTCGATCTCTATCCGAACGCCTCGACCGATCCGCTGGACCGTGCTTTTTACGATGTCGCCAGGCTTTATCGCGGCGAGTTCCCGGGCTTTATGGCCTGCGATACCGCCTACCACGACATCAAGCATGTGCTCGACGTGACCCTGGCCATGGCCCGTTTGCTCGACGGCTATGAACGCAGTCGCGTCAGCACCGACCCGATTGGCGAGGATTTGTTTCAACTCGGCGTGGTTACCGCCCTGTTTCACGATTGCGGCTATCTGCGCAAGAGTTCGGAGGCTGCGCGCAACGGCGCCGAATTCACCAAAACCCATGTCACGCGCGGGGCGGAATTTCTCAGGGAATACCTCGCCACGCTGGGTATGCCCGAATACGGCGCCGCCGCCGCCGACCTCGTGCATTTTACCGGCTATGAACGTCCGGTCGCGACCATCGCCATGCCCAATCTCAGCATGCGCCTCGTCGGCTACCTGCTCGGCTCGGCCGACATCATTGCGCAGATGGCCGACCGCTGCTATCTCGAAAAATGCCGCGACCGGCTGTATCCAGAGTTTGTCGCCGGCGGCATCGCCAGCGCGACCATGCCCAACGGCGACTCAAAAGTGATTTTCGCCTCTGGCGACGATCTGGTGATGAAAACACCGGGTTTTTACGCCGGCGCCAGCCGCCGCCTCAATGGCGAGCTGCAGGGTTTTCACAGCTATGCCGGCAAGCATTTCGGCGGGCAGCAGTTGTATATCGAGGAAATCGACAAGAACATCAAGTTCGCCCAAACCGTGGGCAAGGAGCAGGATACCTCCATCCTGCGCCGCACACCGCCGGACACACTGCCGGCAGACGCAGAGCACGATCAGGTCAAAGCCTGAATCTGCGCGGCGCACCGCCTGCCTGAATCAGGAAGGACGATCGGGCAGATATTTAGCCGGGTCCACCGGTTTGCCAAGACGCCGGATTTCGAAATGCAGCTTCGGCTGGTCGGCATCGGTGTTGCCGACCTCGGCGATTTTCTGACCCTTGACCACGTTCTGGCCTTCCTTGACCAGGATGTCCCTGTTGTGGGCGTAGGCTGATAAAAACGTGTTGTTGTGCTTGATGATGATCAGCTTGCCGTAACCGCGCAAACCCTGCCCGCTGTACACCACGCGCCCACCAGCCGAAGCAAGAACCGCATCGCCAAGTTTGCCCGCGATATCTATGCCCTTGTTCGTGGCTTCGGAAAATCCGGCAATCACCCTGCCTGAAACCGGCCAGCTCCAATCAACCTTGTCTTCATCGTCTGCAGCCGGCGCCCCCTGTACCTGTGCCGGCGCCGGCTTGGGCAGCGCTTGCGGGCGCGGCTCGGTACCGCGCTGCATCAACGCGACATTCTCTTCCGAGTACGGACGTTTGCCGGCCCGGGGCTCGGTTTTCAGCGCATCGCCCTGCGCTTGCGTCCCGAGGGGACGTGACTCGACACCGCCCGGCATGCGGATGGGACTGACCTGGGCGGCGCCATCGGGCGCGCGCAGCCGCAATTCCTGACCAATCTGGATGCGGTTCGGGTCTGACAGATTGTTCCATTGCGCCAGCTCGCGATAATCCTGGCCGTTGTCGAGCGCGATGGAAAACAGCGTGTCGCCGCGTTTGACAATGTAAGTGTCCGGACGCGTCTCAGCAGCACGTGGGTCGGCGGCACGGGGGTCGGCGGCACGGGGCGCAGCCGGCGTCGCGACGGGCGGCGCCGAACGCGGTGCAGGTGTTGCCGCACGGTCTATCACCGGTGCCGGTTGACGCGCGGCGCACGCGGCCAGCAAGCCCGACAACAACAGCGCGGCGGCGCGCCGGAGCACCGACGCTTTGAACAGGCTGCTCACTGCTTGCCCGCCCGCAGCGGCACAAAGCGCACCGGATCGAGCCATGTTTCGGTATAACCGTCCGCCGTGCGGCTGATCAGGCACAGCGACTGCTCGCCCGAGCCTATGGGCAGGATCATGCGCCCGCCCGGCGACAATTGCTCAATCAGCGCCAGCGGCAGTTTGGGCGCGGCTGCCGCGACGATGATCGAATCAAAGGGGGCCGCAGCCGGCAATCCGAGGTAGCCGTCACCATGTGTCAGCCTGAGGTTGGACAGGCGCAGCGGCCGCAGATTGCTGCGCGCGCGCTCCAGCATGCCGGCGATGCGCTCTATCGAGAACACATCCTTGCTCAACTGCGCCAGCACCGCTGCCTGGTAGCCGCAGCCGGTGCCGACCTCAAGCATGCGCCCCAGCTCGCGTCCGGTCTGCAGCGTCTCTATCATGCGCGCCACGACATAGGGTTGCGAAATGGTCTGTTCAAACCCGATGGGCAGCGCCGTATCCTCGTAGGCGCGGGTTGCCAGCGCCTCGTCCACAAACAGGTGGCGCGGCACAAAGCCCATGGCGGCGAGCACGCGTTCGTCGCCTATGCCCTGCTCGCGCAGGCGCTCGACCATGCGGTCCCGCGTCCGCTGCGAGGTCATGCCGATGCCGCGGACTTTTACCGTCATGCGCCCAGCCACTCGCTGATCAGCGCAATCTGCTGGTTATGGGTGAGATCGACCTGCAGCGGCGTGATCGACACCTTGTTCACGCCCACCGCGTGGAAATCCGTTCCGGGTCCGGCGTCCTGCGCGCCGCCGGCCGCGCCGACCCAGTACACGGTCTGGCCGCGCGGATTGGTGGTCTTGATCACCGCCTCGGCCTTGTGCCGCTTGCCAAGACGCGTCACCGCCATGCCCTCCAGGGCGGCGTGATCCACATCGGGAACGTTGACATTGAGCAACACCGGCTGTGCCACCGGCCGGCGCATCAGGCGCGCGACCAGTTCTGCGGCAACCCTGCCGGCGGTGTCGAAATTGCGCGCCCCGCGGCCGTTGAGCGACATCGCAATCGATGGAATACCGAGCAAATAGCCCTCGGTCGCCGCGGCCACCGTGCCCGAATAAATGGTGTCGTCCCCCATGTTGGCGCCGTGATTGATGCCAGAGACGATGACATCGGGCAACTCCGACAACAAGCCTGTCACGGCAAGATGGACGCAATCGGTGGGCGTGCCGTTGACGAAAAAAAAGCCGTTGGGCGCGGTGCTGACGCTGAGGGGCCGGTCCAGTGTCAGCGAGTTGGAGGCACCGCTGCGGTCACGTTCAGGCGCCACCACGGTAACCTCGCCGAGGGGGACCAGCGCCCGCGCCAGCGCGGCCAGGCCGGGAGAAAAATAACCGTCGTCGTTGCTCAGCAGGATGCGCATACCAGGCGCCGCTGTGCGGCAACCTCTGTCAAGGGGTGGTGGTGCGGATGGACCGGGCGATTATATCAGTGCAATGCGCCGGACAAACCGCTCGCGCCTACTCCGGATCGCCGTGGGTGAGGTACTCCCACATGCGCTCGTAGATGCGGCCGCTGCCGACGGCGCGCATTTTGGCCTCGTCGGCCGAGAACAGCGCCTCGATACCCGCTCCCCTCACCGCCAGCACATCGAGTTCCACCCGCGCGGCGTCCTCCAGATACCAGTTGAACACCACCGCCTCCTCGATCGAAGCACCGGCTGTGATCAGGCCGTTGCCGCGCATGACGACGGCGCGACCGCCGGCCAGCAGCGCCGCGACACCCGCCGCCTGCTCATCGCTGCGAATGAGCTGCGGATCGTCCCACAGCGGTGCGCAGGGCGCGAAATAACTGCCGGTGCCGTGGCGCGCCTTTGGCGTCAGGCGCAGCGTGGACAGTGACATGGTCTTGGGCGGCATGCTGCGCACGATGCCGCCAACGTCCGGGCGATTGCGATAAATGTGCTGGTGGATGCGCACCTCGCCCAGCACCCCTTCGGGCAGGGGACCATCGACGGGCACCACCTCACCGTCCTCGCCGGCTGCAATCAAACCCATCGGGCGCGCTGCACACACCAGAAAATGCCCCGCATCAAGGCGGGAACTGCAATGCCCGTAGGCATGCGCCAGCCCGGATCGTCCGAGCGCGCGCGCGGCGCGGCGCACCAGCACCTGCGCTTCACGTGACGGCGTCACGTGCGGAATTCCGGAATATCGGGCCGCGAACCCCACATGCAGAAAGACTCGAAATTGAACGGGAACTGGCGCGGCCGGTAATCGGCCTCCTGCTCCCTGGTGATCGTGCGCACGCCGGACGAATACTCGTAGATCATGCCGTCCGGCCCCTCGAAATACAGGAACATCGCGCCCGAGGTCGGATGACGGCCGGGGCCGAAGACGATGCGCACCCCCTGCTCTTTGAGAAAGTAATAGGAGCGCATGATGTCGTCTATGCCCTGCACCTGGTGGTTGATGTGCTGCACGCCGTGAACCCTGGACGGAAACAGCGCAATCTTGTGGTGCACCTCGTCAATGCGCAGCAGCGGCGCATCGCCTATCCAGTCGCTCACCTTGGCGCTGCACACCCCGGTCCAGAATTTTTCGTCGCGCGACGCGTTCGTCGTCTTCAGGCCGATGTGCGAAAAGCTGGTGATGCCGGCATCGCGGCTGCCAAAGTAACGGCGGCCGCTGAAATGGGCCTTGGCCACGAGGTCGATGGTGTTGCCGCTCGGATCCTTGAACGTGATGTAAGCGCCGACCCGGCGCTGGGCGCAGCCGTCCGGCGTACCCCAGGTGACGGCATGCCCGAGCGATTCAAGGGCGGCACCCGCCGCGTCGAGCTCGGTTTTGTCATCGACCTCGAAGGCCGCGGTATGGTCCATCGCGTCGCCCTTGAAATAGACGATGGTGTGATCGCGGTTGTCGCCGCGAAAATACAGCGCATCGCCGTCGCGGCCCGCCGGCTCGAGGCCGAGGATCCTGGTCGCGTAAGTGGCACACGCGTCAAGATCCCGGGTACCGAGACGGATATAGCGGATATCGCGCAGATTGATCATGTGCCCGCCTCAGAGCTTGATGCAGATGTTGCGCAGCTCGGTGTAGAACTCGAGCGAATGCACACCGCCCTCGCGACCGATGCCAGACTGCTTGGAGCCGCCGAAGGGCGTGCGCAGGTCGCGCAGGAACCAGCAGTTGACCCAGCAGATGCCGACGTCGATTTTCGCCGAGACGCGGTGGGCGCGCGACAGATTGGTTGTCCAGATGGTGGTGGCAAGGCCGTACTCGGTGTCGTTGGCAAGGGCGACCGCCTCCTCTTCGGTATCGAAGGGACGGATGTGGCAGCACGGTCCGAAAATTTCTTCGCGCACCACGGCCGAGGTTTCGGGCAGCCCGGTCCAGATGGTCGGCTCGACCCAGGAACCACCGGCGAGCGCCTCTTCCAGCTTGGGCACGCCCCCACCCGTCACCACCGTCGCGCCCTCGTCCTTCGCCTTTTTGTAATACGACAACACCTTGTTGCGATGCTCCTGGCTGATCAGCGGGCCGATACCTGTGGCCTTGTCCTCCGGACGTCCGGGCTTCATGCTCTCCGCCTTGGTCTTGAGCGCCGCGACAAACTTGTCAAAAATCGGCCGTTCGACGTACAGACGCTCGGTACCGAGGCAGACCTGGCCGCAGTTGGCGAATACGGCGCGGCCTATGCCCTCGATCGCCGCGTCAAAGTCGCAGTCGGCGAACACGATGCCGGCGTTCTTGCCACCCATCTCGAAGGACACCGGACGCACCTTGTCGGCCACCGTCTTCATGATTGCCGCACCGGTACGCGTCTCGCCGGTGAAGGTCACCGCGTCTATGCCCGGATGTTGTGTCAGCAATTCGCCGGCCGAACCGGGCCCGAAGCCGTGAATGACGTTGTACACACCCTTGGGCACGCCGACCTTGTTCATCACCTCGCCAAGCAGTGCCGCAGTACTGGGTGTCTCCTCGGACGGCTTGACCACGACGGTGTTGCCGCATGCGAGCGCCGGGCCGACTTTCCAGGTCATCAGCAGCAGCGGCAGGTTCCACGGCGAGATCACCGCGATGACGCCCTTGGGCACACGGATGGCGTAGTTGAGCGCGCCCTTGCCGTCCGGCGTGGCCATCTGGAAAGACTCGGTGGGGACGTTTTTCACCACGTCGGCAAAAATCTTGAAGTTCGCCGCACCGCGCGGAATGTCGATGTGCTTGGCGAGCGAGTGCGGTTTGCCGGTGTCGGCCACTTCGGCCTCGAGGAATTCATCAAACCGCCGGGTGATTTCGTTCGCCACGGCGTAGAGCAGTTCGGTGCGCTCGGACATTTCCATCTTGCCCCAGGGGCCGAGCAAGGCGGCGCGCGCCGCCTTG
>CAYLPI010000178.1:0-7614 GCA_964385505.1 uncultured Bordetella sp.
GACATCGACGTTTGCCAGGAAGGGCGCGACCGCGTCATCGAGTATGTGCGCAACAAGTACGGCGCCGAGTCGGTGTCGCAAATCGCCACCTTCGGCACCATGGCGGCGAAAGCCGTGGTGCGCGACGTCGGCCGCGTCATGGAGTGGGGCTACACGCGCACCGACGAGCTGGCCAAGCTCATTCCCTTCCAGCCGGGCAAGCTCATCACGCTGCAGATGGCGCGCGAAATGGAGCCGCGCCTCGCCGAGCGCGAAGACAACGAAGAGGACACGCGCGAGCTGCTGGATCTCGCCGGCCAGCTCGAGGGCCTGACGCGCAACGTCGGCATGCACGCCGGCGGCGTGCTCATTGCGCCGGGCAAGCTCACCGATTTCTGCCCGGTCTATGCGGCGCAGGGCTCGACGAGCGTGGTGTCGCAACTGGACAAGGACGACGTCGAGGCGGTGGGTCTCGTCAAGTTCGACTTTCTCGGCCTGACCACGCTGACCATACTCGACTGGACGCTGCGCAACATCAAGCGCCTCGACCCGGCGTCCGCCATCGTGCTCGAGACGCTGCCGCTCAACGACCGCGAGTCCTACCGCATATTCGCCAGCGCCAATACCGGCGCGGTGTTCCAGTTCGAATCGCAGGGCATGCGCGAGTTGTTGAAGCGCGCCAAGCCCGATCGCTTTGGCGACATCATCGCGCTCGTCGCGCTGTACCGGCCCGGCCCGATGGAACTGATTCCGGAATTCTGCGACCGCAAGCACGGGCGCGCTTTCAGGTATCCCGACCCGCGCGTCGAGACCATCCTCTCGGAGACCTACGGCATCATGGTCTATCAGGAGCAGGTGATGCAGATGGCGCAGATCATCGGCGGCTACTCGCTTGGCGGCGCCGACCTGTTGCGCCGTGCCATGGGCAAGAAAAAAGCCGAAGAAATGGCCGAGCATCGCAGCATCTTTCGCGACGGCGCGGCAAAGAACGGCCTCACCGCCGACAAGGCCGACGAAATTTTCGACCTGATGGAAAAATTCGCCGGCTACGGTTTCAACAAGTCGCATGCCGCCGCCTACGCCCTCGTTGCCTATCACACGGCGTACTTCAAGGCCCACCATCCGTCGGCCTTCATGGCGGCCAACATGTCGGCCGCCATGGACGACACCGACAAGGTGCGCGACCTCTACAAGGATGCGCGCACCAACCAGTTGAAGGTGCTGCCGCCCGATATCAACAGCGGCGAATACCGTTTTGCGCCGGTCGATACGCGCACCATCCGCTACGGCCTCGGTGCGGTAAAGGGCACCGGCGAGTCGGCGGTGGCGGCCATCGTCAAGGCGCGCACCGGAGGGGACGAAAAGAAAGACGGTCCCTTCAAGAGCCTGTTTGATTTTTGCGAGCGCGTGGACAAGCGTCAGGTCAACCGCCGCACCGTCGAGGCGCTGGTGCGCGCCGGCGCCTTTGACTGCATCGACGACAACCGCGCCAGCATGCTCGCCTCGGTGGGCATTGCGCTCGAGGCGGCCGAGCAGGGCGAGCGCAACGCCAACCAGGTAAGCCTGTTCGGTGGCGAGGGCGGCGGCGGCGACGAGCACAAGCCGCAGATGGTGGACGCGCCGCGCTGGACCGACCTGCAAAAACTGGCCGAAGAGAAAACCAGTCTCGGCCAGTATTTGTCCGGGCACCCCTTCATGAGCTTCAAGGCCGACATCGAATGCTTTGTGCGCGCCAAGCTGGCGCAACTGCCGGGCATGGCCGGCAACGGCTACGGCGGCGGCGAGGTCACCATCGCCGGTTTTGTCGAGACCATACGCACCATGAAAACGCAGTCCGGGCGCATGATCGTGGTCGAGCTCTCGGACGACACCGCGCGCCAGGAAATCGTTGTCTATAACGAGGTCTATGACCTGTACCGCGACAAGATCAAGGACGGTGCCGTGCTGATCGCCAACGTCAAGGTGCGCAACATCCCGCGCGGCGAGGGCGAGAGCCTGCTGCGCATCAATGCCGAAAAAATCCTCGACTTCGGCGAGGCGCGCGCGCTGTACGCGCGCGGTGTCAAGCTGTCGCTCAACGGCGAGGCCTCGCGCGCCGGCAAGGCCGCTGCGGCCAAGCTCAGAACCCTGCTCGCGCCGTATCGCAAGAGTGGCGACGGTGCCTGCGTCGTGGCCGTCTGTTACAACAACGGCGGCGCCATGGTCGAGCTGCGCCTGGGCGAGGATTGGAAGGTCAAGCTCGAGGACAGCCTGCTGCAGTCGCTGGACGACTGGCTGCGGCCGGAGAACGTCAAGGTTGTATATCAGTGATGCATTGCGCGCGCCGGCCGTCACAGCATGGCGTCACTGCGTACACGGTGAAGCACGCCCTTCGTTCAGCGCGCCGCCCGAAGCCGGTCACGCGATCGCTTCGCCGGGCGCGCAATGACCTGGCTTAATAACGTGCCTCAATGACATCTAAGTGGCTGGAAATGCCCGCCTGGCGCGGGTTTCCAGCCGGTTTGCAAATTTTTTCATCCTTCGGAGCATCAGCATGAACGTTCGCAAAACCTTTGTCGCGGCAGTGCTGATGACCTGCGCCGCATTGTCCGCCACCCCCGCACAGGCCCAGGCCAGTTCGCCAGGCTCAGGACAGGCCTATCCCAACAAGACCATTCGCATCGTCGTGCCTTATCCGGCGGGCGGCGGCATCGACCTGATCGCGCGCGCGATCGGCAACCAGTTGACGCAGCGCTGGGGCCAGCCGGTGGTAATCGAAAACAAACCTGGCGCCGGCACCATTGTCGCCGCCGATAGCGTGGCCAAGTCCTCGCCCGACGGCTACACGCTGATGCTCACCACCGATTCGACCATTTCGGTGAACCCGCACCTCTACGCCAAGTTGCCCTACGACCCGGTCAAGGACTTTGCGCCGGTGACGCAACTGGTGCTGCTCAACCAGTTGCTGCTCGCCAACCCCGCGGTGCCGGCCAGCAACCTGAAGGAACTCATCGCCTACGCCAAGGCCAACCCGGGCAAGCTCAACTACGCCTCGTATGGCAGTGGCAGCCAGCCCCACCTGGCAATGGAAATGCTCAAAAGCCAGTCCGGCATTGAAGTCGTGCACGTGCCCTACAAGGGTATTCCGCAGGCGGTGCCCGCAGCCATCGCCGGCGAAGTGCAACTCACCTTTTCCGGCGCCGCCTCGTCGATGGCCCACATCAAGGGCGGCCGCCTCAAGGCCATCGCCATCGGCGGCAAGACGCGCCTTGGCCTGATGCCCGAGGTGCCGACCTTTACCGAGGGCGGCTTTCCCGATGTGCCGGCCAACGCCTGGTTCGGGATTTTCACGCCGGCCGGCACGCCGCGCGACGTGATCCTCAAACTCAACGCCGAAATCACCAAAATGCTCAAGGAGCCCGAGTTCAACCAGAAAGAAGTGCTGGCCAAGGGCTATGACCTGGTGGCTTCCACGCCCGAGGAATTCGCCGCCTTCCTCGTCACCGACAGCCAGCGCAACGCGCGCGCGGTAAAAATCTCCGGCGCCAAGGCGGAATAGGCATGGCGCGGGAAGCACCGTATGCCCGTTTAAAAATGACGCGCTCACAAGCTGTCACTGCAGAAGAATTTGTCATTCCGAGGCCAACGGCCGAGGCATCTGCTTTTGCTCTGATCGAAAAGCAGATGCCTCGCTACGCTCGGAATGACAGGTTAAATTGACAATACCCCCCAAAATCTGGCGCGACTACGACCAGGCTGAACTCGACCGTCAGTACAACAGCCGCGGCACGGTTCCGGACTTCGGCATTTATACGCGCCAATACGCCGAGGCCACGCGCGCGGCCCGCGCCAGCCTCGCCTGGTCCGAAGCGAGCTACGGCGACGGCCCGACCGACCGCCTCGATGTCTATGCCGCGGCACAACCGGGCGCGCCATTGCTGGTGTTTTTGCACGGCGGCGACTGGCGCGCGCTGTCCAAGGACGACAGCGGCTTTGTCGCCCCGGCTTACGTCGCCGCCGGCGCCTGCGTGCTGGTGGCCGACTTCAGTCTGGTGCCTGCGGTGAGCATTGCCGACATGGGCGCACAAGTGCGGCGCATGCTGTTCTGGGTCTGGCGCAATGCCGCTGAACTGGACGGCGATCCGGCACGCATCTACATCGCCGGCCATTCCTCCGGCGCCAACCTCGTCGGCCAGGCCTTGATGACCGACTGGGCCACGGACTTCGGCGCCCCCGCCGACCTCATCAAGGGCGCGGTCTTCATGAGCGGCCTCGGCGACCTCGAACCGGTGCGCCTGTCGTTTCGCAACGAGAACCTCAAGTTCACGCCGGAGATGGTAGATGCGGTGTCGCTGCTGCGAAGCGGCGAGCGCGTCAAGTCGCGCTGTCCGCTGCTGGTGGCGGTGGGGGCAAAGGAAACGGCGGACTACCGGCGGCAAAGCCGTGAGGTGGCGGCGTATTGGCGCGGGCAGGGCAATGTGGCAGAGCTGTTTGAACTGTCGGGGCGCAATCATTTTGATGCGGTGATTGAATGGGCCGATCCGACTAGCGCGTTGTTTCGCGCGACCGTTACGATGATGGGCTTGTCGCGCTGAGCACGCTGACTCGCGTGGGTTTTCCTTCTCCCTTGACGGGAGAGGGTAGGGAGAGGGTGATTTTCTGCACTGAGTCGCGCTTGCCATCATCGCCGGGTCCCGCCCCGGCAGCTAGCGTCAACAATGCTGCCGTGCGCGAGCGCGTCGGCTGGAAATGCCCGGCTGGCGCGCGTTTCCAGACGTTTTATGAGCTAGACCTTTGGCCTATATCTCGGCGCTTGAGTCCTGCATGGCTCCAGCGCAGCATGCGCGGAGAGTAGGTGGAACTCTGTCAACCAATACACGTTTGGCGCTTTTATGAACCAAGATAAAATTTCCTACTTTGTTTCGCGATACAAAACGCTGGATGGGGATGACTATTTCACTGTTGCCTATGACAAGAGTGCGGAGCACGTTCACGCGGCGATTCTCAACATGGTCAAGAAAGTCAGTGCCAAACGCAGCGAGCAGGAGATTTAGCTTTTGACGGCGAACGCCATCACGCAACTGAAACCAAAGCTGGATGGCATTGAAGTCGTACGGGTTGAGGTGCGCGGCAAAAAGCTACGGGGCAAACCACTGAACAAGCTGAACAGCATGCCCAACCGATTTGCTCGGTTTCGCTTTGCAGACTTGGCTGGCGCTGGCACAGAGTTGTCGCCACTTACCGAGCGTGCGTTCCTCGCCATGTGCAGGCAGGACGGCGCTAAAGCCGCATTAGATGCGTTTAAGCACACCAAGCAGGCGCGTAAGGTCAACTGGTTCTGGCGCAGCCATCAAGCTAGTTGGTGGAAGCCGGAACCGATGTGGCAGCAGGCTTGTGACGCGCTGCGTGAAATCCGCTTGTTTCCCGATGCAGCTTTTGATGCACATGACGACTGATGGTCATGGTTGAGGATGGCTGTAACAAGCACTTGTAACCGACTGCACCAAACGCGGTGCAGTCTTGTTGATTGACCTTATATACCAGTTCATGTATATTTCGATCATGCCCACGAAAGAAAAACCACTTGAATGGATCGGTAGCAGCCACAAAGACTTGATGGCCTTGCCCTCCGATGTTCGACGGCTTTTCGGCTTCGCTTTGTCGCTCGTAGGCGGGTGACAAGCACGACGCAGCCAAAGTGCTCAAGGGCTTTGGCGGTGCAGGAGTGCTTGAGGTGGTGGAAGACGATGTTGGTGGCACCTACCGTGCCGTGTACACCGTCAAGTTTGCCGAGGCAGTGTTTGTCCTTCACTGCTTCCAAAAGAAAAGCAAGCGCGGCATCGCCACGCCCAAGGAAGACATGGACATCATCCACGCGAGGCTGAAAATTGCCGAAGCGTATGTAAAGGGGTTGCGGAAATGAAAACACGACTTGTTGACGGCGTTGAAGTGCATCGTGGTTCCGGCAACGTGTTTGCCGACCTTGGCCTAGCTGATGCTGAAAAGCTTAAGATCAAAACTGGCTTGGTGATCGAAATCAGGAAGGCCATGAAAAGTCGTGGACTGACTCAGCAAGAAGCAGCCAAACGCATGGGCATCACCCAGCCCAAAGTCTCTGACATGATGCGTGGCGACTTCACGAACCTGTCTGAGCGCAAACTGATGGACTGCCTAACGCGGCTTGGCTATGACATTGAAATCAAAGTTCGACCTTCAAAGACTGACGTTGGGCATTTGATGCTTTCTTTAGCTTGATGCCGGAGGGGTGGTGTTGAATTCGACTCGTACCGTCACTTGGACATTTGATTAAATTGTTCTGCATTTTTTAAGACGACATCACTCAAGTGAATGATGTGCAATATTTCCTGTAGGTATACCGGTTTATGCAATAAAGGGATTGAAATATTTGGTCATATGGCCTGTGGGGCGTCCAAGGCGCCTTCAAAGCCTGGCAGGGGCTTGAGCGACGAGGCCGTGCTGGCGCACATCAAAGCTGCGGACGGGGCGTCGATGAGCGCGATGATGCGCATCGGCCCCTTGCATTTAACCCGCGTCCGCTGTCCACACAAAAGTCCGTCCGCAAGCACACAGTCCAGATTTTCTATCATTTGGCCGTTTTCGCGGACATTCGCCGGATTGGGCGGACAGCCAGCGCCGAGCGGTTCGCGGTTGCCGGTGGTAGCCAGTTGCCATCCGAGATGGCGAGCAGAACAGCAAAAGCATGAGGTAATGCACTTGCATTGACATGACAAGGCGATTGCATTACCATGAATGAAATCCACACTTTTGATCGGAGCGTGCCATGGCTGCCACCCTTGAAGTCGAATCCACCCTGACCGACCGTTACCAGACTACGGTGCCGGAAACCGTTCGCCGCGCCCTCAGCCTGGGCAAGCGGGACAAGATCCACTACACCATTCGTCCTGGCGGTGAGGTTGTGCTGACGCGCGCCGGGGTGTCCGAAGGTGACGATCCGGTGCTCGGACAGTTTCTGAGCTTCTTGGCGCGCGACATTGCCAGCCATCCGGAACGGCTCCAGACGGTTGATGCCCAATTCTTGCAGCGCATCCAGTCGCTGGTCGGCGGCATTGACGTTGAACTAGACGCTGCCTTGTCGGCAGATGATGAATGACCGGCGGCAAACCAACGTCTCTCGTCGTCAGCGGCTGGACGATCTTCGCTCACCCCTTGTTTCTCGCTCAGATTGAAGCGCTTACACGGCAGGTCGAAGCATTCAAGCAAAAAGACCCGGCCGGATACGCAAAGAAGAACGCCAGCAAGCGGCTGGCCGCAATCACCAAGCTGGCGTTTGAGGTGATTCCTCAAGACCCAACACGGCCAGAGTACCGTCAAGGCAGCACTCTGGGCGACGACCATAAGCACTGGTTCCGCGCCAAGTTCTTTCAGCAATACCGGCTGTTTTTTCGTTACCACGCACCAAGCAAGGTGATCGTATTTGCTTGGGTCAACGATGCGGACACCAAGCGCGCGTACGAAAGCAGCGATGACGCTTACCGGGTGTTCCGCAAGATGCTGGAAAGTGGCCATCCACCCGATGACTGGAATCAACTGCTGGTCGAGGCGCGTGCTGAAGGCGGCCGCCTGAATCGCGTCGCGGCAGGGGTGGCGAACGCTCCATCGCCTCGGGCTGCCACA
>CAYLPI010000179.1:0-4918 GCA_964385505.1 uncultured Bordetella sp.
GGCGGTGCGGGTGGCGTGCTGCTGACCGGCCCGAACTTCTCCTACTTGTCGGACAAGGATGTTTTCGATGCCTCTCCCGCGGTGCAGGAGGTCGCGCCCATCGGCAATGTGATCGCCGAAAACCACATTCACCATGGCGGCGTGGTGCGCGCTTACTGCTCGGGAATCCACCTCGACAGCCGGCCTCTCGCCCTCTCGCTGGCGCAGGGGAACTACGTCGGTTTCAACCATATTCACGACATGCCGCGCAACGGGATTTTCGCGTTTCGCAATCAGGGCGGGAATATCTTCGAGGCGAATCATATCCACGATATCATCCAGCGCACCAACGACGGCGGCGCGATTCACTTGGCTTCGATGAACCCGCTCTGCGCCCCGACGCACATGGTCGACAACCGGATCTACCGGGTCGGCTATCAAGGCGGCGACAGCAAAGTAAACCTCTCCTTCGGCATTTATCCGGATTGGTTTACCAGCCGGATGGTCATCCGCGGCAACGTGATTTCCGACACTCGGGACGGCGGAATTCGCCTCCTTGGGGGTAGCGACACCTTGATTGCCGACAACCTGGTCGGTGATGATCCGACCGCGTCGGTCGTGTTCGGCTGCTGGAGCACGCACTCCGTCGGAGGTATTGTGCTTCGGAACAATACGATCGTGAACGGCCTGGGGGCTTGGATACGCTACTACGCGGACCGGGCGGAGTTTTCCCTCGAAACGATTGCGGTGCATCCGGAAAAAGTGTGGACGTCTACGGGAAACACTTTCTGGGGCCGGGGAACCGGCGGTGGCATCATGCTGGCGAAATCCGCGCGCGGTCCGGTGCAGAAAGGGGATCGCAATTTCCCGCTGGAGGAGTGGCGAAAGAACGGCAGCGAAAGCGCCTCGACGGTCCGCGACCCCGGCGCGGAGGGCGCCATCAATACCTCCACGCAACCCGAATCATTCGGCCTCGGTTCCGAAACGTTCCGCCGGATGGCAAATCCAAGGTCGACTGAAGACGCCAAGCGCTGGTTACGCAGCCTGGAAGAGACCGGTTCGTTTGTCGCCTACGACCATCCCAGCCGAGTCACTTCCGTTGGCGGCTGGCAAACCGAGCCAACCAAGATCGCAGAATTTCTCGCCTTTGCGGGTTTGAAACAGGCACAGGCGCGAACGAGCGGCTCCGCAATCTCGTTTGCGACAGAGCTGACGCCCGGAACTTACACCGTGTTTGCGAAGTGGTATGGTGCGTCCGCCGACCGCGCGCCGACCGTCGAACTTGAACTCACTGCCGCCGGCGTCACAGCGCAGGTCGTGCGGGTCGACCACCACCTGGAGGCGCACAAATGGCTGCAGGTCGGCGTCGTCGAGTCCAAGGTCGCGGGGAAAGCCACGCTGACGTTGCGGAACATCGGCGGCGGCATGACCGCGATCAACGCGGTGGCGTGGGCCAAGGTTAACCCGCGGTGAAATGTCTTTATGATGAAGCAATCTTATACAGCGGTGCTGGAGCGCAATGTGACCTTCACGGACGTGTTGGTCACGGAGCCCTACGAGGTGCCCTGGGCCAGCGAGGCCCGCATCTTTGTGCGAGCGTTGGACCTCACCGGGTGTGTTGAGGCTTCGGCGGAGATATCGCCGGACGGGCTCTTTTGGACGCCGGAGGGCAGCCCGCCCGTGAAACTAAAGCAACCCGGACTGCTCACCTTTCCGGTGCGCGAGTTCGGCCACTGGCTGCGCGTGGTGCTGAAGAACAAGGGTTCGTCGCCGTCTGCCCGCGTGATCATCTACCTCGCCCTTAAAGAATAAAGCCATGGGTTCCACGATGCGCGCCGCGGTCCTGCTCGCCGCGAAAACCATCAAGGTGCAATCGGCGCCGGTGCCGGAGCCGAAGCCCGGCATGGTCGTGCTGCGCGTCCGGCGGGCCGGCGTTTGCGGTTCCGACCTGCACTATTTCGACCATGGCTGCTGCGGCGCGTTTGTGCCGACGCGTCCGTTTATCCTCGGTCACGAATTCGCCGCGGAGGTCTCCGCCATCGGCGAGGGCGTGAACAGCGTGCGGGTGGGGGAGCGGGTAACCGCCAATCCCGCCCGGTCCTGCGGGGTCTGCGATTACTGCAAAGGCGGGCGCGGCAATCTCTGCCGGCAAACCATCATGCTCGGCAGCGCCAGCACCACGCCGCCGACGGATGGAGCGTTTGCCGAATTCGTCACCGTGCGTGCCGACCAATGCCACGTCCTGCCTCCGGGCATCGACGACGCGACCGCCGCCATGCTCGAGCCGTTCGCCGTCGCGCTCCACGCCGTGAAGCGGGCCGGGGTCGTCTCTGGCAAACGCGTGCTGGTGACCGGCGGCGGTCCGATCGGACTGCTCGTGGCGATGACCGCGAAGATGTTCGGCGCGGCGCCGGTGGCCTTGAGCGATATTCTGGAAACCCGCCGGGAAACGGCCCGCAAGCTCGGGGCGGATGCGGCCTTGAATCCAGCGGATCCCCGGTTGTCGGAAACAGTCCGGGAGATTGCCGGTGACGGTTTTGATATCGTGTTCGAGGCCTCGGGGGCGAAAGCCGCGCTGCGGCAGACTTTTGACCTCGTGCGGCCCGGCGGGACGATTGTGCAGATTGGCACGCTCGGCACGGAGGATATTCCTTTGCCCGCGAATCAGCTGATGGTGCGTGAGATCAATTTCATCGGATCGATGCGCTACGGGAACGTCTTCGACGAAGCGATCCGCTTGGTCGAGGCCGGCCGGATCGATTTGCGCGGACTGATCAGCGATGTCTTGCCTCTGGCCGACGTAGACCAAGCCATGCGCCTGGCTTCGGAGAAGAACACGGCGATGAAAGTGCAGCTGGAGATCGCGTAGTCCGCATGAGTATTTTGGGCGTCATTGATCTGAGTGGTTCCGAATCATGAGGCCGGCGTGTCCTCGGCACGCGCAATGAAACTCGGTCTCGGCCTTTACCGGCACATGCTCAACCGCGAGAACTTCGCCTTCGCGAAACAGGCGGGTGCCACGCACACCATCGCACACCTCGTGGACTATTTCCGCGGCGGCCGGCACGCCTGGCCCGAAGACCAGCCTACCGGCACCGACTTAGGCTGGGCCCTTGGCGGCGATCCGGACGAGCATCCCGCGCGGGAGAAAAAGATCCTCAGCCCCACCCCGATGGCAAAGTTCGGCGAGCCGAACGACATTGGGCTGGCGGCCGTCTATCTCACGTCTCCTGCGGCGAAATTTATGGCCGGTGTTATCTTGCCGGTCGATGGCGGCGTTGGCGTCGGCTTCTGAGCACGGTCTGGGCGATGAGACGCGTCCTCCAAACCAACTCCAAACCCGACCTCCAGAGGTCTCCCGGTGTGCAGTTGGAGATGAAATAGACGCGGCCACGAGCTGGCGGCATCTTGGAATTCCCCCGATGTCCGCCCGCCCTTTCTTGCACCGGTTGCCCTCCGGCCTTCGATCCGCGACGGGCTTTGCGGCCAACCCGATCATCCCCGGCCGCTCTCTGTGATCCGCTCGTTCCCATCTTCGACGACCGCGCCCGGCTTGGTGCGAAGCACGACTGGGGCACCGGCAATCGGGATCTCTTGACGAAGGATTGGGGTGTGAAGTGAAACCCCCAAAGCCGTCCGTGCATGTGAGCAATTGAGCCCGCGCCTTATGGCGGCTCGGGTTGAAATCGCGTCCGCTCCGCCAGTTTTTTCCGAGTTCCGGCATTGCCCGGCTTATGGCCGGGAGAAATCCCGAAAAGCCTCTTGCGCGACCTATCTCGGCTGCTACGGTCCGCGAGATTAGTGTCGACTGAATCACATCACACCATGGTCACGGCAAACTCCGAAATGGGCTACAACGGCAAGGTCGAGGGCGAGGTTATCGTCTCCCGGGCCGATGCGGTCATCAATTGGATCCGCACCAACTCCGTGTGGCCCATGCCGATGGGTCTCGCCTGCTGCGCCATCGAACTCATGGCGGTGGGCAACGGCCGGTTCGACATCGCCCGTTTCGGGGCCGAGGTGATGCGTTTTTCCCCCCGGCAGGCCGACTGCATGATCGTCGCCGGCACCGTGACCTACAAGATGGCTCCCGTCGTCCGCCGCATCTACGACCAGATGACCTCACCCAAATGGGTCATCGCGATGGGCGCCTGCGCCAGCTCCGGCGGCATGTATCGCAGTTACGCCACGCTCCAAGGCGTGGACCGCATTATTCCCGTGGACGTTTATGTGAGCGGTTGTCCCCCGCGTCCCGAAGCGTTGCTCGACGCCTTGATCAAGCTGCAGAGCAAGATCAAGCAGGAGCACTCGGCCGCCAAACTCTTCTCGGCCTAAGCCTCCTGACGACGCCGTTTTTAAGATGTCCGCTTCCGTCGACGCCATCAGCGCCCTCAAGGCGAAATTTCCGCAAGTCACCGACCGGGCCAGTCGCGACTGTCCGGCCGTCGACGTGCCGACGAGCGAGATTTTCGCGGTGCTCAAGGCCCTGCGCGACGACGCCGGGTTCGACCTGCTCTCGGATGTGACCGCGATCGACTGGGCCGAAGGCGCTTCGCCGCGCTTCACGGCCGTTTATCATCTTTATTCGACGACGTCGCACGCCGCCGTTCGGGTGGCCGCTCCCTGCGCGGGCGACGATGCGGCTCCGACCGTGCCGAGTGTCGTCGCCCTGTGGCCCGGGGCCAACTGGCACGAGCGCGAGGCCTTCGATATGTTCGGCATCAAGTTCACCGGGCATCCCGACCTGCGCCGCATCTTGATGTGGGATGGCTATCCCTACCATCCGCTGCGGAAAGAGTTCCCGTTGGCCGGCATCGAAACCGTCTTGCCCGACGCGGAAGTGGCCGAGGAGACCAAGGCCAAGGTGATCGCCGCCCCGATGATGGGCGGGCCGTTCGTGACTTCCTCGGGCGAGATGAACCTCACCGAGGCTGAGCCC
>CAYLPI010000179.1:4928-7374 GCA_964385505.1 uncultured Bordetella sp.
AAAGACGAGAGCTGGAGCGAACGCTCCGAGAAACCTTCAGCCTGATCCCTCCGACGCCATGGCCACCGAAGTTTCCTTTCCAGACCGCGCGGCGAAAGTCGCCGACGCCGAGCAGGAGTTCGCCGCGGAGAAAATGTCCCTCTCGATGGGCCCTTCGCACCCGTCCACCCACGGTGTGCTCCGGCTCCAGATGGAACTCGACGGCGAGGTCCTCACGAAGTGCGACCCCGTCATCGGCTACCTGCACCGCGGCGACGAAAAGATCGCCGAGAACATGACTTACAACCAGTTCGTGCCCTACACGGACCGGTTGGACTACCTCGCGCCCCTCGCCAACAACATGGCCTACGCCATCGCGGTCGAGCGGCTCGCCGGCCTCGAAGTGCCCGCCCGTTGCCAGGCGATCCGCGTGCTCACGGCGGAGATGGCGCGTGTTTCCGCCCATCTCATGGGCCTCGGGGCCTTCGGTCTCGATGTCGGTGCGTGGAGCGTGCTCGTGCATTCGCTCAACCAGCGCGAGCACCTGTATAAGCTCTTCGAGGAACTCACCGGCGCGCGCTTCACCACGAGTTACACGCGCATCGGCGGCGTCACCCGCGATGTGCCCGAGGGCTGGCTGGGCCGGGTCATCGGGTTCTGCGACCAGTTCGAGCCGGCGCTGGAGGAGACGCTCTCGCTCCTCACCCGCAACAAAATCTTCCTCGATCGCACCGTCGATGTCGGCGTCATCACCAAGGCCGATGCGATCGCCTACGGCCTCACCGGCCCCAACCTCCGCGGCTCCGGCGCCTCCCTCGATCTCCGCAAGGACAAGCCCTACTCGGGCTACGAGCAGTATGAATTCGACGTGCCGGTGGGTTCCAAGGGCGACTGTTACGACCGCTACCTTTGCCGCGGCGAAGAGATGCGCCAGTCGGTCCGGATCATCCGCCAGGTCATCGCCAAGTTCCCCGGCGGCGATTGGTATGCGAAGGACGCGCGCAAGATTTTCGCCCCGCCGAAGGACAAAATTCTCACCTCGATGGAAGAGTTGATCAATAACTTCATGATCGTGACCGAGGGCCCGCAGATGCCGGCCGGCGAGGTTTATTTCGAGGCGGAAAATCCCAAGGGTGCGCTCGGGTTCTATATCGTCAGCAAGGGCGGCGGCGTGCCGTGGCGCCTCAAGATCCGCTCCCCCTCGTTCTGCAACCTCTCCATCCTTCCCAAGGTCTGCGCCGGCACCATGATCTCCGATGTCGTGACCCTGCTGGGCTCGCTCGACTTCGTCATGGGCGAGTGCGACCGGTGATAGTTTTGCGCGAATCCAGCCCGATGAATCTCAAGCCCGAAACTCTCTCCCGGATCGACGAGGTAATCACCCATTACCCGGTGAAGCGCAGCGCGACCCTGCCGTTGCTCCATCTCATCCAGGAGGACGTCGGCCATCTCCCCGAGTCCACCAGCGAATGGGTCGCGGCCAAGCTCGACCTCCAGCCCATCAACGTCCTCGAGGTGATCACGTTTTACCCGATGTTTCGGCAGAAGCCCATCGGTCGCCGCCACATCAAGGTCTGTCGCACCCTGTCCTGCGCGCTCGTCGGCGGTTACAAGACCTGCGAGGCTTTCGAGGCGGAGTTCAACACCCGCCGCGGCGAGATTTCCCCCGACGGCGAGGTTACCGTCGATTTTGTCGAATGCCTCGCCAGCTGCGGCACGGCCCCGGTCGTGCTGATCGACGACGAGCTCCATGAGAAAGTGGATGTCGCGAAAGCCAAACATTTGAGCGCGCAAATCCGCGCCGAAGCCAAGTCACGCTGATCCTCTCTCCGTCCATGCCCGCTCCCGCCCAACGCCGCATCATCTTCGCTCACATCGACGAGCCCGGCTACACCAACGACCTCGCGTGCTACCTTCGTCACGGCGGCTACGAGGTCATGAAGAAGGCTTTTGCCCGCAAACCCGAGGAGTTGATCGACGAGGTCAAGAAATCCGGTCTGCGCGGTCGCGGCGGCGCGGGCTTCCCCTGCGGCGTCAAGTGGGGCCTCGTTGACCGCAAAAGCGGCAAACCGATTTACCTGATCGTTAATGCCGACGAGTCCGAGCCCGGAACGTTCAAGGACCGCTACATCATGCATCAGGATCCGCACCAGCTGATCGAGAGCACGATGATCTCCTGTTTCGCGAACAACGTGAAGCAGGCCTACATTTACATCCGGGGCGAGATGCCGCACGGCGCGCGGATTTTGGAAAAGGCCATCGCCGAGGCGCGCGCCGCGAATTTCGCGGGGCCCGACATTCTCGGCACGGGCTACAGTTGCGAGATCTTCGTCCATCGCGGCGCCGGCGCCTACATCTGCGGCGAAGAAACCGGCCTGATCGAGTCGCTGGAGGGCAAGCGCGCCCACCCGCGCATCAAGCCCCCGTATTTCCCCGCCGTCCTCGGGCTCTACCAGTGCCCCACGAT
>CAYLPI010000180.1:0-7351 GCA_964385505.1 uncultured Bordetella sp.
CCGCTGGTGGTGCGGCGCATCCTCGAGCACCTGGGGTTGTGGCAGCCCGAGGCGATGGAGCGCTCGCCACCAATGCCGCCCGAGGCCTGGCCGGTGAACAGTGTCCTGCCAATGACCAACCACCCGGTTCCGGATATCGCGTAACGAAGGCGCGAGGCCCGCGGCTGGCCAGCCGCGTGCCTCGCGCGCTGTGCGCGGATCACGTCCAGCCCTGGGGCGGGGTTTGGCGATCGACGCGATTGCCAATCGTGCGGCACGGGGGCAAACTACTCTCTAACTTGACGTTGCAAGCTCGTCGTTGGGGCTATGCAGATGGCCACAGACGGGTGCCTGGGGAAAGGAGCGGGATTGACTTCCCTATCGCTTTCCTGGACGTGCTCTTCTCAACGGGTTTTGCGAAATGAGCGAACGGCCATGGTTGCTACGACTACCCAGAATCCAAGCCTGAGAACCAGCGCACCCGCCGTACGCATCTCGTAAGCGCCGCCGCCCATGACGTGAAGGGCGAAGGCACCGGCAACCAAACCCGTTGCGACGGCCAGCGCAGATGCCGTCCATTGCGCCCACGCACGATTCAGCCAGAGCCCGGCGCCGGTCAGTACATAGACAAATCCAGCAAGGAAATTGAACCACAGCACAAAGCCGACGACATTGCCCAGGCCGGCACGTTCTTCATCGCCGCCGAACAGCCCACGGCCACCGCTGAAAACGGTGAGCGCACCGAAGGCGATGGCTGCAATGCCCAAGACTTTGAGGAATTGATTCCGGTTCATGGCGTAGTCCTTTGTTGATTGCTGCGTGAAAAACGAATCATCAGTCATTACGGTTCCCGACCTTCGCCCGCTTCCTCATACGTTTGCCCGTCGCGGATGTGATAAATTCGCTTGAAGGTGGGCAGGATCTTCTCGTCGTGGGTGACCACGATGATCGCGGTTTGATGTTGCGCGGCCATGCGATTGAGAATGCGCATGACGCCGAGCGCTCGTTCGCTGTCGAGTGGCGCGGTTGGTTCATCGGCGAGAATGACCGGCGGCTGGTTGGCCAGTGCGCGGGCGATTGAAACGCGTTGCTGCTCGCCACCTGAAAGGCTTGAGGGCTGTGCCGTGGCGCGATGCTGGACATCAAGATCGGTAAGCAGTTCGAGCGCCCGGGCTCTGGCTTTATCGTTGGCAACACCGGCCAGCATCGGGAGCAGGGCGACATTGTCGGTGACGTCGAGAAACGGGATCAGGTAGGGGGCCTGGAAGACAAAGCCGATCTTGTCGCGGCGCAGGGCGCGCAGGTCGCGGTTCAGCCAGCCGTTGTCGTAGATCGGCTGACTGCCGAGCCACATCTTGCCGGCCGTCGGTTCGATCACTGCGCCCAGGCACTTGAGCAGGGTGCTTTTCCCTGAACCGCTGGGACCGACCAGGCCAACGACTTCGCCAGGGGCGACGATCATGTTGACGTCGCGCAGCGCTTCGACCGCCGTGTCGCCTTCGCCGTAACGTTTGCGCAGGCCTTCGATGCAAATGCCGAGGCCGGCGCTTTGGGTTGATAGGGCGGATGAGCTCATTCGTCAGCCTCCAATCGCCGCCGCCGGGTCGGCCTTGAGCGCGACGCGGATGGCTAGAATGCTGGCAATTGCGCAGATCAGCATGACCAGCACGAAACCGCGTACGGCGTCGCCGGGCTCCAGCAGAACGTATTTGGGGAAGACTGGCGCCCAGGCCGTGGCTACGGTTTTTCCGACCATGAAGCCGATCAGGCCGAGTCCGAGCGCCTGTTGCAGGATCATCCCGGCGATCGTGCGGTCGCGGGTGCCGATCAGCTTGAGCACGGCAATTTCACGAATCTTGCCAATGGTCATGGTGTAAATGATGAAGGCCACGATGGCCGCGCTGACGATGGACAGGATGACGAGAAACAGGCCGATCTGTCGCGCCGAATTGGCAATCAGCTTGGCGATCAGGATTTCGTTCATTTCCGCTTGCGTGTGTGCCTGTACGTGTTTCCAGCGCTCAATGTTGCGCGCGACTTCCGTGGCTGAATGGCCCTCTGCAACCCGTACCAGCACGGTGTTGACGTTGTGGCTGATGGTTTGCGACGACTGGATCGCTTCAAGCAGTCCGGGCGCGCCGGGACGGTTCAGCGCCGGATTGGCGGCGGTGCGCGTACGCTCGTTGCGGATGGCGTCGTTGTCCTTGAGGAATTGAGCTTCCTGCCCGTCTTTTAGCGGGATGTAGATCATCGGGTCGCCGCCGGAGGAGACCATGCGCCGGGTTACGCCGACGACGGTGTAGTCATGGCGGCGAATGCGGATGCGGTCACCCACGACGAAGCCGGTCTTCACATCGACCACCGCCTCGTAGTGGCTGCGCATGATCTGCCGGCCGGCCACGAGATAGGGCGGTTCGCCGGGCTGGCCGGGCTCGAAGCCGACGACCATGACGCGCACTTCGTCGGCATTCGCGCCGCCGCTCTTGCTCACCTGCATGGTGAGGTAGGTGACATTCGCCGCACGTTGCACGCCCGGCATGCCGAGAATGTCGCGATAGACGTCGTCGCGCAGGCTGGACGACTCGGCGTAGGGGCCGAGCGTATTCTTCTGCACGACCCACAGATCGGCGCCGCTGTTGGCCAGCAGCACCTGCGCGTCATCGACCATGCCGCGATAGATGCCGGCCATGCTCAGCGTGACGCCGATAAGCAGCCCCAGACCCATGCCGGTGAGAACAAACTTGGGCCAGGAATGGAGGATGTCGCGTCCGGCCAGGCTGATCATTTGCCCGATCCTGTCAACGCGGTAACGACCTTGATGGCGCTGTCGGCCGTAAGCTCTTTCTCGCTGTATGCGACGACGCGCTCGCCTTTGGATAATCCGTCAATGACTTGAATATTGCCATCCATGCCAGCGGCGGCACGTTTTACCACGGTAAATTGAAGCCCGCCGTCGACCAGTTTCCAGACGCCGGTTTTGTCGCCCTGATAGCGGAGAGCGGCGTTTGGAACGACAAGCGCCTTGCTGATGGTGGGGAGCTGCAAGGTGATTTCGGCGATTTCGCCGACCGAAAGCGCCGCCGGAATACGCTCGAAGCTGACCTGGGCGATGCGTTCCTCGGTGACGCTGTCGGCGATCAGATCAACGCGGGCGACCCTGCCGGGGAACGTGATTCCCGATTGCGAGCGCAGTTTAATGCTGGCCAATAGACCGGGCTGGAGTCCGCTGGACCGGCTTTGATCGAGCCTGAGTTTGATCCACAGGCTGGCCGGATCGATCATGCGCACGGCGCTTTGTCCGGCAACGAGGGTCGACCCAGGTTCGGCATCGCGTGCGGTGATCACACCATCGACCGGCGCGATCAGGCGAATTTTGGCACGCTGCGCCAACAGGCCGGCATGTTCAGCCGCAAGGCGCGCCTGATCCTGGCGGGTGCCGGCCAGCGTGGCGTCGGCGGCGTTGAGCTGGGCCATCGCTGACTGTTCTTCCTGGAGCTTGCCGTCGACGACGCTGCGCGTAACGAAGGCCTTGTCACCCAGTTCGACATAACGTCTGGCGTTGGAGCCGGCGAGTTTGAGCCGCACCTGCGCGTCGCGTCGTTGCGCTTCAGCGGCATCGATACTGCTACTGGCTCGTGCCAGTGCCGCACCACCGGCCGTAGCGCGCTGATCAAGGTCGATGGGGTCCATTTCGGCCAGCACTTGCCCGGCCTTGACGGCTTCGCCGACATCCACGGCAACGCTTTGCACACGGCCGGCGATGGTCGGCCCGATCTGGTAGCTGCGCCGGGCCTCGACGGTGCCAACGCCGAACAGCGTGGGTGACAGATCGGCTTCAACGACCTCGGTTACCGTCACCTTGGTTGGTGCCAGCGGCCCGCTGCGTGCAACGATCAGGCCGAAGCCGCCAAGCAAGGCGACGACGGCCAGGATTAGCAGGCTTTTCTTCAGGTTGAAACGTGTGCTCATTGGCTTTCCTTCAGGCTGTGCAGGACCAGGGGGAAAATCTGTTCAGCCGTCTGGTGCATGGCCTGCACGTTATCGGCGAGCATGGATTGCATGACCAGCCCCTGAATCGAGCCGAGAAAGAGGGTGGCGGCGGCACTGACATTTACATTTCGATTGATTTCATTGCCTGCAGCGGCGGCCACGATGAGGCCGGAAATAAGTCGGCGATAGCGCTGGAGCAACTTGCGTACCGCCGCCTTGATGGCCGAGTCGGCCGGCTGCTGCAATTCGTTGAAAATCAGGCGCGGTACGCCGGGCCGGGCGATGACGAAGTCGACATGGCTGAAAAACACCTGCCGCAGCCCGTCGATCGGGTTTGCCGCCTGTTTTGCAGCCGCCTCCAGCGTGGTGAGCAACTCGTTCTCAACCCACTCAATGGCAGCCAGCCAGATCGACTCCTTGTTCGGGAAGTGGCGAAACAGCGCGCCCTGCGTGACGCCGATCACGTCCGCAATCTCCTGCGTCGTGATCTGCGCGGGGCTGTGTTTGGCGGCAAGCGCAATCACCGTTTCGATGATTTGCGTTTGTCTGGTTTCCGAGCTGAGACGGGTCGCGACGGAAAGTGGTTTCTTGGCGGAGCTCATTTTTCGTTAAGTAAGTAATCAGTTGCTTACTATTATAGCGAAGAATTAACCACTCTCTAACTTGACGTTGCAAGCTCGTCGTTGGGGCTATGCAGACGGCCACAGGCGCGTACCTGGGGAAAGGCGCGGGATTGATTTTTCCTATCGTTTTATCGTTCTGCGCCCGGCCTCCGCGTGACTCAAAAAATGACATCCTGGCTGGAAAGCCGCGCCAGGCGCGGGTTTCCGGGTGAAGGCCAATTCAGACCAGCGCCTTGGTGACGATCTCCGCCACGTCGCGCGACAGGCCGGGTGTGTCGCGAATCCGCTCGAGCGCCGCCCTGGCATGGGCCTGGCGGTCGGTGTCGAATTTTTTCCAGCGGTCAAAACAGCGGGCGATGCGCGATGCCACCTGCGGGTTGAGCGCGTTGATCTCGATGGTGCGCTCGGCGATGAAGGCGTAGCCGCTGCCGTCGGCGGCGTGAAAGCGCACGTGGTTGGCGGCGCCGAAGGCGCGGATGAGGGCGTAAATCTTGTTCGGGTTCTTGATGTCGAAGGCGGCATGGCCGAGCAAGGCCTTGACGCTGGCGATAGTGCCGGGCAGGCGCGAGGTGGACTGCACGGCAAGCCACTTGTCCACCACCAGCGGTTCGTCTTTCCATCTGGCATAAAAGGCATCCAGCGCTTTTTGCCGCTCGGGGCAGTCGGTGTTGGCGAGCGTGGTGAGCGCCGCCATGGCGTCGGTCATGTTGTCGGCGTGTTCGAACTGCTGGTAGCAGAGCGCGCGGATGGACGGGTCATCGAGTTCCATCAGGTACGACAGGCACAGGTTGCGCAGCGAGCGCCGGCCGGCCGAGGCGGCGTCGGGCGAATAGGCGCCGTTGTTGCCCATCGCCTTGTGGCAGGCGAGCAGTTCTTTTTTGAGCGTGGTGGCGATGGCGCGGCGCAGGCTGTTGCGCACCAGGTGCAGCGCGTCGGGGTCCACTGTGTCCATGTCTTCGGCCAGCGTGGTCTCCGAGGGCAGGTTGAGGGCTTCGGCGGCAAAGGCCGGGTCGCTTGCGGCATCTGCAAGCACGCGGCCAAAAGCGCCCAGGAAACTCGCCGGGATGTCGAACACCCTGCCTTTGCGCGCGGCCGCAACGCCGCCGAGGATGAGGTTGGTGGCGAGGCGCTGGCCCGCTTCCCAGCGGTTGAAGGCGTCGGCGTCGTGCGCCATCAGGTGCGCGAGTTCGGCTTCGGTGTAGGGATACTTGACGATGACCGGCGCGGAAAAGCCGCGCAGTATCGAGGGCACCGGTTTGGCGCTGATGTTGACAAAGACAAAACTCTGCACAGGCTCGAGCAGCGACAGCACGCGCGTGCCGGCACCGGCCGTGGCTTCGCCCTCGAGTTGCAGCGCGATGTCATCGCCCGCAGCATCAACGAGACCGATGGCGAAGGGTATGTGCATGGGCAGTTTGTCGTCCTGCCCCGGCGTCGCGGGGCAGGACTGCCTGAGCTTGAGGGTACAGGTTTGCGCCTTGTCGTCGTAGGTCGTGGCAACCTCGAGCACCGGCGTGCCGGCCTGCGCGTACCAGCGGCGGAATTGGGTGAGATCCGTGCCGGATGCGTCCTGCATCGCCTGCACAAAATCGTCGGTGGTCACGGCCTGGCCGTCGTGACGCTCAAAGTACAGGTCCATGCCCTTGCGGAAGTTTTCGGCGCCGAGCAGCGTGTGCTGCATGCGCACCACCTCTGCGCCTTTTTCGTACACCGTCATGGTGTAGAAATTGCGGATTTCCATGTAGGCGGCCGGGCGGATCGGGTGGGCCATCGGGCCGGCGTCCTCGGGGAATTGCATGGCGCGCAGGCTGCGCACCTCCTGAATGCGCTGCACCGGGCGCGAATACATGTCGGCGCCGTACTCCTGGTCGCGAAACACGGTGAGCCCTTCCTTCAGCGACAACTGGAACCAGTCGCGGCAGGTGACACGGTCGCCGGTCCAGTTGTGGAAGTACTCGTGCGCGATGACGCGATCGATATTCTGGTAATCGACGTCGGTGGCGGTGTCGGGGCGGGCCAGCACGTATTTGGTGTTGAAAATATTCAGGCCCTTGTTCTCCATGGCCCCCGAGTTGAAGTCGCCGACGGCGGCAATCATGTACTGGTCGAGGTCGAGTTCGAGGCCGAACACGTCCTCGTCCCATTTCATTGCGCTCTTGAGGCTGGCCATCGCAAAGCCGCACTGGTCAAGCTTGCCCGGCTCGACATAAATGGCGAGTCGCGCCTTGCGCCCCGACCTTGTGATGAACCAGTCCTCGAGCATGTCGAGTCTGGCCGCGACCATCGCAAACAGGTAGCAGGGTTTGGGGAAGGGGTCTTCAAATTTCACCCAGTGCCGGCCATCGGGCTCCTCGCCGTTGCCGATGAGGTTGCCGTTGGAGAGCAGCACCGGGTATTTTTCGCGGTCGGCGTGAATGGTGTTGGTGTAGCGCGCCATCACATCGGGGCGGTCGACAAAATAGGTGATGCGCCGAAAGCCCTCGGCCTCGCATTGCGTGAAAAACCCGCTCTTGGTGCCGTACAAGCCCTCAAGCTTGGTGTTCTTTTGCGGCACGATGCGCACCACCGTCTCGAGCGTGAATTTTTTCGGCGTCCTGGCAATGGTCAGCAGTTCGGGGCTGACGCTGTATTCGGCTGCGTCGAGCATGCGGCCGTCGATGGCCACCGACACCAGCTCGACTTCTTCGCCGTTTAGCACCAGCGGCGCCCTGGCATCGGCCGCGGCCGGATTGCGCTTCATCGCAATGCTGGCCTTGACC
>CAYLPI010000181.1:0-4712 GCA_964385505.1 uncultured Bordetella sp.
CTCCACGCCGATGCGGCGCGCGCTGTCTTCTTCGGCGGAAACCATGTCGCGCGCCTCTTCGCTGTCGAGGCAGGCCTCGGCCTGCTCCTTGTCCATGCCCGCGCCCTCGGCAATGCGCGTCAGTACAGCCTCGTCGGTGAGGTCGGCGCCCTCAAGAAAATAGGCGTGCAGCAAGGCTTCTTTCATGTCCGACTGCATGCCCATTTGCCCGGCCCGCGCGATCAGGCTGTGCGCGGCAAGGGTGTTGGGCTGGCGGATGATCTTGTCGAACGCAAAGGCGATGCCAAGCGGCGCGCCTATGCCCTCAAGGCGTTCGCTCGGGTAGGGTCGGCCGCCGAATTTCTGCGCGATGTAGTCCTTGCGCAAGATGCCTTCCATGGGCAGGTCGGGGTTGAGCTGGTAGGGATGCCAGGTGACGACAGGCGCCGGCCGCTCCGGGTATTTTGCTGCGTACAGCTCCAATGCCGCCTCGAGCCGGCGCTTGCCGACAAAACACCAGGGGCAGACGACGTCGGAGATCACATCGATATTGAGGGCTTCGGTCATGGTTGGGCTTCCTTGTCGGGTTCGCGGGCGGTGTCAGGCGCCTGCAGCGCTTCGAGCACCGCCACCATTTTGTGACCGAGATGTTCGCGCAACAACGTCTGCAGACGCGCGCTGTCCCGGGCGGACAGCGCATCGAGGATTTGTTCATGCTCCTTCACCGCGCGATCCCAGCGCTCGGGTGAAAGATTCGCCATGTAGCGCGCACGGCGCACATGGGCGTTGAGATTACGATAGGTCTGGTCGAGCACGGGATTGCCGCTCGCCTCGACGATCCGGATGTGTATTTGCTGGTTGTAGCGGAAGTATTCGGCCAGTTCACGGCGCGCATGATGGACCAGCATCTGGTAGTGCAGCGCGCGGATTTCCATGTACTGCGAGTCGGTGATGTTGCGGCAGGCAAGCTCGCCGGCGAGGCCCTCGAGCGCACCCAGCATTTCGAAAATCTGCCGCACCGTGGCGATGGTGATGGGCGCAACGCTGGCACCCCGGTCCGGGTGCAATGTCACCAGGCCTTCGGAGGCCAGCGTTTTGAAGGCTTCGCGCAGGGGTGTGCGGGAGATATGCAACTCGGCACACAACACGCGCTCGTTCAGGCGCGAACCCGGCGCCAGTTCACCATGCACGATGCGCTCACGCAAGCGCTCGGCAACGTCCTCATGCAGCAGGCGGCGGGCCAGTTTGGGCGGTAATTGCTGATTCATGGTGCGTATTTTGCATTCAAAACCGGAAATTGTCCATCGCCGTTGTTGCGACGCAATATACTGTCGTTAAAGAAGAATTGACTCATCAAGCTGCTGCAGGCTTGACTAAAATCAATTTTTGAATACAAAATAGCGTCCAATTTCGACATCAGGCTGCGCCAAGGAACCCTCCCCATGACCTACCGTAGCGGACGCCATTTCCTGCAGATTCCCGGCCCGACCAATGTACCCGACCGCGTATTGCGCGCGATGGACATGCCCACCATGGACCATCGCAGCCCCGAGTTCGGCGTGCTGGGGCGCGAAGTGCTCGAAGGCCTGAAGCCGGTATTCCAGAGCAAGCAGCCGGTGGTGATTTTTCCGGCTTCGGGCACCGGTGCCTGGGAAGCTGCGCTGGTCAACACGCTGTCTGCGGGCGACCGCGTCATCATGTTCGAAACCGGCCAGTTCGCCGCGCTGTGGAACAAGATGGCGACCAAGCTGGGCGTTGTCACCGAGCTCATACCGACCGACTGGCGCCGTGGCGCCGACGCCGCACTACTCGAAGCCAGGCTGCGCGAGGACAAGACACACGCAATCAAGGCCGTCTGCGTGGTACATAACGAGACCTCGACCGGCGCCACCAGCCGCATTCCGCTGATCCGCAAAGCCATCGACGCAGCCGGTCATCCGGCGCTGCTGCTCGTGGACACCATCTCCTCGCTCGGTTCGATCGAGTTCCGCCACGACGAGTGGGGCGTGGATGTGACCATCGCCGGCTCGCAAAAAGGCCTGATGCTGCCACCCGGCCTGTCGTTCAATTGCGTCAGCGAAAAAGCGCGCAAGGCGGCAGCGACCTCGACTCTGCCCAAGTCGTACTGGGGTTGGGAGGAGATGATCGCCAGCAACAAGACCGGCTACTTTCCGTTCACGCCGGCGACCAACTTGTTGTACGGCCTGCGCGAAGCGCTGAAAATGCTGCAAGAAGAGGGCATGCACAACGTGTTCGCGCGTCACGACCGCCACGCCGAGGCGACGCGCCGCGCCGTGCGCGCCTGGGGCCTGGAGATCCTGTGCGCCGAACCCGAGGAGTATTCAAGCGCGCTGACTGCGGTGATGATGCCGCCCGGTCACGATGCCGACAAGCTGCGCAAGGCCATTCTTGATGCCTACGACATGTCGCTGGGCATGGGCCTCGGCCGGCTGCTGGGCAAGGTGTTCCGTATCGGCCACCTTGGTGACTTCAACGACCTCACGCTCGCCGGCACGCTGTCGGGCGTCGAGATGGGCCTCGCTCTCGCCGGCGTGCCGCACAAAAAGGGCGGCGCCCAGGCGGCGCTCGATTACCTCGTCGAATGTGCGGCGAAACCCGCACGCAAGGCGGCATAGGAGGCATGGGCGGAACATGAGCACCGACCAAATCCTGGTGCACCGTGACGGCCACATCGTCACCGTCACCCTCAACCGCCCGGACAAGCTCAACGCGCTGACCAAGCCGATGTGGCAGCGCCTGGGCGAGGTGTTCACCGAGCTGTCGGCCGATGCGTCGATACGCTGCATCGTCATTCGTGGCGCGGGCGAGCGCGCATTTGCGCCCGGCAACGATATTGCCGAGTTCGCCAACGAGCGCTCCAATGTCGAGCAGGCGCGCGCCTACGGCCGCATCATGCATACCAGCATAGACGCCATCGCCAACTGCCCGCATCCGGTGGTGGCGCTGATCCATGGTATTTGCGTCGGCGGCGGACTCGAGATCGCCGGCCTCGCCGACATCCGCATCTGCGGCGAATCGAGCCGCTTCGGCGTGCCGATCAAGAACCTCGGCCTGGTCATGGCCTACGGCGAAATCAAGCGCCTGATTGAGCTCGCCGGATACAACACGGCGATGGAAATCCTGCTTGAAGGGCAGATTTTCGGCGCAGCGGAAGCAAAGGAGAAAGGCCTCGTAACGCGCGTCGTGCCCGACCATTTCGTTGACGATGAGGCGATGGCGGCGGCGCAGCGCATCGCCGACGGCGCCCCGCTGGTGGCGCACTGGCACAAAAAGTTCGCCAGACGTCTTGCCGACCCGCGGCCGCTCAGCGACGCCGAGTACGACGAGGGTTTCACCTGCTTCGGAACAGAGGATTTTCGCACCGGCTATCAGGCCTTCCTGGCCAAGAAAAAACCGCAATTCACTGGCCGGTAGAAAATCCACAGGCTGTGGCAAACTGGCTGAAAATTGCTATTTGCAGCGCGCAATGCAGCACACAATCCAGCAGGCAATCCAGCAGGCAACATCAATAAAAATTTGCGGCAGAAGAAACAAGAATCGCATCGCGACCCGCCGGACCAGGCGGGCATTTTGGTAATTAACGAAGGAGGAAACATGAAAGTATTGTCCCGTATCACTGTGGCCCTTGCCGCGGGCCTGATTGCGCTGGCTCCGGCCGTCGCGTCGGCCCAGGCCTGGCCGAACAAATCCATTCGCGTCATCAACCCCTTCCCCGCCGGCGGCGGCACCGATACCTTCGCGCGGCCGCTTGCAGCCAAGCTGACGCAATCGCTCGGCCAGACGGTGTACATCGAAAACCAGGGCGGTGCCGGCGGCACCGTGGGCGCGTCCAACGCCGCCAAGGCGGCGCCGGACGGCTACACCCTGTTCATGGGCGCCGTCCACCACACCATCGGCGACACGCTCTATACCAAGCTGCCCTACAAGCTGGAGCAGGATTTCATCCCGATCACCGTGGTCGCATACGTACCGCAGGTGATGGTGGTGCATCCGAAGCACCCGTTCAAGACCATCAAGGAACTGGTGGACTTTGCCAAGGCCAACCCCGGCAAGCTCAACTTCGGCTCGCCCGGCAGCGGCACCGCGCACCACCTCGCCATGGAATTGTTCATGCACGTCACCGGCACCAAGATGACCCACGTTCCCTACAAGGGCGCGGGTCCGATGATGACCGACTTTCTTGCCGGAACCATCGACCTGGTGTTTGACGGCATGGGCACGTCGGCAACGCAAATGAAGGCCGGCAAGCTGCGCGGTCTCGCCATCGCCACACCCAGGCGCGCCGAGCAGTTTCCCGACATGCCGACCATGGACGAGGTCGGCGTCCCCGGCATGGTGGTCAGCACCTGGTACGCGCTGTGGGCGATCAAGGGCACACCGAGGGAGATCGTTGATCGCGTGTACCAGGAAACGGTGAAAGCCATGAACCTGCCTGATATGAAAAACATCTGGGCCTCGCAGGTTGCCACCACAGGCGGCATGCCGCCCGAGGAGTTCCGGACTTTCATCAACAGCGAGATCAGCCGCTGGTCCAAGGTGATCAAGGACGCGAACGTCAAGGTCGATCTGTGATCCGGCGGTAGCTACGCAGCCCCGGCGACGCGGCCCCTGCGACGCGTCGGTTACGCTGCAAGGCCGCAGGCAATCCCTGCGGCCTTTTCTTTAGGCCTTTTCTTTAGGCCTTTTCTTTGGGTCTCTTCTCTGAGTCTCTT
>CAYLPI010000181.1:4812-7329 GCA_964385505.1 uncultured Bordetella sp.
GTCTCTTCTCTGAGTCTCTTGTTTGGGTCTCTTGTTTGGGTCTCGGCGCAGCGATCAATGAAGTTCTCAACCGGATTCTGTCGTGGTGTGCGCGAGGCGATGGGCGTGCCCACCGCGGTGCTCGCCGCCGGTTACATCGGCTACGGCGCGATTGCCGCCGACATGAAATTCCCGGTTCTGGTGGCGATGCTCTCAACCGCCGCGATCTGGGCCCTGCCCGGCCAGATCATCCTGATGGAAATGTCGGGCGTCGGTGCGCCGGCGCTGGTGATCGTGCTCGCGGTGATGTTCTCGGCAATGCGTTTTTTGCCGATGACGGTGACGCTGATGCCCATCCTGCGCGGCGCGCAGCGCGGCCGCCTGCGCGAGTACTTCGCCGCACACCTGATCGCGATGACCGGCTGGGCCATTGTCATGCGCCGCGGCCCCGAATTACCGCAAGCCGAGCGCCTGTCCTTTTTCACCGGACTCGCCATCACCGGCTGGGTGGTGTCGATCGCAGCCACCGGCGCCGGTTTCTTCATCGCCGACTCGCTGCCGCTGCTGGCGCGCATCGGTTTTGTGTTCCTCAGTCCGCTGTATTTCGCCATCGTGCTGCTGGCCGACCTGCGCGAACGCATGATGGCAATGGCACTGGTGTTCGGCGCCATCTGCGGCCCGGTCATTCATGCCTTCAACCCGCAGTGGAGCGTGCTCGCCGGCGGCCTCATCGGCGGCACGCTGGCCTTTGCGCTGCGGCGCACCGGGCGGCGCCATGGCTGAGACGCTGCTCGTCATCGCCTGCGGCCTCGCCAGCTACCTCTGGCGCGGCCTTGGCGTGCTTTTGTCCGGACGCATCAACACCGCCAGCCCGGTGTTCAGCTGGGTCGCCTGCGTCGCCTACGCCATGATCGCCGGGCTCACCGTGCGCCTCGTCGTCATGCCCGGCGGCACGCTTGCACACGCCGCCCTCGCCGACAGGCTGATCGCCTGCGCCGTCGCCTTTGTCGTGTATTTCGCGCTGACCCGGCGCAACCTGTTCTTTGGCATCGGCTCGGGTTTTGTCGCGCTGATTGCGCTGACCGCGCTGCGCACCGGCGGCTAACCTGCGCGGGTGGCGCCGGTGCATCGGCTAAAATGGGCGTTTTACCGAACGGCCTTCCGATGAAACAAGGCATCCTGCTCACACGCGAGGGCGACATCGCCACTGTCGCGATCAGCAATCCGGGCAAGCTCAACGCCCTCAACGTGCAGATGTGGCTGGAGCTCGCAGCGACCATGCATGCGCTGTCGGACGATGACAGCCTGCGCTGCATCGTCATCCGCGGCGCCGGCGACGAGGCCTTTGCCGCGGGTGCCGACATCGCCGAGTTTGCGACAGTGCGCAACAGCGCCGAGCAGGCGCGGACATACCACCGCCAGCACGTGTACGGTGCGCTGAGCGCAATCGACAACTGCCGGCACCCGACCGTCGCGATGATCCGGGGTGCCTGCGCCGGCGGCGGACTGGAAATAGCCTGCCTGTGCGACCTGCGCATCTCGGGCAGCTCGGGACGCTTTGGCGTGCCGATCAACCGCCTCGGCTTTCCGATCGCCTATGAAGAGCTCGCCGCGCTGCTGCCGCTCGCCGGCAAGGCGGTGATGCTGGAAATCCTGCTCGAGGGCCGCATGCTGGACGCCGGCGAGGCCCTCTCCAAGGGCCTGCTGACGCGCGTGGTCGATGATTCGCAGCTTGAGGCCGAGACCTGCGCCACGGCAAAGCGCATCGCCGCCGGCGCGCCGCTGGTGGCGCGCTGGAACAAGCAACGCATCCGGCGCCTGCTGGCGCTGCCCGCTGCACTCGAAGAATCGGAAATCGACGCCGGCTTCGATCACATGCGCACCGAAGACTATCGCATCGGCATGGATGCCTTTCTTGCCAAGACCAAACCGAGATTCGTCGGGCGCTGACGCCCCCTCACTTTTTTCAAAGGAATTCCATGGCGGGTCCCTTATCGCATATCCGTGTACTCGACCTGTCGCGCGTGCTCGCCGGACCCTGGGCGGGACAGAACCTCGCCGACCTTGGCGCCGAGGTGATCAAGGTCGAGCGACCGAAAATCGGCGACGACTCGCGCGCCTTCGGTCCGCCCTGGGTAAAAGACCAGCAGGGCAACGACACAACGGAGTCTGCGTATTACACCGCCGCCAACCGCGGCAAGAAATCCATCACCCTCAACATCTCCAGGCCCGAGGGCCAGGCCGTGGTGCGCGAGCTGGCGGCGCGCGCCGATGTGTTGATCGAGAACTACAAATTCGGCGACCTGGCGCGCTACGGCCTCGGCTACGACGACCTCGCGAAAATCAATCCGCGCCTGATCTATTGCTCGGTCACCGGCTTCGGCCAGACCGGGCCCTACCGCGAACATCCCGGCTACGACTTCATGATCCAGGGCATGGGCGGCATGATGAGTGTCACCGGCGAACCCGATGAAGCGCCCGGTGGCGGGCCGCAGCGCGCCGGCGTGCCGGTGGCCGACATCATCACCGGCATGTATG
>CAYLPI010000182.1:0-7253 GCA_964385505.1 uncultured Bordetella sp.
GCAGTACATCAGCTACTACCATCCGAAGGATTACATCGCCCACCTCGCGCGCGCCTACGAGCGCGAGCAGGCGCCGGCAGCCAAAGACGCCATCGCGCAGATACTCACCAACTCGCGCATGAGCGCCGAGGGCCACCGGCCGATCTGCCAGGACACCGGCATCGTCAATGTTTATCTGAAGATCGGCATGGACGTGCGCTTTGAGGGCGTCAAGGGCGCCCTCGCCGACACCGTCAACGAAGGCGTGCGCCGCGCCTACCTCAACCCGGACAACCCGCTGCGCGGCTCGGTGCTTGCAGACCCGCTGTTCACGCGCAAAAACACCAAGGACAACACGCCGGCGGTGATCCACATCGACCTCGTCGCCGGCGACAAACTCGATGTCACGGTCGCGGCCAAGGGCGGCGGTTCCGAAGCCAAGTCCAAGTTCGCCATGCTCAACCCCTCCGACTCGGTGGTGGACTGGGTGGTAAAAACCGTGCCGAGCATGGGTGCCGGTTGGTGCCCTCCCGGCATCATCGGCATCGGCGTCGGGGGCACCGCTGAAAAAGCCATGATGATAGCCAAGGAAGTGCTGATGGACCCGATAGACATGCACGAACTGCTGGCACGCGGACCGCAGAACAAGATCGAGGAAATGCGCATAGACCTGTTCACCCGGATCAACGCCCTCGGCATCGGCGCGCAAGGCCTCGGCGGCCTCTCCACCGTGCTCGACGTCAAGATCATGGATTACCCGACGCACGCCGCTAACAAGCCGGTGGCGATGATCCCCAACTGCGCCGCGACGCGCCACGCGCATTTCGTGCTCGACGGTTCGGGCGCGGTGTCACTCGACCCGCCCTCGCTCGAGGACTGGCCCAAGGTGACCTGGGCGCCGGCGGCCTCGGCCAGGCGCATCAACCTCGACACGCTGACCGCAGCCCAAGTGGCGGCCTGGAAACAGGGCGACATCCTGTTGTTGTCGGGCAAGATGCTGACCGGCCGCGACGCCGCGCACAAACGCATCAGCGACATGCTGGAAAAAGGCGAAAAACTGCCGGTGGACTTTACCAACCGCGTCATCTACTACGTCGGCCCGGTCGATCCGGTGCGCGATGAAGTCGTCGGTCCGGCCGGCCCCACCACCGCCACGCGCATGGACAAATTCACCGAGACCATGCTGGCAAAAACCGGCCTCATCAGCATGATAGGCAAGGCCGAACGCGGGCCGGCGGCGATCGAGTCGATCAAGCAGCACAAGGCGGCCTACCTGATGGCCGTCGGCGGCGCCGCCTATCTCGTGTCGAAGGCGATCAAAAAGCAAAAGGTGCTGGCCTTCGCCGACCTCGGCATGGAAGCCATCTACGAGTTCGAAGTCAAGGACATGCCGGTCACGGTTGCCGTTGATTCGACCGGCGCCTCGGCCCACATCAGCGGCCCGGCCGAATGGGAAAAACGCATTCGCGAGTTCAAGATCCCCGTCGCCGTGGCCTGACTCCCCGGTCAGTCTTGCGGTCGAACAGGCCGCGTTCATGCAAAGTGCTGGAAATGCCCGCCTGGCGGGCGTTTCCAGCTGCTCGCCACCGGCTACAAGCGCGACTCCTGGTAGTCGAGCATTTCCTCCAGATGGTGCAGCACATCGTCGCTGATCTGGTTGTCGCGCCAGATGCGTATCAGTTCCTGCCGTTCGGCGCGTATCGCCACCCGCCGCAACTGCCGCGCGTGATCCATGCCGAATTGTGTTTGCGCGCCCGGCAGTGCCCCGGGCGAGGCGAGCTTCTCGGCAAACTCGGCGCGAATGCGCGCTACCAGCGCCGCGTCCATGCCGTCCTTTTGCGCCAGTTCGTCTATGGCGGCAATGGCGGCGCCACCCATGGCCTGGAGCGCCACATGCCCTTCCTCGTGCGGCCCCCAGTCGGTGCCAAGCTGCAGCCAGCGTATCAGCGGTGCCAGCGTCAGGCCTTGCAGCACCAGCGTCACGGCGATGACGGCAAAGGTCAGAAAAATGATCAGATCGCGTTGCGGAAACGGAGCACCGCCGGCAATGCTGACCGGCAGCGCCAGTGCGGCGGCCAGCGACACGATACCGCGCATGCCGCACCAGCTCATGATGAACACTTCGCTGCGCCCGGGCGGGTGCTCCTTGTCGCCCAGCACCCGTGGCAGGTAGGCCACCGGATAGACCCAGGCGAAGCGCACCAGAATGGATACGGCGCTGATGATCAGCGCGTACGCGGCGAGTTGCGCCGCCGAATAATCGCTCAGCCGCGGCATGATGTTCGACAGTTGCAAACCGATGAGGATGAAAATCAGGCTGTTGAGCAGGAACACCAGCATGTTCCACATCGAGCGCGCGAGAATGCGCGTCTCGGCCGACACCAGTTCGGGCGAATAGCGCCCGCGCACCAGCCCCGCCGCCACCACCGCCAGCACGCCCGAGATGTGCACAGACTCGCACAAAATGTAGGCGGCGTACGGAATTGAAAGCGAGGTCAGCACCTCGATGAACGGGTCCTTCAGATGGCGGTGGATGCGGATGAACAGCCCGCCGAGCAGCACGCCCGCGGCAATGCCGCCCAGCGACACGCCGACAAACTGCACGCTCGCCTCGATCAGTGAAAACGTCCCGGTCAGCACCGCCGCCACCGCAAATTTGTACAACACCAGTCCCGAAGCATCGTTGACGAGGCTCTCGCCCTCGAGCACCGAGACGACGCGGCGCGGGATTTTGAGCCGCGACAGGATGGTCGTCGCCGCCACCGCATCGGGCGGCGACACGATGGCGCCCAGAACAAAGGCCGCCGCCCAGGGACATTCCGGAATCAGCAGTTTCAGCGCCACACCCACCGCGAGCGTGGTGACGATGACGAGGCCGATGGCCATCAGGCCGATGGGTCGCAGGTTGGCCTTGAAGTCGCGCCACGAGGTGAGCAGCGCCGCCTGGTAAAGAATCGGCGGCAGCACCAGCGTCAGCAGCAACTGCGGATCAAAATCCAGTTGCGGCAGGCCGGGCACAAAGCCGAGCATGCCGCCACCGAGCACGAGGGCGATCGGATAGGGAAAATTGAAATGCCGCGCCACCCAGCCAAGGGCGACTGAACACAGCAACAGGAACAGCACGACTTCAAAAAAATGCATCGGACAGTAAATCAGGTTTGTATTTTAGGTATCACCGGCATCACCACTGGTTCAGCGGCGTACCGGCACGATTGCATGCGGCCCGGACGTGGTGGCGCGGGGAGTGGTATCGGGACACCACAGCGCGATTGTCTCACGCGCAATCGCCGCCGGCATCACCGCGGCGTCTGCGCCTCTGGCGGCGCAAGAAACGCTATACTCTCCCGTGATACTAAACCACCACGCATGACCCGCCTGACTGTTACGGCGGTCAGCCCCACTCAAGGAGAGAACCGATGACCCGTATCCTTCGACTTGCATCAGGCGTCCTGATGGCCGCAAGCCTGATGTTTCCCGCCACAGCCCCGGCGCAAGGCTTTCCCGACAAGCCGGTGCGCATTGTCGTGCCCTTTCCGCCGGGCGCAGCCACCGATACGCTGGCGCGATTGCTGGCGCAAAAACTCGGCGAACTATGGGCGCAGCCGGTGGTGGTGGACAACAAGCCCGGTGCCGGCGGCATTCTTGGCGCCCAGACCGTGGCCTCGGCGCCGGCCAACGGCCTGACCATTTTCATGGGCCATATCGGCACCCACGGCGCCAACCCGGCGCTGTACGCCAAACTGCCCTACGACCCGGTAAAGGATTTCGCCCCCGTCACGCTGCTCGTCAGTATTCCCAACCTGCTGGTGGTGCATCCGTCCCTTCCGGTCAACAGCGTCACCGAGCTCATCGCCCTCGCAAAATCCAAACCGGGTGCGCTCAACATCGGCTCGGCCGGCATCAGCACCTCGGCGCATCTGATGATCGCGCAGTTTCGCTCGATCACCGGCGCCGAGATGACGCACGTGCCTTTCAAGGGCGCGCCGGCCGCAATGCAGGGCATCGTCGGCGGCGAGGTGCAGGTGGCGTTCGATACCGTCACCTCGCTGATGCCGCATGTACGCGCCAACCGCGTCCGGGCGCTCGCCATCTCGACCAAGGAACGTTCACCGACCGCACCCGACGTGGCGCCGCTGGCCGAAGTCGGTGTGCCCGGCTTTGACGGCGCCACCTGGTTTGCGTTTTTTGTACCGGCTGGCACGCCAAGGCCGGTGATTGACAAGATCCACACCGATACGGTGCGTATTTTCCAGACCCGGGAAATGGCGGATCGCCTGCTTGGCCTTGGCATGAACGTGATCGGCAGCACGCCGGAGCAACTCGCTGCCCATGTCAACAGCGAGATCACGCGCTGGGGCCGTATCGTCAAGGAAGCCAACATCAGGGTCGAATAAGCTGGCCGGCGGCGCCCGTCAGCCAGACAGAGACCAGGCACGGGCGCCGCGTATCGACGATACTCGGCGCTGTAACGTCCCGCACAGTCACGCCCTGCCCATCACCGCCATGAACTCTCCCGCGCGCGAACTCGATCCGGCCCGCACCGCGCTGCTGATCATCGACTTGCAAAACGACTTTCTGCACGCGCGCGGCGCCTATGCGCGCGGCGGTTTGTCGCAGCCGCATCTGGCGGCATTGCCGGCAGTCGTCGCGCCGCTTGCCAGCGCACTGCGTGAGGCCGGCGGGTGCATTGCCGCCTCGCGCTTTACGCTGTGGCCGGACGCCGGCGGACAGCCCATCGTCTCGGCGCACCTGCGGCGCCTGCGCCCTTTTCTCGCCGGCGCTGATTTCGCCCCGGCGTCATGGGGACAGCAGATGGTCGATGTCTTGTCGCCGGCGGTGGATTTTTGCGTTGACAAGGTCGCCTACTCGGCCTTCCTGCACACCCAACTCGAGTGGGTGCTGCGCCATCGCGGCATCAGCACCGTGCTGGTTTCAGGCATTGTCACCAACGGCGGCGTGGCGAGCAGCGCGCGCGACGCCTTCGCACGTGAATTCGACACCGTTATACTCGCCGATGCCTGCGGCGCCTTTCGCCGCGAGACGCACCAGGCCGCACTCGCCGACCTCGCCAGCGTCGCCACCGTGGACACCTGCGCCGGCGCGGCCGCGCGCCTGGGCCTCACACTCGCTTGTTCGCCGGCCATCACGCCATGAGCATCGAATACGGATCACGCGGCCTCATCGGCCTGCTCACGCCGCAGGCCAACACCACGGTCGAACCGGAGTTCTGGAGTCTGCTGCCGCCGGGTTTCTCGGCCATCAACGGCAGGCTCACCAGCCGGTGCGACAGCCTCGAAGCGCGGCTCGTGGATTATTTTGATCACCTTGAGCAAGCCTGCACGCAATTCGCCAACGCACCGCTCGGCTGCATCGGTGTCGCCTGCACCGGCGCCTCCTACCTCGTAGGGCGCGAGCGCGAGGCCGAGCTGATCGCGGCGATCGAACGCCGCCACGGCATACCACTGATTACCGCGGCCGGCGCCGTGGTTGCCGCGCTCCGCGCGCTAGGCGCCAGGCGCATCGGCCTGTCCTCGCCCTACCCCGAGAGCTTGTCAAAGGCCAGTGTCGCCTACTGGTCTTCGCAGGGCTTCGAGGTCACGGCCATTTCCGCGGCCGCCACCGACGACACCCAATTCCACCCGATTTACTCGATCCCGGCCGAAGCGGCGGCGCGCACCCTCGCCGTGCTGAAACGCCCCGACGTCGATGTCATCATCATGCTGGGCACCGGCATGCCGACGCTGGGCACGATCGCTGCGCTGTCAGGCTGGGATGGCCCGCCGGTGATCTCGTGCATGCTGGCGCTGGGATGGCGCTGCGTCAGCACGCTCGCGCCCGAACTGGCGCCGATGCCGCTGTGGACGACAACGCCGCACTGGAAACCGCGACTGGACATGCTGTTTCCGGCGACACCGCAGACCTAGCCGGCCCCGCGTCACCACCGCCGGTCCGCGCTCAGGCCGCTTTTTGCCACGGCCCGCTGTTGCGTCACCGTGTGTTGCGTCACCTGCTGTTGCGTCACCGTGTGTTGCGTCACAGCGCCGCTCTGCGCATCCATGCTCATGCCCGGCCGCACGATGACCACCAGCGCGTGCGGCAGGGCTTTTTCGACTGCAAGCTTGAATAGTTGCGATAAAACGGATCAAAAAACAGCTTGCCCCCTCCGGTTTCCATCGCCAGCGCCGACCAGCCGAAGTAACGGATTGTGGGGTTCTTGGGCCGCTCCGCTGTTACTTGAGTTCAACGATGGCATCGACCTCGACCGCCGCACCGGCCGGCAACGAGGCAACGCCGACGGCGGCGCGCGCGTGGCGGCCGGCATCGCCAAACACCGCGACCATCAGGTCGGAGGCGCCGTTGACACATTTGGGTGTATCGGTAAAATCCGGCGTCGCATTGACAAAGCCGCCGAGGCGCAGCACCTTTGCCACCCGATCAAGATCGCCGCCGCAGGCCGCCTGCAGGTGCGCAAGAATATTCAGGCCGCACTGGCGGCCGGCGGCGTAACCCTCGTCAATCGTCACGCCGGCGCCGAGCTTGCCGACGCAGGTGACCTTGCCGTCCTGAAACGGCAGTTGCCCGGAAATATAGACCGTCTTGCCGGTGACGGTGTAACCGACGTAGTTTGCCACCGGCGCGGCGGCGACCGGCAGGCTCAGACCGAGGTCGGCCAGTTTGCTGAGTGCTTGTGACATCGCGGTGTTGCTCCTTTGGTTGTTTGCAGGGGTGAGCCGGTGTGCGGGCTACGCCGCATCCGGCTCATTTTTGGTGTTGCCATGCTCGGTGCCGGACGGCAAAGCCGGCCGTGATCATCAGTATGATCGGGCATCGGGGCCGCGGGTGGCAAGGCACCAGCCACCGGGGTCCACACCCGCGCTGTCGCGCCTCCCCGCCCCCCTGCCGGCGGGTCAGGCCAGCGGATTTTGGCCAAAGTGATGCACATACGCGGACGGCAGATCGACCTTGATCTCGTTGTGCCGGTACACCACGCGTCTGGCCCGGGCCTTTTGCGAGGCGACGACCCTGGCGAACAGCGCATTCTCAGCCGATCGCCCGGTCACCACCGCGTCCCAGGCCTTCCGTTGCGCATCGAGAATCACCCGTGGCGTGCGGCAGGCCTGCACCTTCTGCCTGGTCCGCAGTCCGATGTAGTCCTGCGCGCCGGCTGGAAACGCCCGCCAGGCGGGCATTTCCAGCCTGATTTTTCCGGGATTTTTCCGGGATTGTTCCGGGATTGTTCCGGGATCGTTCTAGGATTACTCCGGGCCCGCTAG
>CAYLPI010000183.1:0-7230 GCA_964385505.1 uncultured Bordetella sp.
TCGCCTGGCGCGTCAAGGCCGACGGCAGTGAGGAGCAGGTGCCGCTGCAGTCGGTGCAGGCCGGCGACACGCTGCGCATCAAGCCGGGCGACAAGGTGCCGGTGGACGGCGTCGTGCTCTCGGGTGAAAGTCATGTCGATGAGTCGATGATGACCGGCGAGCCGGTGCCGGTGTCCAAGCACACCGGCGACAAGATTACCGGGGCGACCATCAACGGCAACGGTTCGCTGTTGATGCGCGCCGAAAAAATAGGCGCCGATACGCTGCTCGCGCGCATCATCCACATGGTGCAGGCGGCGCAGCGCACCAAGGCGCCTATCCAGCGCCTGGCCGATGTGATCGCCGCCTGGTTCGTGCAAATCGTCATCGGCATTGCCGTGCTGACGGCAATCGTCTGGATGCTGGCCGGCCCCGAGCCGCGGCTTGCCTACGCACTGACCAATGCCGTGGCGGTGCTGATCATCGCCTGCCCCTGCGCCCTGGGCCTCGCCACGCCGATTTCCATGACCGTCGCGATGGGTCGCGCGGCGACCATGGGCATCCTGTTTCGCAGCGCCGAGGCGATCGAGCGCATGCGCGAAATCGACACGCTGGTGGTCGACAAGACCGGCACGCTGACCCTGGGTAAGCCGGCTTTCGCCGATATTGCGGTGAGTGAGGGCATCGAGGTCAACGAGGCGCTGAGACTGGTGGCCGGCGTCGAGGCGCTGAGCGAGCACCCGATCGCCACCTCTATTGTGGATGGTGCGAAAGCACGCGGGCTCGCGCCCGCAGCCGCCACCGGCTTCGATGCAGTCAACGGACTGGGCGTGCGCGCCACGGCGGATACGCAAGTGATACGCGTCGGCAGCCAGGCCTTTCTTGCCAAGGAGGGCCTTGATGTCGGGCGCTGGCAGGCCGAGGCCGACCGCCTGCGTGGCGACGGCACGACCGTGGTGTTTTTTGCCATCGGCGACAAGGCGACGGGCATCGTGTCTGTGGCCGATCCGATCAAGGAGACGACACCGGACGCAGTGGCTGCCCTCAAGGCCGCCGGCATTCGCGTGGTCATGCTGACCGGCGACTCGCGCAAGACCGCCGACGCGGTAGCGCGCCAGCTCGGCATCGACGAGGCCATCGCCGAGGTGCTGCCCGAGGACAAGGCGGCGCATGTCAAGGCGCTGATGGCCAAGGGCCGGAAAGTCGCGATGGCCGGCGACGGCATCAACGACGCGCCGGCGCTGGCCGCGGCGGACGTGGGCATCGCGATGGGTACCGGCACCGATGTGGCGATGGAAAGCGCCGGCGTGACTCTGGTCAAGGGCGATTTGCGCGGCATCGCGCAGGCGGCGGCGTTATCGCGAGCGACCATGAGCAACATCAAGCAAAACCTGTTCTTTGCATTTATCTACAACGCGGCCGGCATTCCGCTCGCCGCCGGAGTGCTCTATCCGGCCTTCGGCCTGTTGCTGTCGCCGGTGTTCGCCGGCGCGGCGATGGCGCTGTCCTCGGTCAGCGTGGTCGTCAATGCGCTAAGGCTGCGGCGCGCAAAGCTGTGAAGGGACGGCTGCGCGCCGTTCCACTCGTGCCGCGCCGCTGTGTGACACGCCGTGCACCCGGGCTGCGCCAAAAAAATGCAATGGCACTGTCACGTCACCGCGCCCACCGGGGGCGCGCGGTTCGCACCCGACCGGCGCGGCAACAGCAGCAGTGCTTCCAGGCCGCCGCCGGCGCGGTTGCGCAGTGTCAGCGTGCCGCCGTGTTGTTCGGCGATATTGCGTGCGATGCTCAGGCCAAGTCCGGTGCCACCGCTGTCGCGACTGCGCGAAGTTTCGAGCCGGTAAAACGGCTCGAACACCCGTTCGAGTTCGGTCTCGGGCACGCCCGGCCCTTCATCGCCGACGCTGATGCACAGGCGCTCGGCGCTGTCGGCGACGGCGACATGCGCGATCCGGCCGTACTTGAGCGCGTTGTCGATCAGGTTTGAAAGACAGCGCTTCAGCGCCTGTGGTCGCGCCTCGCAGGGTGCCGCCGCGGCACCGGTGATTTGCATGCGGCCGCCCGATTCGCGCACGTCTTCTTGCAAGCTCTCGAGCAATGCGTTGATATCGACGCGCTGCGCCGGTTCACCGCTTTCGAGTCCGCGCATGAAATCGAGGGTTTCGACCACCATCGCCTCGAGTTCCTCGAAATCGCGGCTGAATTTTTGTTTCAGCACGGGGTCATCGAGCAATTCGGCGCGCAGACGCAGTCGCGTGATCGGGGTTTTCAGGTCGTGCGACATCGCCGCAAGGATGCGCGTGCGGTCATCGAGGTAACGTGACAGGCGCGCCTGCATGGTGTTGAGCGCAATTGCGGCGCGCGCCACTTCCAGCGGTCCGGTTTCGGCGAGCGGCGGCCGCTTGATATCGCGCCCGAGTTCTTCTGCTGCATCGGCCAGGGTCTTCAGCGGACGGGTGATCCAGCGTACGCCGACCAATGCCAGCAACAGTACGGCGCCAAGCAGGATGATGAGACTCAGCAGCACGCGGTAGGGCCAGTTCGCGCTGTCCGGGCTGATGCGCGAATCAAAACTCGCCCAGCTGCCATCGGACAGTCGCACGGTCGCGACAAAGGACAGCGATGGCGCGGAAAAGTACCGCATCATGCCCGGCCCGCCCATGCCCTGGTGTCCGGTGAAGGGCGGGCCGGCGGATCCGGCTCCTGCCAGGACGGGGTTCTCGTGTACGACGAGCTTGAGCGCACGATCTGCGCCGAGCAGTCGTTGCAGCAGCGCGCCAAACATCGCCGTCTGTGTGGCCGTACCCGGCGCATCCGCCGTTGGTGCCGGCGGCTGGGCCGCCAGGGCGATGCGCAGTGGCGGCGAACTGAGCACGGCGACAATGCGCGGGCGTTCTTGCGCGCCGAGCGAGTCGAGCAGGCGGACGATGTCGGCGATGCGCTGCGCCGATTGCATGCCGCTCGCGCGCGACAGCAATTCGCCGCGATCCTGCAGGATGATGGCAAGGCTCAGGCCCTGCGCCAGCACCAGCCCGCCGAGAAACACCAGTACCAGGCGACTGAACAAGGAGCGCGGCAGCAGGCGCGGCAGCGTCATCAGGCTTCGGTCTCGATCGCAGCGGCGAGGATATAGCCTTCGCCGCGCGCGGTCTTGATAATGGCCGGCTCCTTCGGGTCATCGCCGAGGCGCCGGCGCAGGCGGCTGACCTGCAGGTCTATGCTGCGGTCGTAGGGGCCGGCGTCGCGCCCCTGGGTCATGTCAACAAGCTGGTCACGGGTGAGCACGCGATTGGCGTGGGCGAGAAAGACGCGCAACAACCTGAAGTCGGTGCCGCTGAGCGATACCACCACGCCTTCGGCCGACACCAGGTTGCGCGTGGCCAGTTCCAGACGCCAGCCGGCGAAACGGATGGCACGTGCCGGATCGGGTTTGAGGTTGGCCGGCAGCGCGCGGCTGCGGCGCAGGATGCTTTTGATGCGCGCCAGCAGTTCGCGCGGGTTGAAGGGTTTGGCAAGATAGTCATCGGCGCCCATTTCGAGACCGACGATGCGATCGACCTCTTCGCCGCGCGCCGTGAGCATGATGACCGGCAGGTCCGAGTGCGCGCGCAGTTCGCGGCACAGCGTCAGTCCGTCTTCGCCGGGCAGCATCAGGTCGAGCACGATCAGGTCGGGCTGGCCGCGGGCGAGGGCGGCGTGCATGGCGCGGCCATCGGCGGCGGTACTGGCGCGATAGCCCTGCTTTTGCAGGTAATCGCCCAGCAACTCGCGAATGTCCGGGTCGTCGTCAACGATCAGAATGTGATCCATGATGCCCATGATGCCTGCTTGTCGCCGCTTGTGTCAGCGCGTCGGCAAACAGATTTGTAGCGCACTGTATCAAGCGCCAGACCTGCCACATTGGGCTACAAAACAGCGCCTGTCGGACATATCCGGCTTACACCGCCCTGTTCAAATGGGCCTGTCCGCGGCGCATGCGGTCGGTACCCGACCGGCGCGAGGGCACATCCAACTACCTCAGGAGATCAGACATGAAACGCGCAGGCAAAATTACGGTAGCACTTGGTATCGCCGCTTCCCTTGGCCTTGGCCTTGGCATTGCCGCGGTGTCGGCCCACGCCCATCCGGGCGAAGGCGGAATGATGGGCGGCATGCAGCAGGGCAGGATGGCCGAGATGCATCAGCAGATGATGGGCGGCGCATCGCACGGCGCCATGGGTCATGGTGCGACGGGTCATGGTGCGACGGGTCATGGTGCAATGGGTCACGGTGCCAAGGGCCACGGGGCAACGGAGCCGGGCGCGGCGGCGCAATTGATGACGCCGGAGGAGCAGGCGGCAATGCGCGAAAAAATGCGTGCCGCGAAAACGCCCGAGGCGCGGCAAAAACTCGCCGAGGCGAACCGTGCTGAAATGCAACAACGCGCCAAGGACAAGGGCATCAGCCTGCCCGAGGGGCAGGCCGGTCACCGCCAGCATGGCTCACACCCAGGCCACGCAGTGCCGTCGAAGCCGCCCGCCAAGTAAGCGCAATCATCTTGTGCGTCGCCCGGAAAGGCCCGTCTGTCGGGGTTTTCCGGGCGTTTTTCGCTCTGCTCAGGCCACGACGTTGCGCGGTACGCCATGCACCCAGGCCTCGATGACGTCGATGAGCTGGTCGGCGAGCAGTTGCTGCGCTCCCGCGCTGGCCCAGGCGGTGTGCGGTGTGATGATCAGGTTGGGATGTTGCAACTCAAGCAGCGGGTTGCCGTGCACCGGCGGTTCTTCTGACAGCACGTCGAGGCCGGCCCCGCCGAGGTGGCCCGAGGCCAGCGCCTCAACCAGCGCCGTTTCGTCGATGAGACCGCCGCGCGCGGTGTTGATGAGCAGCGCGCCCGGTTTCATCAGCGCCAGTTCGCGCGCGCCCATGAGTTTGTCGGTGTCGTGCGTAAGCGGGCAGTGCAGCGTGATGGCGTCGGCGTTTTTGAGCACCGTGTCAAACGCGGCATAACCCTCACGCACGCCGGATGCTCGGCGGTGCTCGGCGAACAAGACCCTCATGCCGAAGGCGGCGGCGAGGCGCGCCACGGCATCGCCGGCGCTGCCGCGGCCGATGATGCCCAGTGTCGCGCCGTAAAGATCTTGTATCGGTGCGCCGTCGAGAAAAAACTTGTCCGATGCCTGCCATTTGCCGGCCGCTACATCGTGCATATAGCCGGGCAGGCTGCGTGACAGGGCGAGCAGCAGCATCATGGTGTGCTCGGGCAGGGTATGGCGCGAATAGCCGCGCACATTGCACACCGCGATACCGCGCTCGCGGCAGCAGGCGAGGTCGATATGGTTGGCGCCGGTGGCCGAGATGGCGATGAGCTTGAGCCTGGGCAATTGCTCGAGCAGGCTGCGCGGCATCGGCAGCTTGTTGGAAATGGCGATGCTGGCACCGGCCAGTCGCGCCGCCTGCTCGGTGGCGCCGGTATCGGCGTACTCGGCCCATTCGTGCGCAAACGACGGGCGACGCACGCGGGCGGTGAGGGTGTCGCGCTGCAAAAAAACGATGCGGCGCACGGGTCAGACGATTATAGCGGGCGTGCTCTGCCGCCCTTTTCAATAGCCTGTCAGGCCGACGCAACAAGCGCCGCGCGCACGATGGACGCGCTGTCAACCTGGAAGTAATCGCGCAAGGCCGCACGCGTGTCGCTGCGACCGAAGCCGTCGGTGCCGAGGCAGGTATAGGGGCCGCTCACCCAGGCGCGGATCGGGCCGATGGAAGAACGCATCGTCGTCGTCACCGCCGCCAGCGCATTGAGACGCTTTACATCACTGCTAACCATCTCACCGAACCGCTTGCGCCACGCATAGATCGATGCGTCGCTCACCCCGTGTCGCTTGGCCACTTCAACCACCGGGTCACGATCCGCCTTGCGCAACATCCGGACTATCTGCTCTTCGCTGTACCTGCTCTTCTTCATGCCGACTCCTCGTTTGAGAAGCCATTATCTCCAGATCAGAATGGTCCGAAAATCCCCCGTCAGGTCAGGGTCGCCGTGGATGATCGCGGTCTGGTTGGTGCGCGCGGCGTTGTCCACCCACTTGATGTCGGCAGGCAGGCTGAAGGTGACGGCTTTGGCGTCGAGGTCGGCGGCAAATGTTGCGGTGCTGCCTGCGGTGAGTGCTGCGGTGGCAGTGACGAGCGAGAACATGCGAATGCTGCGGTTCATCATCGTTCCTTCCTGCTGACGCGTTGCTGCTTCTCTAGGGTGGGCGCCTGCTATGCCGATTGCTTTGCTTTTTCCTCAAGCCAGACCTTGATCAGGGATTGGTAGGGCACGTCACGGGCGTTGGCCGCGGATTTGATGCGCTCAAGGAGGTGAAGCGGCAGGCGCAGCGAAATGCTTTGCGTGGTCGGCTTGAGGTTGGGCAGGCTTACGCGTTCTGCCTTGGACCAATCGACCAGCGTGGCGCTGTCGTGCGCTTCCCAGTAGGTGCGTTCGGCAGCTTCGGACTTGAATTGCATTTTGGCTTTAGGTTTTTTGTTCATAGTAGGTCCTTTCTTTCCGGCTCATGGCACGCGCGGAAATGATGCGTATTTTTGTGCCGTCCTGACGCAGCGTGAATGTGACATGAAGCAGTCGCGCTGCGGCGGAGGATCCCAGGCCGTGGAATCGCGGTTCGGCCAGCGAGTGTCCGTCATCGGGAACAACGAGCAGCAGCGGATCAAAGAAAATCTGCTCCGCGTCCGCCTGGGATACGCCGCGCTGCTCGTTCTTGCGCGCGTTACCGGCGTCCCAGTCAAACCCCTCGATACGGCCGAAATCAATCATTGTTGTATATTATGATCATATACAGCTACCGCTGCAACTTCCCGGCTTTTTAGGTAGATGCGACGAAAACAGAATCGAGGGATACTTTTCTCTACGCTGCCTGTTTCACTATCGGTTTTACCGACAGACGCAACCCGGCTGCGCCAAGAATGGCGGTCAGGCTGCGAAGCCCGGGATTACCGGATTTGGACAGCATGCGATAAGTGGCTTCGCGCGTGAGTTTTGATTTGCGGGCGATTTCCGATACACCGCCAAGCGCTTGCGCGACATTGCGCAACGCGAGCATGAGTCCCGCCTGATCGCCTTCATCGATTGCCGCCTCGATATATGCGGCGGCTTCCCTGGGGTTTTTGAGCTGGACTATCAGTTGCGACTCATAGGACGCGCTTGGGGGTGCGGCTTTGGTGGTCCTTGAAGTACGCATGAACGATAGGAAAAAACGATAGGAAAAT